>JANOIR010000168.1:0-32931 GCA_031407765.1 Vicinamibacteraceae bacterium
CACCGCGGTGCTCATGCTGCTCGCCGCGCTGTCGGCGGGTGTTTCGATCGTTGCCCTGAACCGTTATCAGCCCGGTCACGAGCTCGCCCTGGGCTGGCGACTCGGCATCTGGGGCGCCAATCTGTTGGTGAGCGTCGCGCCGTTCGTCGTCCTCCCGCTCGGCCTCGTGGCGTTGGTGGGGGCGTGGCGATCCGCGCCCATGACGTTGCCGCAGGAGCGCGACCTGCTTGGCGGCTGGCTCCTGGCAGGCGTCATCGCCGTCGTGCTGTCGTTCGGTTCATTGTTCTTCATCGGTTTGTGGGACTGGTATTCGCTGGCGGTACTCGGGATTCCGCCGCTGGCGCTCGCCATGGTGGCGGGGCTCGCCGCGCCCGCCGTCGCCGTGCACCTGCAGTCGCGGCTCGCGGCGCAGGGCGCGCGCGTGCGTGGATGGCACGTCGCGGTGCTGACCCTGCCGCTGCTGTTCTTCCCGCCGTTGTTGCTGCTCCCCCCGGCGATCGTCTGGGCGACCAGCCGCGGGGCGACCTGATGCGGACCGCCCTGATCGTCGGTGCCGGGATCGGGGGGTTGGCGGCAGGCATCGCGCTCCGGCAGGCGGGCTGGCGCGCGCGTATCTTCGAGCGGGCGGCGGTGCCACGCGAGCTGGGCTTCGCGCTGAACCTGGCGCCGAACGCCGTCGCCGCGCTCCGCGCGCTCGGGGTGGCGGAGCGTATCGAGGCCGAAGCGCATCGGACCCGGACGATCGAGCTGCGACGCCTCGACGGGCGCCCGCTGAAGCGCCTCGACGTCGCGGCGGCCACCGCGGCAACGCCCTCGCTCGTCGCGCTGCGACAGACCGTCCACGGCGCGCTGCTCGACGCGACGCCGGCGGAGGATCTCGTGCTGGCCAGCGAGGGTGCCGGCGTCGAGCGCGACGCCGACAGCGTGACCCTGCTGCTGGCCGGCGGACGTCGCGAGCGCGGCGACGTGCTGATCGGCGCCGACGGCCTCGGTTCGGCGATCCGTCGCCAGCTGCATCCTGACGAACCACCGCCGCGCGACAGCGGACTGTGCACGGTCCGGGGCGTGGTCCGGGGCGTGACGGCGGCGCTCGGCGACCTCAGCGGCGCTGTCTATCTTGGCGGGGGCCGCGAGTTGGCGACCGTGCGGGCGAGCGCCGACGCAGTGTATTGGTTCGTGTCGCAGTCGAGAGCCACAACTCCGCCGACCGATGGCACCGCGCCCGCGATCGCGCGGGCCCTGCTGGCCGACCTGCCGCCGGCGTTTCGCGCGATCGCCGACCCGACCGCGCCCGGCGATCTGCGGTACGACGTGCTGGTGGACCGCGATCCGATCCCGACCTGGGGCGACGGGCCGGTGACGCTGCTCGGCGATGCGGCGCACCCGATGCTGCCGCAAACAGGCCAGGGTGCGGCTCAGGCGCTCGAGGACGCTGTTGCGCTCGGCGCCGCGCTCGCAGCCCCCGGGGCGGGTGCGGCGGCGTTGCGGGATTACGAGCGCGTGCGAGCCGTGCGCACTGCCGCGCTCGTCCGGCGCGGCCGCCGCGTCGCCGCTGCGATCGTCAGGCACGGCGTGATCGTCGACTGGCTGGTGACGACGGCGATCCGTGCGACCCCCGGTCGTGTGCTGGTCGCGGCGGTGCTGCGCGTGTGACGCGCGCGATCTTCGCTACACTGAGCCGGTCACGCGCCTGATGCCCATCGTCACCCACAACCCGCCCGGCCTGTTCCCGCCCTATCGGGCCTACAGCCACGCTGTCGAGGTGCGCGGCAACGCGCGCCTGCTGATCATCAGCGGCGTGAACGGCTACGAGGCGGATGGCGTGACCATGCCCGAGTCGTTCGAGGCGCAGGCCGAGATCGTCTGGACGCACCTGCGCGCGATCCTGCTGGCGGCGGGCATGGACGTGCACGACCTCGTCTCGATCCGCACCTACCTCGCCGATCCCGCCGACGACGAGGCCAACGTCCGCATGCGCGTGAAGCACCTGCGCGGCCACGCCCCGGCGTCGACCGTCGTCTGCTGCCGGCTGCTCGATCCACGCTGGAAGCTCGAAGTCGAAGCCATGGCGGCGACCTAGTGTCCTGTCCGCCAGCGGCCGCGGAGATTCCCTTGTTGAAGCCGCTCGCGGCCCTGGCCTTCGTGCTCGCATTGGTCGCTGCGCCGACGCGCTCGACCACGATCGCGGCTACGCCGCCGCCGAACATCGTCGTCATCCTCGCCGACGACTTGGGCTACGGCGACCTCGGCGTATTCGGCAGCCCCAACATCCGCACGCCGCGGCTCGATGCGATGGCGGCGGCCGGGCAGAAGTGGACCAATTTCTACGTCCAGCCGGTGTGCTCGCCGTGCCGTGCAGCCCTCCTCACCGGCCGCCTGCCGATCCGCAGCGGTATGTACGGCGTTGCCGGTGGCCGAGCTCCGAAGGTGCTCCGCGACAACGCCACACAAGGCCTGCCTGCAGACGAGATCACGGTCGCCGAGCTGCTCAAGACGCGCGGCTACGCGACGGGTATGGTCGGCAAGTGGCATCTCGGCCACCTGCCGCCGTTCCTGCCGATGGCGCAAGGGTTCGATACCTGGTTCGGGCTGCCGTATTCGCACGACATGCGGATGGTCAACCCGACCGGGCCGGGCGCCCAGAATCCGAAGTTCTACGATCCGAAGCCGGAGTACTGGGACGTCGCCCTGATGCGCAACGGCGACGTCATCGAGCGTCCGGTCGATCACCGTACGCTGACGGCGCGCTACACCGACGAGGCCGTGCGCTTCATCGACGCCAACCGCGCCAGGCCCTTCCTTCTCTATCTCGCGCACTCCCTGCCGCACGTGCCGCTGGCACGCTCGGCACCGTTCGTCGGTCACAGCGCCGGCGGGGTGTACGGCGACGTCATCGAGGAAATCGACGCCAGCACCGGCCGCATCCTCGACGCGCTGAAGAAGGCCGGCCTCGATCGCCGCACGCTGGTCGTTTTTACCAGCGACAACGGTCCGTGGCTGCCGTTCGGGACGCATGGCGGTTCCGCCGGCCCGCTCGCCAACGGCAAGGGCACGACCTGGGAGGGCGGCGTGCGCACGCCGGCGATCTTCTGGTGGCCGGGGACGGTGAAGCCCGGTGTGGTCACCGAGATCGGGTCGTCGATGGATCTGTTCGTCACCGCGGCGGTACTGGCCGGCGCGACGGTGCCGGCCGATCGGCCCATCGACGGCGTCGATCTCCGCGCGCCGTTGACCGGCGCCGGCCCGAGCCCGCGGCAGGTGCTCTTCTACTATTGGGACGACGAGCTGCGTGCCGTGCGCAAGGGCCGCTACAAGGCCCACTTCATCACCAGCGGCGCCTACGCCCAGTTCGGTGAGCGGCGCGTGCACACGCCGCCGCTGCTCTACGATCTGGCGGCGGATCCAGGCGAGCGGCAGGACGTCGCCGCAGCGCACCCAGACGTGGTTGCCGATCTGCTGCAGGAAGCCGAGCGCCATCGTCAAGACGCCGTCAAGGGTCGTCCGCTGTTCGACGACGTTGCGCCGGCGCCATCGCCGGCGGTCAAGGAGTGACGATGCGAAAGATGTCGGCCGCGCTCGCGGTCTCGTGCGTGATTGGTGGCGCTTCAGTTGCGGGCCAGCCTGGCACACCGGCGGCCGAGTGCCGGCCGCTCTACGACGCGGTGCGCAAGGCCCTTGCCCAGCCGGGGATCGAGCGCACGGTCGTGCTCGGCGATCCGGCGCACCCCGACATGCGGCTGCAGGTGCGCAAGACCACGGCGGGGTGGTACCAGCGGCGCGACGACGGCGCGTGGCAGCCGATGACGGCCGATCCCGAAGTGGGCGAGCGGCGGATGCTCGAGAACACCGGCGCCTTCACGCAATGTGTCGCTGGCGGTGTTGAGGCCGTCGACGGCGAGCCGGCCCGGATGTGGCGCTACGTCGCCAAGATCGGCCCGGGGGCCGCACCGTCCCAGATCTGGATCAGCGTCGGCAGCGGGCTGCCGCTGAAGGTCCAGGCGCAACGGACCGTGCAGCGGTCGACGTATCGATCGACGCCGTTTCCCAAGCCATAGCGGGCCGACGATCGCGGTGAGCGGATGAAGTTCGAGCATGCGGCACACGTGCCGGCGAGCCCGGAGGTGGTCTTCGCGTGGACGCAGGATTACGCCAGGCGCCTCACCTGGGATCCGTTCCTGTCGCGGGCCGAGCTCCTCGGCGGCGCGTCGGGGCCGGCCGTCGGCGTGCGGTCGTGGTGCGTCTCCAGGAACGGGCTGGGCATGGAGACCGAGTACGTCACCTACGCGCCGCCGCGGCTCGCCGCGGTGAAGATGACCAAGGGGCCGTGGCCGATCGAATCGTTCGGCGGCGCCTGGGAGTTCGTCCCCGACGACGGCGGCACGCGGGTGCTGTTCCGCTACCAGTTCCGGATCCGGCCGCGCCTCCTGGCCTGGGCGTTCGAGCCGCTGGCCCGCGCCTGGTTCTCGCGCGAGACGCGCCTGCGGGTCGCGGCGCTGCGGCGGGCGATCGCCAGCGCCGCTGCGCCCTGATCGCCGGCCATGGAGCGTCCGTCACGGCTCGACGCGATCACGACGCTGCGGCACTTCGCCATCGTGACCTACGCCGTGCCGCCTGAGCGGCTGCGGCCGCTGGTCCACCTGCGCTTCGATCTCGACACGGTCGTCATCGACGGCGCGGGCCGCGCCTTGATCTCGGTGGTGCCGTTCGAGGATCAGGACTTCCGCGCCGCCGCCTGGCCCAGTCCGCGCGCCCGCTTCGGCCAGACCAACTACCGCATCTACGTCGTCGATCGCGAGACGGGGCAGCGCGCTGTGTGGTTCCTCGGCACGACGCTGGGGTCGTGGACGGTGGCGGTGCCGCGGTATCTGTGGCGGTTGCCCTGGCACTACGGCCGCTTCGCCATCGCCTGCGAGCAGGACGGCGCGGGCCGCTACACGACGTATCGCTTCGACACGCAGAGCGCGTGGGCGCCGGTGCGGCTGGAGCTCGATCACGAGCCCGACGCGCCGTTGAGTCTGCCCGGCTTCGCGGATCTCGAGACGGCGCTGACCATCCTCACCCACCCGTTGGACGGCTTCTACACGCGCCGCGACGGGCGGCTCGGCTCCTACTCGGTCTGGCACGAGCGGCTCGTTCCAACCGGCGGCCGCGTGCGCAGCGCGCGACTCGGGCTCCTCGATCGCCTCGGCGTGGTGCCGTTCGCCGAGCAGGCCGTTGCCCACAGCGTGCTGATCCAGCCGCGGACCGAGTTCCTCGTCCGCCTGCCGCCGCGCGGCTGCTGATCGACGTGTACGATGTCGGCGTGCAGAGCGTGAAGATCCGACAAGGAGTCGCCAGCGACGCCCAGGCGCTCGCCGCGTTCGCTGCGCGCACGTTCGCCGAGACGTTCGCCGCGGACAACACGCCTGCGGACATGCAGGCACACCTCGATCGCGCCTACGGTGTCGCGCAGCAGGCACAGGAGCTCACCAGCCCGGATGTCGTGACACTGCTCGCCGAGCAGGACGCCCGGTTGATCGGCTATGCGCAGGTCCGGCGCGGCCCGGCGCCGCCGTGCGTCGGGGCTCCGGCCGCGATGGAGCTGCACCGCTTCTACCTCGATGCGTCCGCCCACGGCAGCGGGCTGGCGCAGCGGCTGATGGCCGAGGTCTTTGCCGCCGCCCGCGCTGCCGGCGCGGCGCACGTCTGGCTCGGCGTGTGGGAGCGCAACGCGCGGGCGACGCGGTTCTACGACAAGTGCGGCTTCGCCGACGTCGGGAGCCAGGCGTTCGTGCTCGGGACCGACCGGCAGACCGATCGGGTCATGATCGCGGCCGTCCCACATCCATAGGGTCCGGGCGGACCGGCCGACAGCTATGACATGACGGCGGCATAATGGCCGGGTGTTCGTCGGACACCTGGCGCTCGCCTTCGCCGCCAAGCCGCGCACTCCGGGCGTGTCCCTCGGCTGGCTGATGGCTGCGGTCTCGGCCCTGGATCTGCTCTGGCCGCTGCTGCTGATCGCCGGGGTCGAGCACGTGCGGATCCAGCCGGGTGCGACTGCGTTCACGCCGCTCGTGTTCACCGCGTATCCGTGGTCGCACAGCCTGCTGATGGCGGTCGGGTGGGGCGTCGCGCTGGCGATGCTCGCGCGCGCCGCTGGCGTGCCACGTTCGGGCTGCCTCTGGCTGGCCGCGCTCGTCGCCAGCCACTGGGTGCTCGACTGGATCACGCACGCGCCCGACATGCCCCTCTGGCCGGCGTCGTCGTCGCCGCGTCTCGGCCTTGGCCTGTGGAACTCGATTCCCGCGACCATCGCGATCGAAGGTGTGCTGTGGGTTGCCGGCCTTGCGATTTACCTGCGCGGCCGTCGCGCCACGCGCTGGATTGGGCCGGTCGCGCTGTGGTCGTTCGTCGCCGTCTGCACGGTGATGTGGGCCAGCGGCCCGTGGTCGCCGCCGCCGCCGGACTCGCGCAGCCTGGCGTGGTTCGCGCTCATCGGCTGGATCACCGTGCCGTGGGCCGCGCTGGCGGATCGCTACTATGGAGCACCTCATGACTGAGCCGACTCGCTACATCGACATCTACGCCAGGCGGAACGGCCGCTGGCAGATCGTCAGCGTGCAGATCACGCGGCTGGCGTCGTGACGATGCGACGAGCGGCAGGACTGCTCGGGCTCCTGATCGCCGCCTGCGCCATGGCCCGACCGGCCGCCAGCCCGCAGACGCGGAGCCCGCACACGCCGAGCGCCGGCCGCCCGATGGTCGCGCACGTCGTCGTAGCGCTGTGCGACAACGTCAACCAGGGGATCGTTCCGGTCCCGAAGGCGATCGGCAACGGCCAGGATCCGCGGACCAACCTGTACTGGGGCGCGCGGTTCGGCGTGCGCACCTACTTTCGCAACACTCCTGGCTGGCGTCCCGTTCCGGTGCCGGCGACCCGCCGCGACGGCGTGCTCGATCGCGCTGCGTTCCGCGCGACGTTCGCTTCGCGGCCGGCCTTCGTGGTGGCCGACGCGTGGGACGGCGCGCGCATCCGCGACGCCATCGCGACGTTCCTCGAGATGGCGTCGGGGCGCGAGCGGCAGACGATCGACCTCGACGGCGTGCGCGTGGATGCCGGCGGCGGTGCCGATGTCATCGTGTTCGTCGGCCACAACGGCCTGATGGATTTCGCGGCGCCGGCGATCGGGGCTGGGACCGCCGACGGCAAGCGGGACGCCGTCGTGCTCGCCTGCGCGAGCCGCCCCTACTTCGAGCCGCTGCTGCGGCGCGCCGGCGCCACGCCGCTGGTCCTCACGACCGGCCTGATGGCGCCGGAGGCCTACTCGCTGGAAGCGGCGCTGCGGGCCCGCTTCACCGGGCAGGACGACGCGGCGGTGCGCCGTGCGGCGGCCGCTGCCTACCACCGGTTCCAGAAGTGCGGCGAAAGGGCCGCGCGGCGCCTGTTCGGCGCGGCGGCTCCGTAGCGTCAGCCGGCGCGATCAACCAGCTCTCACCCAGCGCCACATCTCGGCGAAGGTCGCGCTCTTGCCCTGCATCAGGATGCCGACGCGGAAGATGCGGCCGCCGGCCCAGACGAAGAAGGCGCTGGTTGCCATGGTCAGCACCAGGCCGAGCGCGATCTGCCAGACTGCCGGCGCCGGCGTCAGCGCCATACGCAGCGTCATCAGCACCGGCGTCGCAAACGGCACCAGCGACGCGACGATGGCCAGCGTGCTGCCCGGGGCGCGGACCACCGGCATCCAGATGAACATCGGCGTCATGAACAGCATCATGCCCGGGGTCATCAGCGCCTGGGCGTCCTTGAGATCGCTGGCGGCGGCGCCGATGGCGATGAACAGCGAGCCGTAGATCATCATGGACAGCACCAGGTAGACCACGAACCAGACGACCTGGCCGGCGGTCACGGCGTCGCCGTAGCCGTGGTAGACGGCGAAGGCGTAGGCGCCCGACAGATAGAGCGCCGACAACACCATCGAGACGCCGATGACGCCGAGCAGCTTGCCGGCCATCAGCTCGAACGGCGACAGCGAGCCGAGCAGCACCTCGCTGATCCGCGTCATCTTCTCCTCCATCACGCTGTTGAGGAGCGGCGACGCCGTCGAGATGACGATCAGGAACATCAGCATCATCAGCACGATCGGCGTGACGAAGCTGCGGATCGGGTCGGAGACCTTGGCCGGCGCGACGAGGCCGTCGCCGCCGCGGGTCAGCAGCCCGAGGCGATCGAGCTGCATCTCGCGCACCAGCGCCAGCATCGTCTGCGGATCGACGTTGGTGCCGCGCAGCCGCTCGGCGATGACGAGGCGGCCGACGACCTTCTCGAACCAGCGTGGCAGCGGCTGGAAGGTCGGACTGTCGGTGTAGTAGCGCAGCTTCGGCGCGTCCGCGAACAGCGCCTTGGGCAGCTCGACGAACGCGAACAGTTCCTTGGCGCGGACCCGGTTCGACAGCTCGACGCGAATGTCGTCGGGCCCTCGGCCGGCCGCGGGCTTCACTTCCTCGATGCGGAAGCGCGGACCCGTGACGGTGCCGTCCTTGGTCACCTGCGCCGCGTTCCACTGGTCGGCGACGAGCGACAGCATCGGATAGAGCCGCCCGGTCTCGTCCACCACCGCGACGCGGCGTTCGAGCTTGTCGACCTCGTCGCCGGCGAACTTCGGGACGACCGCCGAGATGCCGGCCAGGGCCGGCATCAGCATCACGCCGATCAGGAACGCCTTGCTGCGGACGGAGTGGTTGAACTCCGTCACCGCCACGGTCCACACCTTGCGCCAGGCGATCATCGGCCCACCTCCGCAATCCGTCCGGCGTCGACGTCCGGCTTGGCGATGCGCACGAAGATGTCGTGCAGCGACGGTCGCGTGACCTCGAAGTGGAACACGCTCGTACGCGCCGCCAGGCGGGCCAGGAAGGCCTGCGGGTCGCCGATCAGCCGCACTTCCTGCAGGTTGCCGTAGTCGCTCACCGCCTCGACGCCGGGATCGCCCTCCAAGGCGGCGCGGCCGGCCTCGGTCCGCACCCGCACGGTGTCGTGGCCGAAGCGCGCCTGGATCTGGTCGAGCGTGCCGTCGAGCACCTTGCCGCCCTTGAAGATCATGAAGATGCGATCGCACATCTCTTCGGCCACGCTCATGTCGTGCGTGCTGAACACGATGGTGGCGCCGCGCTGGCGCAGCTCCAGCACGCTTTCGCGCAGCACGTCGGCGTTGACCGGATCGAGGCCCGAGAACGGCTCGTCGAGGATCACGACCTTCGGGCGCGCGATGACCGTGGCGATGAGCTGCACCTTCTGCGACATGCCCTTCGAGAGGGCCTCGATCTTCTGGTGCCGCCACTTGGTGAGGTCGAGCCGCTCGAGCCAGAAGGTCATCTCGCGATCGACGTCGGCGGCGCGGGCGCCCTTGAGCGCGCCGTAGTACTGCAGCAGCCGGCCGACGGTCATCTTGCGGTAGAGGCCGCGCTCTTCCGGCAGATAGCCGACGTCGTCGCGCGCCGCGGTCGACCCGGTCCGGCCGAGCACGTGGATCTCCCCGCGGTCTGGCAGCAGGATGTTCATGATCATCCTGAGCGTCGTGGTCTTGCCCGACCCGTTCGGCCCGATGAAGCCGTAGATGGATCCCTCGTCGACGCTGAGCGAGAGGTCGTCGACGGCGACGTGCGAGCCGAAGGTCTTGGTGACGCCGGAGATCTCGATGGCAGCCATGATCAATGAGCCGGGGCGACGATGGCGTCGACGAGCACGGCTTCGGGTTGCGCCCCGAGCAGCTCGACGCCGGTGTCGACCACGATCTTCGGCACGCCGGTGACGCGATACCGGCGGATCAGGTCGGGGAACTCGATCACCGAATAGGCGGTGGCTGTGACGAGGGGGCTCGCCAAAGCGACGCGATGGGCCAGCGCGACGGCGCGCGGGCAATGGACACAGGTCGGCGTCGAGAAGACCTGTACGTGGACCGGCCGGGTGAGGGTCGCCAGGCGCGCCAGGCTGTCGGCGCCGAGGTCGGCCTCGCCGCCACCGACGATCAGGTTCGCGTCGGCGAGCGACGTCAGCTCGTATCCAATCGGCGCGCCGACCAGGCGAATGCCGTGATCGATGCCGCTGCCAGCCGCCCCGCCGAGCACGACGATCACCGGCGCGTGCTCGAGCCCCGGCCCGCCGCCCGCATCGGCAAGGTCGTGCGCCTCGAACGACAGGCGCGGCGAGAGCTGCACCACCTCCTCGACAATGGCGCGCGCGTCGGTGCAGGTGTCGCAGCCCTCGGCGCGGGTGTAGATCGCCAGCCGCACCGGTTGCGTCAGACCGGCCAGTCGGCCGGCCACCGCCTCGCGCTCCGTCAGCGTCAGGGCCATGCCCGACAGGATACCTGACGGGCCGCTGCGCCCCACCCGTCCCGCGAGCAAGGCCACCTGTCCCTGAAACACACCGGATAGAATGCGGGTCCGCGTGCGCATGGCGTCGCTCCTGGTTGGTTCGTGGCTGGCGTGCGGCGCCTTGGCGACCGCAGCGCCCGTGGCGCGCGCGGCCGATGCGCTGCCGGCCGAGGCCCCCCCGGCCGCGGCGGTTCCGGCCGAGGGTCGGACCGGAGCCCTGGGCGGGCTGGTGGTGCCTGGTGGCGTCGACGGCCTCGCGACAGCCGCCGGCTTACCGGTGCCGGCGCCGCGGGCCACTGTCGCGCTCGAGGTGATTCGCCGCCTGCATGCCGCGTCGGACGTCGCCGGGGCGGCGGCGCGCCGGCAGGCGGTGTCGGCCGCACTCAGCCAGCCTGCCGCACCGGGCGCGCCGGCTGGAGACACCATCCCGCTGCCTTTCGACGAAGGCGTCTGGACCCGGGTCATCTTCGCGCGCAAGGTGGCCGCGCCCGGGCTCGCCGCCGCCATTCTCACGACGCCCCGCGGGGCGTGGTTCTACTACGGCGCCGCCGGCCTCGACGACGAGACCCGCACCTGGTTCGGGTCGCGGCCGTATCGGCTGCTCCGCATCGGCGCCCAGGTCGGTGCGTTCGCCGCGTTCGGCCCGAGCCTGCGTATCCACGATGGCCGGATGGTGTCGCCCGGCGGACCCGACGCGGATCCGCTGTGGACGGAGCTGATTGGGGCGTCGCCGGCCGCTCCCGATGCCTTCGTCGACAAGCTGCTCGAAGCGCGCGCCGGCCGGGTCGCCTGGCTCTACGACACCGTCAGCCGGCTCGATCCGGGGCTGCAGCGGCACCTCCTCGCCGGCGAGGGCGCGCTCGATCGCCTGCGCCGGCTCGCCGACGTCTTCACGCGCGTCAACACGGAATGGCGCATCGAGGAGCGGCCGCTGTGGCGCCCGCTGGTCGAGCCCGCGTCGCTGCTGTTCGAGCTCGAGGCCGGCACCGACGGCGTGCTGGTGGCGCCGCGCGACCCCGAGGCCTGGGCCGGTACGCTCGGGCGGCCGGCGCAGGTCGACGCGGCCTGGCTGGTGGACCGCGTGTTCAACGGCGATCCATCCGGCGTCCGCGATCGCTTCGAGCTCGTGCTGTTCGCGATGCGCTGGACACGGGACTCGGGCGGGCCGGCGCCGCGCCCGGCGCTCGATCTCTTTGCCGAGGCGCCGGCGCTGGCGCTGACCCTCGAGCGCATCGGCGTCCGCGACGGCGCCGCAGCGGGCCGCCTGCACGCGCTCCTGGCGCGTCCGACCATGCGCGAGGATCCGCTGGCGGTGCGGCTGCTGCAGGCGTCGCTGGCGTTCGTCGAGCGCGCGGTCCTTGCCGGCACGCTCGACCCGGGCGTCGCCGCCGGCCTGCTCGTGGCGCTGGTCGATCGGATCGAGGCCGACGGCGCCGGCCGCGGCGTCGCGGCGTGGCTGGTGACCAGCCTGCGTCCCGCCTGCGCGCGTCTGGTGCCGGCCGATACCTTGGACGCGCAGCTCGCCGCCGCCCTCGCCGGGCCCTCGCCGGACCCCGCGGTGCGGGTCGAGTGGGAAGGGCAGCGCTACGTCGCCGACCGCGCCGCCGCGGCCCGCGCGCGCATCGAGCGGGTGCGCGAGGCCCAGGGCCGCCCCTCGGTCGAGTCCGCCATGGGGACGCTGCACACGAAGTCGACTCCGGAGTCGTCTCGGACTTCGACTCCGGAGTCGATCCGGACTTCCACTCCGGAGTCGCTTCCACCGGAGGCACGCGCTGCCGCCGGCCCCCGCGCCGACCGCGACGCGGCGGCTCTTGGGGAGGCGCTCGTGGCGCTGATCTACGCCTCGGCGCTGCCGGAAGGCGATCCCGAGCTGATGGCGAGCCGGGCCGAGACACGCCACGACTTCGGACCGCTGCGTGGCCTCGGCGCGTCGGAGCGGCGCGGCTGGCGGCTCGCCGAGGCGGTGTCGGCGCCCGGGGTGCCGTGGCATCTCGACGGCAGCCTGCTCGGGCTCGACATCGCCCTGGCGGTGCCGTCACTGCGTCGCGTCACCGACGATCCGCCCGCGCCGACGCTGCCTGCGGGGGACCGCGTCGCCTTCGCGCGGACCGTGGCCCTGCTGCCGGTGCGCGCGCTGACCGACGCCTCGCGTGACGCCGTCGTCCGCCTCGTCGACGCCGGGCGCCGCCGACTCGCCGGGGTGGCGAGCGTCGCCGACGCCGGCGCCATCGCGGAGGCCGCCGGTCTCGGCTCGTGGCGCCGCGAAGCGCTGGCCTGGGCGGCGGCGAACGATCCCGCCAGCCTTCCCCTCGCCCTGTCGTCGAGCGAGCTGGCCTGGGCCGGCGATCCGCAGACGGCCGCGGACCGCGCCGCCCTCGACGCGTGGGGCACGAGCCGGCTCGCCACGACCGGCGAGCTGGCCACGCGCGCCCCGCGCCGCCGCGGCTGGGAGGGCGCGATCGCGCACGAGGCGCGGGCCGGCCTGGCGACCTCCATCGGCGACCTGAACCTTCGCGTCGCCGCGTTCCTCGCCGCTCGCGGGTTGCCGGCGTCGCTGGCGCCGGATCTGCTCTCCGCTGCGACGCTGCAGCTCGTCGACCGCGTCGCCGCGCCGCGGGCCGACGACTGGCGCGCCGTCGTCGCCGGCATCCGCGCCGTTCCCGAGACGCGCTTCGAGGACGATGTTGCCGCGCTCACCGCCAACGGCCCGCTGCGGCCGGTGCGCGAGCGGGAGACGGGCCAGTGAGAGCGGGAGACCGGCCAGTGCTAGCGCTGGCGGCGGCGATCGGGCTCCTCGCGGGATGGCCAATCGCCACCCCGGTGCTGGCGGCGCGGCCGATGGCGCGAGCGACGGCGCCGAGCCAGGCCGCGGCCGCGCCGGCCGCGGCGGCCACGCAGTCGCCCGCGATTGGGACGGCGATCCGCATCACCGCGCCCGAGAACGACACCTACGTCACTGGCCGCGCCGTCCTCCGCGCCACCATCGAGCCGGCCGGCGCGCGGGTCGAGCGCGTCAGCTTCTTCGCCGACGGGCGGCTCGTCTGCGCCGTCGATCAGGCGCCGTTCGAATGTCCCTGGGACGCCGGAGCGGGCGTCCGCGAGCACGTCATCCGGGCGGTGGCGCTGCTCGCCGGCGGAACGCGCGCGGTCACCAGCGTCCGCACCCGAGGCGTCGGCATCTCCGAAGCCGTCGACGTCCACGTCGTGCAGGTCAGCGTCCTCGTCCGCGACCCCCAGGGCGTCTTCGTGAAGGGCCTCACCGCCAAGGATTTCCGCCTGCTCGAGGACGGCGTCCCGCAGCGCCTCACGCACGCCGCCAACGAGGACACCCCGCTCGAAGTGGTGATGGCGCTCGACATCAGCGCCAGCATGGCCGGCGCCATCGGCGACGTCCGCAGCAGCGCCCGAACCTTCATCGGGGCGCTGCGCGAGCGCGACGCCCTCACCATCCTCGGCTTCAACGACAACATCTTCACCGTCGCCCGCCGCGAGGCCCAGGCCGAGGCGCGGCTGCGCGCCCTCGATCGCCTGGCGCCGTGGGGCTCGACCTCGCTCTACGACGTGATCAGCCGCGGCGTCTCGCTGCTGCGCCAGCAAGCCGGGCGAAAGGGCCTCGTCGTGTTCAGCGACGGCGAGGACGAATCGAGCCGGCTCTCGTTCGAGGTCGTCGAGCAGGAGCTGCAGTCGAGCGACGCGGTGATGTACGCGGTGGGCCTGGGCCGCGGCGCACGCATGGCGGATCTGACGCGCCAGCTTTCGCGCCTGGCCGACGCCAGCGGCGGCCGCGCGGTGATCGCGCCTGATGCGGCCGCGCTCTCCGGCGCCTTCGGCGACGTCGTCGCCGAGCTGTCGCACCAGTACGTGCTCTCGTACTCGCCGACCAACGACAAGCGCGACGGCAGCTGGCGCGCGCTCACCGTGGAGATGCCGGGCCGCGACGTGCGCCTGCGCGCGCGCCAGGGTTATCGCGCCAAGGCGGCCACTCCATGAGCCGACAGTTTTCCGTGGGCACCGTGCTCGCCGGAATGCTCGCCGTCGGCCTCCACGCCGTGCCGCGCGTGGTCTCGGCCCAGACGCCGGCCCCTGGCTCAGCTCCGGGCCAGCCCCCTGGCCAGACTCCGGGCCAGGCCGCGGGCGCATCGGTGCGCGTCGACGTCACCGTCACGGCCCGGAGCGCGGCGGTGCCGGCGCTCGACGCCAAGGCCTTCACCGTCTCGGTCAACGGCGCCAGGCGCGAGGTGCTGGCCGCCGAGCCCGCGGTGCCGGCGGGCGGCGGCCGCACCATCTACGTGGCCATCGACGAGACCAGCGTGTTCCGCGGCGCGGAGTCGGCGCTCGGTGGCGTGGGGGCGGCGATCGCCGATCGGCTGGGGCCCGGCGATCGTCTCGGCGTGGTGCTGCTGCCGCAGGCGCGGCCGGTGCTGCCGCCCACCGACGACGCCGCCGCGATCGAGAAGGCGCTCGCCGGCATCACCGGCCGCCGGCCGAACGACTTCGGGAACTTCAGCATGGGCGTCGGCGAGGCGCTCGCCATCTCGGAGAGCGACACCTTCGCGCTGACCGGCGTCGCCGATCGCGACTGCCGCATGCCGGAGTCGCTGAGGCCGGCGGAGGGGTCGCCGGTGGTGCCGGCGACGCGGACCGTCACCAATCCGCGCCGCGTCTGCATCCAGACCATCGTCCGCAACGTCGAGGTCATGGTGCAGCGCGTGCATGCCTCCGGCGCCGAGGCCTACCGCGGGCTCGTCGATCTTGTGGCGTCGCTGCGCGAGACGCCCGGCCCGAAAACGATCGTCCTGGTCAGCGCCGGGTTCGCCATCGCCCTCGATGCCGGCGTCTTCGACGAGCTCGCGATCCGCGCGGCGCTGTCGGATGTCGCGGTCGACGCGGTGCTGGTCGAGCCCGTCGCGGCGCCGAGCTCCCGCCGGCTCGTGCCGGCCAACATCATCAGCGAGCGCCGCAGCCTGATGCGGCGGCTGACCGAGCTGGCGGCGGCGGCGCTGGGGACGGCGCACAGCGTCGTGGGGACCGGTCAGGAGCCGCTCGACCGGCTGATGACGGCGAGCACGCGGTATCGGCTCGACGTGCGGCCGGCCGCCGACGGGGCGCGCGACGTGGCGGCGCGGGTGGCGGTGACCGTCGCCGGCGCCGGGCTCAGCGTCCGCGTCCGGCCGTACTTCGTCCCGCCGGCGCCGCGGGCGTCGACCGCCGCGTCGACGCCGGACGCCCGGCTGTCACGGGCGCTGTCCGGCGCCGCGATCGCCGGCGAGCGGTTGCCGTTCGACGCCGAGGGCTATCTCGCCGGCCTGCCGGGCGAGACCGCGGCGCTGCTCATCGCCGGCGAGGTGCCGCTGCCGGCCGCGCCCACCACCGACGGCGTGGCCGACGGACCGCCGGCGCTGGCCATCGGCTACCTGCTGCTCGACGGCAAGAAGCAGCCGGTCGTGCGCGGCCCGGTGCCGCCGATCGAGTCGCCCCCGGGGGCCGCCGCCGGCGCCGCCGCGCCGGCCCGGATCACGTTCTCCGGCAGCGTCGACGGCCTGGCGCCGGGTACCTACACGTTGCGCGTGGCGGCGACCGACGGGCGCGGCCGGGTCGGGCTGATCGAGCGCGAGATCGTGTTGCGGGCGAGCGGGGCGGGGAGCGCGACCGCCGGCGACGTCCTCATCGGCCGGATCGAAAGCGATCGCTCGGTGACGCTGGCGCCCGGCGTGCTCGACGTTGCCGACACCGTATTCCTGCAGTGGGAGGCCGCCGGCACGGTGCGGGCCGGCCGCTTCCGCATCGCGCAGGCGGGTGGCGCCACGGTGTTGATCGTGCCCGCCGACGTCGAAGTGGCGGCGCCCGGCCGCTTGCGCGCCACCGCGGTGGTGCGCCCGGGGCTGCTCCCGGTCGGCGATCTCGAGATCGTCGGCGAGCTGACCAGCGACGGCACGGTCGTCGTGGATCGCCGGCGGGCCTTCGCCGTCCGTGGCGCCGCGGCGCCGGCCGGCACGGGCCTGCCGTCGGCGGCGGCGCTCGGCGCGATCGTCGGCGACGTCTCGGGCCTGGTCCCGCGCTTCACCCGCGACGACGTGCTCGACTCGCCGCTGCTCGAGCGGGCCCTGGGCGTGCTGGCCACGCGGACGCGATCCGACGCCGCGCGGCAGGCGATCGCGCGGGTCCGGGCCGGTCAGCTTACCGCCCCGGAGGCGTCGCTGGCGGCCGCCGACGCCGTCACTGCCGCGTTCCTCTCAGGCCTCGCCGATCTCGCCGCCATGCCGGCCGCGACCGCCGATCCCTCGGCCCGCACCCTCGCCCGCGCCGATCTCGAGCGGGCGGCGCAGCGCTTCCGCGACGCGCTGCGCGCCGACGCCGACTTCCTGCCGGCGGCGGTGTTCCTCGGCGCATGCTACGCGCTCGGCGGACGCGACGGAGAAGCGGCGGGTGCGTGGCAGACCGCCCTCATCGGCATCGACGACGATCCGCGGCTGTTCGCGCTGATCGTCGATGCGCGGCTGCGCGCCGGCGACCCGGCCGGTGCGGACGACGTCGCCGCCGAGGCGGAGCGGCGATGGCCCGCAGACGCCGGGCTGCGCCAGCGACGTGCAGTGCTCGACCTGGCGCGGGGCCGCGTCCCCGAGGCGCTGCGCGCGATCGACGCGCTGGAGCGGCCGTCGACCGACCTGTTGTTCGCGGCACTACGCATCCTGCACGGTGCGCGCGCCGCTGGCCTGACCGTCGAAGATCCGGCGCAGGATCGGTCGCGCTTCGATCGCTATGCCGCGCGCTACGCCGAGCTCGGCGGGCCCGATCAGGCCCTCGTCAAGGGGTGGGCCGGAGCCCTGAAATAGGCCGAAATCGATACGTTGTGAAACATTTCACACAATGTAAGCGAGGCTTCATGATATTGTCCCTCGCGTTTTGACCGTACGTTGCTTCCCGCGAGACAGCGCCCCGTCGCAAGGGGCGCGCTGGCAGCGGCCGGGGCCTGGTAGGGCTGTGGCCCAGCCATGTCTGGTGGCCGTGCTGCGCGCGGTCCTGCAGTACTTGCCGGCGATCTGACCCGACCCCCGACCTATGAGCCAGATCTTCAACCGCAGCGCCAATGCGATTGCGCGCTTCAGCCTGGTGGGAGGCGCATTGGCCGCCGGGCTGGTCGCATGGCTGGGGCTGCTCCTGCTGCGCTCCGACTACGTCACCGGCGCCAACGCCAACGTCGCCCAGCCGGTCCAGTTCAGTCACGCCCACCATGTCGGCGGGTTGGGCCTCGACTGTCGCTACTGTCATACGACTGTCGATTCGGCGCGGTTCGCCAACATCCCGCCGACCAAGACCTGCATGAACTGCCACTCGCAGATCTGGCTCACGAGCAGCTATCTCGAGCCGGTTCGCGAGAGCTTCCGTACCGGGGAGTCGCTGGTGTGGAATCGTGTCCACGACCTGCCCGACTTCGTGTATTTCAACCACTCGGTCCACGTGAAGAAGGGCGTCGGCTGTGAGACCTGTCACGGCCGGATCGACCAGATGGCCGGCATCTACCAGGCCTCGAGCCTGCAGATGGAGTGGTGCATCACCTGCCACCGCGCCCCGGAGCAGTTCCTGCGCCCGCGCGAGGCGGTGTACCAGATGGGCTACCACCCGGCGGGCGACCAGCTCACCATCGGTCGCGACCTCGTGAAGAAATACGACGTGAAGAGCCTCACGAGCTGTTCCACGTGCCATCGGTAGCGCGAACGCCCCGAAATTCAGCACGAGACCCAGAGCGAGACCGGGACAAGCTCAGGACTTCCATCCATGCGTGACATCGACCTTTCGGCAATCCGGGCCCGGCTTGCCGACCAGCGCGGGCCGGCATTCTGGCGCAGCCTCGACGAGGTGGCAGAGACTCCCGAATTCCAGGCCATGCTCCATCGGGAATTCCCCGAGGGTGCGTCGGAGTTCACCGATCCCGCCGGGCGCCGCGATTTCCTCCGGCTGATGGGGGCGTCGATCGCCCTGGCCGGCGCGGCGGCGTGCACGCGTCAGCCCACCGAGCACATCGTTCCTTACGTCAAGGCGCCGGAGGATCTGGTCCCCGGCAAGCCGTTGTTCTTCGCCACCGCGATGTCGATGGCTGGCGCCGCCGTCCCGGTGCTGGTCGAAAGCCACATGGGCCGGCCGACCAAGATCGAGCCGAACCCCGAGCACCCCTTCACCCGCGGCGGGACCGACCTTTACGCCCAGGCCTCGATCCTCGAGCTCTACGACCCGGATCGCTCGCAGACGGTGATGGGCAGGGGCGAGATCCGGCCATGGACCGACCTGTCGCTGGAGCTGACCAGCGCCGCGGCCGGCCAGAGGGGCGCCGGCGGTGGCGGCTTCCGGATCCTGTCGGGTGCGGTCACCTCGCCGACGCTGGCGGCGCAGATGCAGGCCCTGCTGACCGCGATGCCGCAGGCCAAGTGGATCCAGTACGAGGCGATCGGCCGCGACAACGCTCGCGCCGGCGCCAAGCAGGCCTTCGGGGAATACGTCGAGGCGCAGTACCGCCTCGACCAGGCCGACGTCATCCTCTCACTCGACGCCGATCTGCTGGACGCCGGGCCCGGCAAGCTGCGCTACGCGCGCGACTTCGCGACGCGGCGCCGCGTCGCCCCGGGCCAGACGGCGATGAACCGGCTCTACGTCGCCGAGAGCTCGCCGACCAACACCGGCTCCAAGGCGGATCACCGGGTCGCGCTCAAGGCCCGCGAGATCCCCGCCCTGGCGCGCGCGGTCGCGGCCGGCCTCGGGGTCGCCGGCGCGGCCGGCCAGACGCCGCAGGCGGCAGCGCGGTTCGCCACCGAAGCCGTCAAGGATCTGCAGGCCCACCGCGGCCGCTCCCTGGTCGTCGCCGGCGACGCCCAGCCGCCCGCCGTCCACGTCCTGGCGCACGCGATGAACGCCGCGCTCGGCAACGTCGGGACGACTGTCGTCTATACCGCCACGCCGGAAGCCGTGCCCGGCGAAGGCATCGCCGCCCTGCGCGACCTGGTCGGCGAGATGAACGCCGGCACCGTCGCCGTCCTCGTCGTCCTCGGTGCCAACCCGGTCTTCACGGCGCCGTCCGACCTGAAGTTCGCGGCGGCGATGGCCAAGGTGCCGCTCACGGTGCATCTCGGTCTGCACCGCGACGAGACGGCGCTGCACAGCCTGTGGCATGTGCCCGAGACGCACTATCTCGAGACGTGGAGCGACGCGCGCGCCGGCGACGGCACCGTCACCGTCTGCCAGCCGCTGATCGAGCCGCTCTACGAGTGCCGCTCGGCGCACGAACTGGTCGCGGCGATGGCCGGCGAAACCAAGACGCCGCTGGAGATCGTCCAGGGCTACTGGAAAGCGAACTGGGAAGGTCGCGCAGTGTCGACTGGGGCGGGCGGCGGCTTCGGCAAGCTGACCGATCCGACTGGTGTCGACTTCGCCAGCTTCGAGAAGTTCTGGCGCCGGGCGCTGCACGACGGCTTCGTGGCCGGAACGGCGTTCGCGCCGAAGCCCGTCGCGCTCGCCTCCGGCGCCGTGACCGCGGCGCCGGCCGCGGCCGAGCCGTCAGGGCTGGAGATCACCTTCCACGCCGACCCGTCGGTCTACGACGGCCGCTTCGCCAACAACGGCTGGCTCCAGGAACTGCCCAAGCCGTTCGACAAAGTCTGCTGGGACAACGTCGCTTACGTCAGCCCGCGCACCGCCGAGACGCTCGGCGTGCAGGCGCGCCAGCCCGTCGTCTACGGCGTCGAGGTCTACGTCGCCAACCTCGTCGTCAACGGCCATTCGCTGCAGGTGCCGTTGTGGATCATGCCGGGTCAGCCGGACGAGTCGATTGCGCTGCACCTCGGTTACGGCCGCACCCATGCGGGCCGCATCGGGAACGACCTCGGCTACAACGCCAACTTCTTCCGCTATTCGGCGACGCCGTGGGTGCTGCAGGGCGCCTCGCTCGCGACCACTGGTCAGATTTACAACGTGGCCTGCACGCAGGGCCACTTCCAGATGGAGAACCGCCGGCTGATCCGGGTCGGCACGCGCGCGGAGTACGAGCACGACCCGGCGTTCGCGCAGCACATGGCGCACGTCCCCAAGCCGGACGAGACGATGTATGCGCCGTGGAAGTACGAAGGCCACGCCTGGGGCATGGCCATCGACCTCAACTCGTGCAACGGCTGCAACGCCTGCGTCGTCGCCTGCGTCGCCGAGAACAACATCCCGGTGGTCGGCAAGCTGCAGGTGATGAAGGGCCGCGAGATGCACTGGCTGCGCATCGACCGCTACTGGGAGGGCAGCGCCGACGCGCCGTCGGTGCACTTCCAGCCGGTCGCGTGCATGCACTGCGAGAACGCGCCCTGCGAGGTGGTCTGCCCGGTCGGCGCGACTGTGCACAGCGACGAAGGCCTGAACGACATGGTCTACAACCGCTGTGTCGGCACCCGCTACTGCTCGCACAACTGCCCCTACAAGGTCCGCCGCTTCAACTTCCTGCTCTACGCCGACTGGGACACGCCGACGCTCAAGATGCAGCGCAACCCGGACGTCACCGTGCGCAGCCGTGGCGTCATGGAGAAGTGCACCTATTGCGTGCAGCGCATCAACACGGCGCGGCAGCAGGCCAAGATCGAGGATCGCAAGATCAAGGATGGCGAGATCGTGACCGCGTGCGAAGCGGCGTGCCCGACCCAGGCGATCGTCTTCGGCGACCTCAACGACAAGACCAGCCGCGTCGCCAAGGCTCACGCCGATCCGCGGAGCTACGGCCTGCTGGCCGAGCTCAACACCCGTCCGCGCACCACCTTTCTGGCGGCGGTGCGCAATCCCAACCCGGACCTCGAGCCGCCGGCGGCCGGGCCGGCGAGCGGCGGGCACTAGTACGGAGGATTGATGTCGTCCCCGCAGCCGAGCGCTCCGCCGTCGATTCCGGTCCTGGGACCGGGGCACACCAATGCCTCGATCACCGAGAAGATCAGTGACATCGTCCTGCAGTTCCGGGCGCCGATCCGCTGGTTCCTGGGCTTCGTGGTCGGCTTCTCGCTGCTCCAGGGCCTGCTGCTCGCCATCTACATGCTGCTCTTCAAGGGCGTCGGCGTGTGGGGCATCAACATCCCGGTCGGCTGGGGCTTCGACATCATCAACTTCGTCTGGTGGATCGGCATCGGCCACGCGGGCACGCTGATCTCGGCGATCCTGCTGCTGTTCCGGCAGCAGTGGCGCACCTCGATCAACCGCGCCGCCGAGGCGATGACGCTCTTCGCCGTCGCCTGCGCGCTGCTGTTCCCGATCTTCCACACCGGCCGTCCCTGGCTGGCGGCCTACTGGCTGCTGCCCTACCCGAACACGATGGGGGTCTGGCCGCAGTTCCGCAGCCCGCTGATCTGGGACGTGTTCGCCGTCTCGACCTACGGCACGGTATCGGCGCTGTTCTGGTTCACCGGCCTGATCCCCGACCTCGCGACGATGCGCGATCGGGCGCGGTCGCGCGCCGGCCAGTTGATCTACGGCGCGCTGGCACTGGGCTGGCGCGGCTCGGCGCGGCACTGGCAGATCTACGAGACCGCCTACCTGATCCTCGCCGGCCTCTCGACGCCGCTGGTGCTCTCGGTCCACACCGTCGTCAGCTTCGACTTCGCGGTGTCGCTGCTGCCCGGGTGGCACGCCACGATCTTTCCGCCCTACTTCGTCGCCGGCGCGATTTACTCGGGCTTCGCTATGGTGCTGACGCTGCTCATCCCGATGCGCAGCATCTACGGTCTGCAGGACATGATCACGATGCGCCATCTCGAGAACATGGCGAAGATCATGCTCGTGACCGGGCTCATCGTGTTCTACGGCTACATGATGGAGGCGTTCTTCGCCTGGTACAGCGCCAACGAGTTCGAGAAGTACATGATCTACAACCGGACCACCGGTCCGTACTGGTACATGTACTGGACGCTGATCTTCTGCAACGGCCTGGTCCCGCAGCTCCTGTGGATCAAGAAGATCCGCCTGAACGTCGCCATCCTGTTCGTCATCTCGATCATCGTGAACATCGGGATGTGGCTGGAGCGCTACGTCATCATCGTCACCAGCCTGCACCGCGACTTCCTGCCGTCGTCGTGGGGCATGTACCAGGGGAGCCGCTACGACTGGTCCTTCTACCTGGGGACGATGGGGCTGTTCCTGACGCTCTTCTACCTCTTCATCCGGGTGCTGCCGATGATTGCCATCTTCGAGATGCGCATGCTGCTGCCCGGCGGGGGAAACGCGCAGAAGGACGCGCCCTAGTGGGCACCGTTGCAGTCCACCAGGCGGGCCAGCAGGACGACCATGGCTGACACTCCTCTCTACGGCCTGATGGCCGAGTTCACCTCGACCGACGCGCTGGTCAGCGCGGCCGAGCGCGTGCACCAGGAGGGCTACACGCGTATCGACGCGTTGACGCCCATGCCGGTGCACGGCCTGGCCGAGGTGATGGGCTACGACGACCGCCGCATCCAGAAGATGATCCTGGCCGGCGGCATCTTCGGCTGCCTGGCCGGGCTCGGCCTCCAGCTCCACGTCAACCTGATCGGCTGGAACATCAACATCGGCGGCGTCTATCTGAGCGGCTATCCGCTGAACGTCGGCGGCCGTCCGCTGGTCAGCCTGCCGTCGTTCATCATCCCGGCCTTCGAGCTGACCATCCTCTTCGCCGCCTTGACGGCGGTGTTCGGCACTTTGATCATGTGCGGCTTCCCGCAGCCCTACCACCCGGTGTTCAACGTGAAGCGCTTCCGGGAGCGGGGATCGATCGACGGCCTGTTCCTCTGCGTCGAAGCCGACGATCCGAAGTTCGACGCGGCGCGGACGCGCGACCTGCTCCTGACCCTCGGGGCGAGAGGGGTGTATGACGTTGACGCGTAGGCTTTCCCCGCGCCGCGCCCGCGCGCTCACACTCGCAGCGGCCTGCGTCGCTCTCGCCGGCGCCGCGGCATGCCGGCAGGACATGCACGACGGGCCCCGCTACAAGCCGCTCCAGGAGAGCGAGACCTACGCGGACAAGCGCTCGTCGCGGCTGATCATCGAGGGCACCGTGGCCCGCGGCTTCCTCAAGGACGACGACGTGTTCTACACCGGCGTGCAGGCCGGTGCGCCGGTCGAGAAGATCCCGATGCCGCTGACCGAGGCCGTGGTGGCCCGCGGCCGCGAGCGCTACAACATCTACTGCTCGCCGTGCCACGGCGTCGCCGGCGACGGCGACGGCATGATCGTCAAGCGCGGTTACAAGCAGCCGACGTCGTACCACGATCCGCGGCTGCGCAACGAGCGCGCCGGCTACTTCTTCGACGTGATGACGCGCGGCTTCGGCCAGATGCCGGACTACGCCGCGCAGGTATCGCCGAAGGATCGCTGGGCGATCGTCGCCTATATCCGCGCCCTGCAGCTCAGCCAGCACGGCAGCGTCGGCGACCTGACGCAGGCCGAGCGCGGGCGGCTCGAGCGCGGTGAGACCGGACCGGTTCCGGCGGAGCCGCACGGCGAGGCGGGCCACGCGCCGGCCGGTGAAGGAGCTCCACAGCATGATTGAGTTGAAGGCCGCCGATCTCCAGGCCCCGCCGTCGATCACGGGGCTCCAGCACAAGGCGCTGGGCATCGGCCTCCTCGGCATGGCCGCGTCGGTCGCCGGCTACCTCTCCGACCCGAAGGCGGCGACCGAGTCGTACCTGCTGGCGTTCATCTACTGGATCGCCTTCCCCCTCGGCTCGCTCGGCCTGATGATGGTGCACCACCTCTCGGGCGGCGGCTGGGGCATGCCGGTCCGTCGCATCTTCGAGGCATCGAGCCGGACGCTGCCGTTCATGGCCCTGCTCGGTGTCCCGGTGCTCCTCGGCATGCACCACATCTACGAGTGGACGGATGCCGCGCACGTCGCCGCCGATCCGATCCTGGTGCAGAAGCAGGCCTACCTGAACGTGCCGTTCTTCGTGGCCCGCTACGCGCTCTACTTCGTGATCTGGAGCGGCCTGGCCTACACGCTCTCCGGCTGGTCGCGCAGCCAGGACACGAACTACCAGCCGGGCTCGGAGCGGAAGTTCCGGCTGCTCAGCGGTCCGGGCCTTTTGCTGCACGCGATCGCCTCGACCTTCGCCGTGATCGATTGGATGATGTCGCTCGACCCGCACTGGTTCTCGACCATCTTCGGCCTGCTCTTCCTGATCCAGCAGGCGCTGGCGGCGATTGGCTTCGTCCTGCTGCTGATGGCGTCGATATCGAAGACGCTGCCGATGTCGCGCATCGTCCGCCGCGAGGACATCCACGACTACGGAAAGTTCCTGCTCACCTTCGTGATGGTCTGGGCCTACTTCTCGTTCTCGCAGTTCCTGATCATCTGGTCGGCGAACCTGCCCGAAGAGATTCCCTGGTATCTCGACCGCATGCGCCACGGCTGGGAGTGGTTCAGCATCCTGCTGATCGTCGGCCAGTTCTTCCTGCCGTTCTTCCTGCTGCTGTCGCGCGACCTGAAGCGCACCGCCGGCCGCGTCGCCATCGTCGGTGCCCTGGTCCTGGTCATGCGCTACGTCGACTTCTACTGGAACGTGATGCCGGCGCTGAACCACGAGACGCCGATGCCGCACTGGACCAACCTGGCGACGCTCGTCGGCGTCGGCGGCATCTGGGTGTCGCTCTTCGCCTGGCAGTACAAGGCATCGCCAGTGCTGCCGATCGGTGATCCGTATCTTCCGGAGGCGCTCTCGAGCCATGGCGCACATTGACAAGCCCGGTACGAGCGGGGCTCCGGTCGGCCCGGACGAGCAGTCGCACATTCACCCGGGCGGCGAGGTGCACGGCCACGGGGTCCGCACCGCGTCGGCCCAGGTGCATCACGAGGTCACCGACATTCCGCTCGCCGGGACGACGCGCGCGGCGGTCTTCACGGTGGCGTTCATCGCCCTCGTCATGCTCCTGATGTGGGGTGCCTGGGGCTTCTTCCTGTCGCAGGAGAGGGAGATCGATCCCGGCAAGCCGGCGATGTCCGCGGCGGACTACGGCCAGCGCGTGCCGCCGACGCCGCGCCTGCAGAGCGTGCCCGGCAGCGACCTCGCGGCCTATCGCGCCCAGCAGGCCGCCAAGCTCGATAGCCTCGCCTGGGTCGACCAGGGCGCGGGCACCGTGCGCATGCCGATCCACGCCGCGATGCGGCTGATCGTCACACGCGCCGACGCCTTCGCCGATCAGCACGCCAAGGCTCCCGTGGAGCACTCATGGGCGTTCCCGGGCGCGGCGCTGACCGAACCGGCCGCTCCGGCGGCCGCGGCGCCGGCCGCTGTGCCCGCCCACGGCGCCGAGCACGCGCCGGCCCCGACGACCGCACCGCCGCCGGCGGTCCCGCAGCACTGACAAGCACTGACCCTATGCGTACTGCCGCGCTGACGCTCGCCGCGCTCCTCTGCACCACCGCCCTGGCGGCGGCGCAGGGATCGATGCGTCTCGATCGCAGCCTGCCGTCGAACGAAGCGCCGACGATCTTGAAGAACGTCGACGTCGACGCGCATATGAACGCCCAGGTGCCGGTCGACCTGGCCTTCCGCGACGAAGCGGGGCGCGCCGTTCGCGTCCGCGATCTGCTGCACGACGGCCGGCCGGTGATCCTGGTGCCGGCCTACTACGAGTGCCCGATGCTGTGCACGCAGGTGCTGAACAGCCTGTTCACGGCGCTCGGCGTGATCAAGCTCAATCCCGGCAAGGACTTCGAGGTCGTGGTCGTGAGCTTCGATCCGGGAGAGCCCTACGGCCTGGCCCGCGACAAGAAGGCCGCCTACATGGCGAAGTACAAGCGGCCCGGCACGGAGGGCGGCTTCCACTTCCTGACTGGCGACCAGCCCGCCATCACGCCGCTGCTCGCGACCATCGGCTTCAAGTACCAGTACGACCGGGCCATCGATCAGTACGCGCACCCGGCGATGATCGCGGTGCTGACGCCGGACGGGCGCGTCTCGAAGTACTTCCTGGGCATCGACTATTCGGCGCGCGACCTGCGCTTCGCTCTGGTCGAGGCCTCGGAGGGCCACGTCGGATCCGCCTTCGAGCGCAAGGTGATCACCTGGTGCTACAACTACGACCCCACCACCGGCAAGTACGGCCTGCTGACGATGCGCCTCGTGCAGGCAGGGGGCATCGCCACGATCGTCGCCATGCTGGCTTTCTGGACGGTCATGTGGCGCCGGGAACGCGCCACCGCAGCAGCATGAAGAAGGAGAAGGACGTCTCGCCGACGCTCGGCCGGCGCTGACCAGGTTCGCACCGCTATGCTGTCATATCTGCCGTTCTTCCCGCCGCAGGGCTCGACGCACGCCGCGAGCGTGGACGCGCTGTACGTGTTCTTCGTCGCGGTCACGGCCTTCTTCTCCGTGCTCATCGCGGCGCTGATCGTCGTGTTCGCCGTCCGCTTCCGGCGCCGCACCCCCGACGAGGTCGGCGCCCCGATCCATGGCTCGCTGATCCTCGAGCTGACCTGGACGTTCATCCCGCTCGTCATCGCGATGGTCATGTTCGTGTGGGGCGCCTCGCTGTACTTCCAGATCACGACGGCGCCATCGAACGCGATGGAGATCTACGTCGTCGGCAAGCGCTGGATGTGGAAGGCGCAGCACGTCAGCGGCCAGCGCGAGATCAACGAGCTGCACGTCCCCGTCGGCAAGCCGGTCAAGCTGATCATCGGCTCCGAGGACGTGTTGCATGCCTACTGGGTGCCGGCCTTCCGCATGAAGATGGACGCCGTCCCCGGGCGCACGACCACGATGTGGTTCGAGGCCTCGAAGCCGGGCACCTACCACCTGTTCTGCGCCGAGTACTGCGGCATGAGCCACTCGCGCATGATCGGGATGGTCACGGCGATGGAGCCGGCCGCGTTCCAGACCTGGCTCGCCGGCGGCAAGGCGACCGGCTCGATGGCCGACCTCGGCGCCAAGGTCTTCACCGACCTCGGCTGCTCGACCTGCCACATGGACAGCGCGCAGGGCCGCGGCCCGTCGCTCAAGGGTATCTTCGGCGAACCGGTGACGCTCGTCAGCGGCGAGAAGGTCACCGTCGACGAGGCCTACATCCGCGAGTCCATCCTGACCCCGACCGCCAAGATGGTCGCCGGCTTCCCGCCGCTGATGCCGACCTTCCAGGGGGTCGTCAGCGAGGAGCAGATCGCCCAGCTCACGGCGTACATCAAGTCGCTCGCCAACACGTCCCGAGCGCCGGTGACGGCGCCGGGCGCGGCCGGCGGCCCGGCCGCGGGCACGGCGCCCCAGGCCGCGGCTCACTAGAAAACGATTATGGAAGCCTCGATCGCGAAGCCGACGAACTACCTGAACGCGACGCACGGCGCAGCGTCGTGGTTCTTCACCAAGGACCACAAGCGGATCGCGCTGCTGTATCTGCTCAGCGTCTCGGGCTTCTTCCTGATGGGCGGCATCTTCGCCACCCTGATCCGGTTGGAGCTGCTCACGCCGGCCGGCGACTTCGTCACCAGCGAGACCTACAACAAGTTCTTCACGATGCACGGCGTGATGATGGTGTTCTTCTTCCTCATCCCGTCGATTCCGGCGACGCTCGGCAACTTCCTGGTGCCGATGATGATCGGGGCCAAGGACCTGGCCTTTCCGCGCATCAACCTCCTGAGCTGGTACATCTACCTCGCCGGCGGCCTGTTTGCGGTCTCGGCCATGGTCGCCGGAGGCGTCGACACCGGCTGGACGTTCTACACGCCGTACAGCACCGCGGTCTCGAACACGCACGTCGTGATGACCGGCCTCGGCATCTTCATCGCCGGCTTCTCGTCGATCCTCACCGGCTTCAACTTCATCGTCACCATCCACACCATGCGCGCCCCGGGCATGACATGGATGCGGCTGCCGCTGTTCATCTGGGCCCACTACGCGGCCAGCCTGATCATGATCATGGGCACGCCCGTGATCGCGGTGACGCTCTTGATGGTCGTGCTCGAGCGGGCGCTCGGCTTCGGGCTGTTCGATCCGACGCGTGGCGGCGACCCGGTGCTCTACCAGCACCTGTTCTGGTTCTACTCGCACCCGGCCGTCTACATCATGGTGCTGCCGGGCATGGGCGTCGTCAGCGAGCTCATCGCCGGCTTCAGCCGCAAGCCGGTGTTCGGCTACTCGTTCGTCGCGGTGTCGAGCCTCGGCATCGCCTTCGTGGGCTTCCTCGTCTGGGGGCACCACATGTTCACGAGCAGCCAGTCGATCTTCGCCGGTCTGATCTTCTCGTTCCTGAGCTACCTGGTCGCCATCCCCTCGGCCATCAAGGTCTTCAACTGGACGGCGACGCTGTATCGCGGCTCGATCTCGTGGGAGTCGCCGATGCTCTACGCGATGGGCTTCATCGGCCTGTTCACCATCGGCGGCCTGACCGGCCTCTTCCTCTCGGCCATCGGCCTCGACCTGCACCTCCACGACGGTTATTTCGTGGTCGCGCACTTCCACTACGTGATGGTCGGCGGCACGCTGCTGGCCTACCTCGGCGGCCTGCACTACTGGTGGCCGAAGATCACCGGCAAGCTCTACTACGAGCCGTTCGCCAAGACGTCGGCCGTCATCATCTTCGTCGGCTTCAACCTGACGTTCTTCCCGCAGTTCATCCTCGGCTACATGGGGATGCCGCGGCGCTATCACCAGTACCCCGAGATCGACGGGTGGCAGGTGCTGAACGTGCTCTCGACGGCCGGCGCGTCGATCCTGGCGGTCGGCGCGATCCTGCCCGCGATCTACCTGACCTACTCGTGGTTCAAGGGGCCGCCGGCCGGGCCCAACCCCTGGGGCGCCAAGGGCCTCGAGTGGGAGACGGCGTCGCCGCCGCCGACCGCCAACTTCGAGGTGACGCCGATCGTGACGGTTCCGGCTTACGCCTACACCAGCGAGGACGCGCATGTCTGAGGTCCACGCCGCCCTGGCCGCGCACGGCCACGAGCACCATCCGCGGCTGCAGCACCACTTCGACTCGCTGGAGCAGCAGCTCTACGCGTCGACGTTCGGCATGTGGGTCTTCCTGGTCACCGAAGTGCTGTTCTTCGGCGGCCTGTTCATGGCCTACATCGTCTACCGGATCTGGTATCCGGAGATGTTCGTCGCCGCCAGCCACCGCCTGAGCATCCCGCTCGGCACCTTCAACACCGCGGTGCTGATCGGCAGCTCGCTGACGATGGCCTTCGCGGTCAACGCGGCCCAGCGCGGGGCCAAGGCGCGCGAGCAGGTCATCTGGCTACTCGGCACGATGTTCCTCGGCGCCGTCTTCCTCGGCGTCAAAGTGATCGAGTACGCGGACAAGTTCACCCACCACCTGGTGCCCGGCGCGAACTTCCACTTCGACAAGCCGGAGTTCCAGCAGACCGCGCAGATCTACTATTCGCTCTACTTCGCGCTGACCGGTCTCCACGCCACGCACATGATCGTCGGCATGGTGATCCTGGCGGTCATTGCCCGCATGGCGGCCAAGGGCGAGTTCACCGCCGAGTGGTACACCCCGGTCGAGATCATGGGCCTCTACTGGCACTTCGTCGACTTGGTCTGGATCTTCCTGTTCCCGCTCCTCTATCTCATCGGCGGCGGAGCTCACTGACATGTCCTCCACCGGCCACATCATCGGCAACCGCTTCACCTATTTCCTGGTCTTCATGGCCCTGATGGTCGGGACGGCGATTACGGTCGCTGTCACTTACGTCGACCTCGGCTGGGTGAACCTGCCTCTCGCACTCGCCATCGCCACCACCAAGGCGATGCTGGTGATCCTGTTCTTCATGCACTTGAAGGATCACCCGAAGCTGATCAAAGTGACCTTCGCGGCGGCGTTCTTCTTCTTCGCGATCCTGATCGCCCACACGTTGAGCGACTATCTGTCGCGCGACGGCCACGGCATGCCGACATTCCCGGCGAGCGGCCTGGTCTCGACCCAGTAAGTCGCGCGCTTCGGCGATCCATCGACGGCTGAGTTCCTCGCGAGCTCAGCCGTTTCATTTTGGGCTATGCCGGGTTTCGCTCCTTCGTCTATAACCAGCGGACCCCTTGACGTCGGTGCCGTAGCAGACCGGCTCAGCCTTTCTTTTGTCTTTCGTTCGTTGCGCCGATGGCTTACAAACGGCGCTCACGGCGGCTGCCTTCCCGCCCGAGGAGTGTTATGAAGCCTACTTTGTTCGTGCTCGGCTGCCTGCTCGCAGCGTCGCCAGCATCTGCGCAAGTCGTCCGGGTCAGCGTGTCGACGGCCGGTGTCGAGGCGAACGGGCCCAGCGGTCCGCCCTCGATCAGCGGGACCGGTCGCTTCGTCGTCTTCTCGTCCATCGCGACGAACCTCGTCGCCGGGGATACGAACGGCGTATCGGACATCTTCCTCCGCGATCGCGACACCGACGCCGATGGCATCGTCGATGAGCCCGGCGCTGTCGCGACGACGCGGCTCAGCGTCGCCGACGGGGGCGCGCAGCTCGATGGCCCGAGCACGGCGCCGGTGATGACGCCCGACGGCCGCTACCTCGCGTTCTTGTCGACGGCGACGAACCTGGTCGCAGGGGCGGGGGCGGCGACGCAGATCTATCGGCTCGATCGGACGACGGGCACCGTCGTGCGGATCAGCCAGAGTACCGCCGGCGCCGCCGGGGACGCGAACTCCGACGGCCCAGCGATGAGCGCGAACGGCAACGTCGTCGCGTTCCGCTCGTCCTCGTTGACTTTGGTCGACGACGGCGCGGTCGGGCCCGAGTCGCTCATCTACGTGCGTGACGTCGCCGCCGGCACGACCACCCGTGTCACGCCGCCGTCCGGGATCGTGGACCCGCGAATCCTCCCGTCCTACCGGGCCCCCTCGATTTCGGCCGACGGGACCCGGGTAGCGTGGATGAGGCGCCCCCAGATTCTCTGTCAATGTGACGACGCTGAAGCGCGGATCCTGCCCGACGGCGCAGTCATTTCAATCAGCGGAATCAATCTAATCGCCGTCGCCTTTACCGCCGATGGCCGGCAGGTCGTCGGACGCGATCTCGATCGGGTGTTCCGGTTCGTCTTCGACAGCCGGGCTACGAGCCCGTCGTTGCCGGCGCCGGTCGGATTTCCGATCATCACCCCGGCCTTCTCTCCGGACGGCCGTTACACACTGACCGAAGGCGCGCTGCTGAACGACCTGGACCTCGGTGTCGGGCAGGCTCTCCCGTTCGTGCCGGGAGGCGGCGCATTCAGCGGTGACGGCCGCTGGCTGTCGGCCGTCAGCGGGACCGCGACCCTGCTCGCTGGCGGCGCCGACACGAACGCCGTCGACGACGTGTTCATCCTCGATCTCCCCGATCTGCTCGATGCCGACGACGACACGATGGACGATCGCTGGGAGACGCTGTTCAGCGTCTCCGACCCCACCGCGGATCCGGACGGCGACGGCCAGACGAACGCGCAGGAAGAGAACGCCGGCACGCACCCGAATGGCCTGATTCGGCGTTTCCTGGCGGAAGGCGCGACCGGCGCGTTCTTCCATACCCGCATTGCGCTGGCCAATCCGAGCTCGACGCTGGCGGCCGCGGCGGTCCTGACCTTCGACCGTGGCGACGGCACCCGCGTGCGGCGCCCGATCGCGATACCGGCCGGTCGCTCGGCGGTGGTCGACGTCGGCGCCGTCACGGGCATGGAGGCCGCCGACGTGTCGACGACCGTGGAGAGCGATCGGTTCCTCGGCGTGGAGCGGTCGATGGCCTGGGGCGCATCCGCGGCGGCGCCGTACGGCTCCCACGCGGAAACGGCCACGACAGCACCGTCCACCACGTGGTTCCTGGCGGAAGGCTCGACCGTCCTCGGCTTCGACCTGTTCTATCTGTTGCAGAACCCGCAGGCCACGACGACGCATGCGACGGTGCGGTATCTGCTGCCGTCCGGGACGGTCATCACGCGGACCTACGACCTCGCCCCCGGCAGTCGGACCACGATCTACGTCAACCAGGTTGCCGGCCTCGACGAAACCGACGTCTCGGGCGACATCACGGCGGATGCCTCGATCGTGGTGGAACGCTCCATGTACCGCAGCGCCGCCGGACAGCCGTTCGCGCTCGGCCACGACTCGATGGGCGTGACCGCGGCCGCGACATCGTGGTTCCTGGCCGAGGGTGCCACCGGCAGCTTCTTCGATCTCTACGTCCTGATCGCCAATCCGAGCGGCTTGGACGCGACGGTGCAGGCGCGGTATGCCAAGCCGGACGGCAGCACCGTGACGCAGACGTACACGGTGCGCGCCAACAGTCGCCACAGCGTCTATGTCGACTCGATTCCGGGGCTGGAGAGCACGCCGGTGGCGACCACGCTGACGTCGACCAACGCCGTGCCGATCGTCGCGGAGCGGGCGATGTACTGGCCGGGCGGCTTCTTCGACTACTACGAGGGCCACAGTTCGGCGGGGAGCACGACGACCGCGCTGAACTGGGTCGTGAGCGGCGGCTCGAACGAGTCCGACGGCGCCAACCCGACGCAGACCTTCGTGCTGATCGCCAACACCGATAACCGGGTCGGCGAGGCGACGCTCGGCTACCTGGGCGATCGCAGCATCGTCGGCTCGCCCGGCCCGGCCACGTTCGCCACGATCGCGCTGCCCGCCAAC
>JANOIR010000170.1:0-44215 GCA_031407765.1 Vicinamibacteraceae bacterium
CGAGTGGCGCCCACCAGGTGTCACAGACGGTCGCGCAGTTGGAGAAGGTCACGCAGTCGACCGCGGCCAGCGCCGAGGAGAGCGCGGCCGCCAGCGAGGAGCTGTCGGCCCAGGCCGCGAACACGAAACACAGCGTCCAGACGCTCGTCGAGATCGTGAACGGCAGGCGCCGCGGAGCGCGCGACGCCGATGGCCTCACCGAGGCGCCGACCGTCCGTGCGCGCCTCGTCAGCAAGCGCTCGCTGAAAAAGACGGCCTGACAAGGCCGTCTGCGCTGCCCGCGCTCGTCCTGCTTCAGGCCGTGGCGAGCGGCCGCTTGCGCCGGAACACCTTGCTGAGAATCCGGTCGAGCCCGGCGAACCGGCCGCTGCCCGTCAGCATGATGACGGCGAGCGCCGCGACTTCCACCAGGTTCTTGTTCACGATCAGGTAGCTGCCTTCGCTCGGGATGGCGTAGAAATAGCCGATCCAGGGCGGCGCGGCGAGATAGAACATCAGGATGAAGGCGATCCCCGCCAGGCTCGCCAGCCGGGTGAACAGGCCCAGCATCAGGCAGACACCGACGATCGTGAGCCCCCACATCGTGATCAGGTCGGCATTGGCGAGCAGGTCGGGCCGCGTGGCGAGCCAGCGGAACTGCTCGCCGAGCGGCCCTTTGGCCTGCTTCAGGTAGCCAGCCGCCGTGAACGACGGGGACGTCAGCTTGCTGAGGCCTTCGTAGAGGAAGTGCCACCCGACCAGGACCCGCAGCACAGTGATCGCGATCATCCCCCCGCGGCCGAACGTCGTCGCTTCCATCGCCCGCTCCATTAGATTTTGAAGTCCTCCGGCTTGAACGACAGCCGGGACTTCGCCTCAATCGCGTCGTTGACCTTCAGCACGCTGACCGCGCTCTCGTAGCCGATCTCGGCCGGACAATTGAGCGTGCCCTTGCCGCGCACGGCGTCGAAGAAGTTCTGCAGGTGCGGCTGGTGGTACGGGTCACGCAGCGACACCGGCACGGTGTGCTGATCGGGAGCGACCGACTCGCGCACGTCGGTGACGGCGCCCTCGGCCTTCTCCTTCACTTCCACTTCCTTCGGCGCGCTGACGTAGCCCTTCTGGACCCACTCGTCCCAGGCCGGCGCGTTCGGATCGCGATAGAGCTGCCCGGGGTAGTTCACCTCCGACTCGGAGATGAGCAGCGTGCCCTGGTCGCCCATGAAGCTCTCGTAGTAACCCTGGCTGCCGTTGGTCGTCTGCGTCTGGTAGAACGCCTTGGCCGGGCCGAGCGGCGTGTCGTAGTCGAAGACGACCATGACCGTGTCGTACCACTCGTGCGTGCTCGCCGGGTAATAGAGCAGCCCGCCGCTGGCCATGACGCCGACGGGGTTGGCGCCGAGGAACCAGTTGTAGATGTCGATCTGGTGCGATCCGAGGTCGACGATCGGGCCGCCGCCCTTGCCCTTGTACCAGCGCCAGTTGCGGAACTGGGGCATGTCCTTGAAGCCGTACTGCTTCAGCTTGTCGGCGGGAATCGCGTAGCGCTCGGGCGCCCCGAGGTCCTGCGTCACGGCCCGGTTCCATTGCCCGTTGACGGTCACGATCCGTCCGAGCAGCTTGGCCTCGCCGAGGAGCTTGTGGTACGCGTGCAGGTAGCGCGGGTTCGAGCGGCGTTGATGCCCGATCTGCAGGAGCTTGCCGGTCTCGCGCTGCGCCATCACCATGCTGCGGGCGCCCTCGAGCGTGTTCGACATCTCCTTTTCGCAGTAGACGTGCTTGCCGGCCTTCAGGCAGGCGATCGTGTGCTCGGCATGCCAGAAGTCAGGCGTCGCGATGATGACGGCATCGAGCTGCTTCTCCTTGTCGAGCATCTCGCGGTAGTCCTCATAGCCGTTCGGTTCGTGCTTGAACCGCTTGAGGGTGTTGACGACGCGCTTCTGGTTGTACTCGGTCCAGATGTCGCAGACCGCGCGAAAGCGCAGGCCCGGAATCCGGAGCATCGCCTCCATCAGCACCTGGCCCTGCGCCCCGGCGCCGATCAGCGCGATGTTGATCTCCTGCACGCCCGCGGCTGCCGCCGGTGCCGCCGCCGCGGCCTCCACGCCGGCGCGATGGGCCTGCTGCCGGCTCCAGGCGTAGCCGAACAGCCCGAGCGCCGGGACCGTGGACAGCCCCTTCAGCAGGTCTCGCCGATCGAGCTTCGGTGGCCCGCCGGACGCGCCTGGCGCAGTGGCCTTCTTCTTGTCGTTCTCGTCCGCCATCAATCCTCTCCCGCTGTAGTGGGTCCCGCGAGTATATCCGCGGGCACGACAGGCGGCCCCCCGAAGCGCCGAATGTCGGCGGTCTCCCCGGAAGCCCCGTCAGGAAGCAGCCAGGCCTCGATGCCGGGGCTGCGTGTGCACAAGTCCGCGATCTGGTCGACGTCCAGCAGCATGAAGGCGGTCGTCAACGCGTCGGCAACCGCGGCGGGCGCGAGCCTCGGGCCGGCCGGGTCGGGTGCGTCGACGCCCGGGGTGGCGGGACGCGGGATCGCGACCCAGGCGGCGAGACGGCCGCGCACCGGCAGGCCCGTGCGCGGGTCGACGATGTGGTCGCCCTTGCGCACGCCAGACGCGCTGAGCGCCGTGTGGCGCATCGCGAGCCGGGCGAAGACCCGCCGGTGGTCCCGCGGGTCGCTCAGGGTCAGCGGCCATCCCTCAGAGCCCGCCGGCGCCTCGAGGGCGAGAGCGGAGCTGAAGCCGCCGTGGACGAACGCCTGGTCGAGGCCCCACTCCTCCAGCAGTTCCGCCATCAGGTCCACCGCGTAGCCCTTGCCGATACCACCGAGGTCGAGGCGAACGCCATCGGCCGCCGCGCGCACGGCGAACGCCTCGGCGTCGATCTCGAGCGACGGCAACCCGGTGCCGATGGCGATGTCGAACGCACCGCCGCTCAGGTCGTAGACGTGCCGGGCGATGAGCAGGCATTCGAGCGCGGCTTCGCCCACCCGTGTGCTCTGCCCGGCGGTCAGGTGATTGATCCGCGTGATGTCGCTGTTCGGGCGGAAGCGACTCAGCTCGCCCTCGAGACGATCGACGAGGGCGAAGGCCGCCTGGGCGGCCTCCGCGGCGTATCGCGTGTCGGCGTTCGCGACGTGGACCTCGAACACCGTGTTCATGGCCTCGTGCGAGAAGCGCCGGAGGCCGGGCTCGCGGCTGCCCGCGAGCCCGATCCCACCGTCGAGATCCACGAATCCTACGATCCGAGCGTCCAGCCCGTCTTGTAGGCGGGATGGATGAACTGATCGGCCTCGGGCTTGTTCGTCACCTTCATGTTGGCGGCGTCCCACATCAGGCGCTCGCCCGGGAACCGCAGGGCGACGTTGCCGAGCAGTACGCTCTCCGTGAACGGACCGGCGTAGTCGAAGTGCCCCACGGCCTGGCCCTTGTTGCGGATCGCGTCGAGCCAGTTCTTCTCGTGGCCCGGCCGGCCCTCGGGGACCCGCGGCAGCGTCTTGGCCGGCCGCGTGAACGCCTGCATGGCGGTCTCGGGGATGAGGCGCGGGCTCTCCGAGTAGGTCTCGCACCACATCTTGCCCTTGCTGCCGACGAAGATCGTGCCCGACTCCGGCATGCGGCGCTCCGGCTCGAGATCGTCCGGCCGCTCGGGGAGCAGCCCGCCGTCGTACCAGTGGACCTTGACCGGCGGCAGGTCGCCGCGCTTCGGATACGACAAGTGGATCAGCGACGACGGCGGATAGCTGTCGTTGTACTTGACGCGGATGCCCCAGCCGCGCTGTCCCGGCGGCGGCGCCTGAACGATGGCGCCGGACGTGGCGATGATGCTCTCCGGGGCACCCAGCTTGAGGACGGTGTAGGACGCGTCCATGACGTGACACGCCATGTCGCCCATGGCGCCGGCGCCGAAGTCCTGCCAGGCCCGCCAGAACGACGGGTGATAGGTCTTGTGGAACGGGCGCGCCGGGGCGCCGCCGAGCCACAGCTCCCAGTCCATGCCGTCGGGCACGGGCTGTTCCTCGGTCGGCCGCGGCATGCCCTGCGGCCAGATCGGGCGGTTGGTCCAGGCGTGGACCTCGCGGACCTCGCCGATGGCGCCGGCCTCGAACCACTCCTGCATCAGCCGCAGGCCCTCTTCCGAGTGGCCCTGGTTGCCCATCTGCGTGACGACCTTGTACTTGCGCGCCGCCTCGGTCAGGGCGCGGGCCTCGGCGATGGTCCGGGTCATCGGCTTCTGCACGTAGACGTGCTTGCCGAGCGACATCGCCTGCATGGCGACGAGGGCGTGCATGTGGTCGGGCGTCGCGACGATGACCGCGTCGATGTCCTTCTGCTTCTCGAGCATTACGCGGTAGTCCTTGTACTCCGCGGGAGGCTTCGGGAAGTCGGTCGGCGTCGTCTTGCTGCGGACGCGAGCCGCCTTGGCGGCCTCGCTCTCGTCGACGTCGCAGAGCGCCACGATGTTGTCGCTCTTCACCACGTTCTTCAGGTTGCTGGTGCCCATGCCGTGTGCGTAGCCGACGACGGCCACGTTGACCGTGTCGCTGGGCGCCTGGAATCCCGTCCCTCCCAGCACGTGCCGCGGCACGATCGTCAGGCCCGCGGCCGTCGCGGCCACGGTGCCGACGAATTGCCGGCGTGAAACATCGGGGGGCGTCTTCTCGTTGGCCATCGTGCGATCTCCTTCAGTTGTCTGCCGCCGGGCCGCCGCCACATTCGACCTCCCCGGCAGAGGCATGGTAGCTGGACTATCTGTGTGTGCGGAAAATATACGGTTTCGTTCAGGCTCCGCCCAAAGCCGCGCGGGCCAGAAAGCGCTCCCACAGGCTGCGCTCCACGTACAGCGTCACGAGCACTTCGGGGCGGACGCCGAAGAACTCGGACACGTAGCGGTCGCCCAAAGCGGCGTCGAGCGCTTCGACGTTGCCCATCGACGACACGATGACCGGCGCGGACACGTCGGTGACGGTGGCCTCGCCCAACGTCGTCCAGTAGCCGACGTGCGGCATGCCCCGCAGATACCAGGGCAGCGGCCATTGCTCGTGGGGGTGCGCCGCCACCATCACCAGCATCCCGTCGCGATCGGGGTGCAGGGCCGCCAGCGCGCGAATCCGCGCCGCCATGCGCACCGCATCCGGGACCGTCTGTGAATAGACATACGGATTGCGCGGGTCCGCCGCGTACACGACCGACGCCCGCCACGCCTGCCAGCCCAGGTGGCCCGAGCCCATGGCGAGCACCGCTCCGAGCAGGACGGGAGCCCCTCGCCAGGCCCAGGCGCGTGCCAGCGCCGAGACGCCCAGGCCGGCGGCCACGATCGTCGCGGCGTAAAACGGGAGCAGGTTCCAGGGCGTCTTGTAAGGGATGGCGGAGAAAAGCGCCAGCGCGACAGCGGCGTTGGCGGTCAGGTATCGGCGCCAGAACGCGGCGGTGGGCTGGGTCGGATCGACAGGCCGCAGCCAGGCGGTGACCGCGCCGACGGCGGCCAGGACGAGGACCAGCCCCTCTGTCCATCGCAGCCCGCCCGACGACGACCAGGCGAGGAGGCCGAGGTAGTAGTGCCACGGGTGCACGTGGTCGGCCGGATTGATACCCCGGTCGACGTAGGTGGGGGCGGCGCGCAGGGGCCCCAGGATGTCCCCGGGACGGGTCAGGAATGACGAATAGAAGAGCACCGCGACGGCCGCGCACGCGGCGAGGCCGATGAGCACCGCCGTGCGCCGTTGCCCGCTGGCGAGCGCGACCACCGGTCGCGCCGGTCCCAGCGACCACCACGCCAGCGCGCAGGCCGCCAGCGAGGCGGGCAGCATGATGACCGCCGTCTCCTTGGTCGCGATGGCCAGGCCCGCGGCCACGCCGGCCAGCAGCGGCCATCGTACCGGCGCCACGGCGCGGTCGCCGACGACGCCGCCCCCCGTCATCGCGCGGCCGAGCGCGATGGCGAAGGCCAGCGCGAAGCAGGCGAACATCGACTCCTGGATGTACATCCGGGAGTAGAAGACCATCGCGGGAGAGACCGCCATCAGGACGGCGGCTGACGTCCCTGTCGCACGGCCGATTCCAACCGGCAACAGCGGCAGGAGCAGGATCGTCGCCGCGCCGAACGCCACCGGCACGCTGCGCAGGGTCCACTCGTCGGTCGCGGCCAGCGTCGCCTGGCCGCGAAGCCAGGCGACGGGCAGGGTCAGGTAGTAGAGCGTGGGGCCGTGATGATCGAAGGCGTCGTAGGCGTACTCGCCGCGCTCCAGCAGCTCGCCGAGCTTGATTGCCTGGTTCGCCTCGTCGTTGTGCATCGGCCGCTGGTCGAGCCGGACCAGGCGCAGCGCCAGGCCAGCCGCCAGCGCAATCGCGACGACAACCGCAGCCCCTGCCGCGCCGTAGCCCGACAGGGCGGAGGGGCTTGCCCCGCCGAAGCCCCGCGGTCCAGTGGCGGGGCGAAGGCGGGTCATTTCGCCGAGCCGTAGACCTCGACTTCGACGTAATGGCTCAGGTCGTTGGTGGTGTTTCCGTTGGAGTAGAAGCGGACATAGCGTCCCTTCGCGCCCTTCGGATCGACCAGCCGGCCCTCGGCGACCTCGATGTACTCCTTGTCGGTGCCGACCCCGAGCTTGGCGGAGTTGTCGTGGTCGTTGTTGAAGACAGTCACGCCGGTCTTGAAGGCCGGATCGTCGGACACCTTGACGACGACGTCACGGTAGACGCGGGCCTGGCTGTGGTAGTGCCACAGGAGGATGGCATGGAGCGGGTGCGACGCGCCGAGGTCGACCTGCACCCACTGCGGCGTCGGCCCGAGCTCGACGAAGAACCCGTCGCCGCCGTCCTTCTCGCCGTCCGTGAGCATCTCCAGCTCACCGATGACCGGCGAGCTGTCGCTCGAGGTGACCTTCTTCTTGAGGGAGAGCAGGACGGTGCCCTTCGGTACGTAGAACGCGGCTCGCGATTTCCCCGTGACCTTTTCGAGGTTGGGGCTGCGAAGGTTGGTCGGCGTGCCGACGAACATCGGCTTGGGGAGCTTCAGCTTCAGCTCCTCCTTGCCAGGAACGGGCTGCGCGCCGAGGGGGGCCAGGGCGAGCGCCAGCAACACGGAACAGACGAGCGTGCGATTTTGCATCCAGAATCCTCTGTCCCGATCCTACTACGGCGGCTCGAGCAACGCCGTCAGGTCCTGGCGGGATGCGTGAGCGGACAGCAGCGCACGAGGCCGGCGGCGTCCCGCATCTTGCCGGCCGCTCACTGGCTACGCAGCGCCGTCAGTGGGTCGATGCGCGTGGCACGGCGCGCGGGCAGCCACGTGGCGCCCAGCGCGACCGCGACGAGCACCAACACGGCCACGGCAAAGGTCGCCGGATTCAGCGGTGTGAGGCCATAGACCATCGACGCCACCAGCTTCGTGGCCATCGCGGCGCCGGCCACGCCCACGGCGACGCCGATCAACGTCGGAAAGAGCGTCTGCGACACCACCAGGCGTGAGACGTCGCGCCGTGCAGCGCCCAGCGCGATGCGAATCCCAATTTCCTTCGTGCGCTGGGCGATCGCATAGGCGGCCACTCCGTAGACCCCAATCGCCGCCATCACGAGTGCCGCGACCGCAAACAGCCCGAACAGGACCGCGCTGTCACGCTCCGCACGCATCGTCAGCGCCACTCGCTCGTCCATCGTGGCCACCTCGGAGATCACGATGTCGCGATCGATCGACCAGATCTCCCTGCGCACCGCGGGCGCCAGGCGGAGCGGGTCGCCACCGGTCGTTCGCAGCGCGAACGTCAGCGACGTCCACGTGATAATGCCGGCGGGCATCTGCGCGAGGGGCGCCATCACCAGCGGCTCGGGCCCCTCGCGAAGCGAGCGGTCCGGCACATCCTCCGTCAGGCCGATGACGGTAAAGCCCTCCGCCAACGAGGTGATTCGCGCACCCACGATGTTCCTGTCGGGCGCGAACCGGCGATGGAAAGCCTTGTTCACGATCACGACACGCTCGGCACCCAGCCGATCGCCTTCGTCGAAGTCGCGGCCGGCGATCACGAGAATACGCAACGTTCCAAAGTACGCGGGCGTGACGAAGGCAATCGGCGTCGACGACTCGCCCGCCGGACGCCCCCGCCCGTCGACCGTGACATTCACCAGACGCGAAGCGGTTCCCGCGAGCGGCGCGCGCGCGCGACACGGCGCCGGCCGAGACCACTCCCGGGATCCGCTCGAGGCGCGCCCTCAGTTCGCTGAAGAACAGTGCGAAGTACGCCCTTCGACCCGTGCCGTCGAGATCGCGCGGAGCACCCGGCGAGACACGCACCGTCAGCAGGCGATCGGCCTCGAAGCCGCGGTCCTTCGTGCTCAGGTTCCAGAGCGTCTGGACGAGCAGTGCCGCGCCGACGACGAGCACGAAGGTCACCGCGACTTCACTCGACAGCAGAATGCGACGCATCGTGTTCCGTCCCGTCGCGGTCGGCGTGTCGCCACTGAAGATGCCGATCAGGCTCACCCGCGTGGCGACCGGGATCGACGACAGGCCGCACACCACGCCGGTGACGGCCGCGACCGCCACCGTGAACGCGAGCACCCACCAGTCGATGGCAATCGTGTCGATGTGCGGCAGACGCTCGACCAGCACCATTCGCGCCACGCCCCTCGTGGCAATGGCAAGCAGGAGTCCAAGCACCGATCCGATGATCGCCAGCAGCACGCTCTCGGTCAGCAGGAGCCGGACCAGCCGCCCTGTGCGCGCCCCGAGGGCTGTGCGAACAGCCAGCTCCCGATGGCGGGTGGACGCGCGCGCCAGCAGCAGGTTCGCGACGTTCGCGCAGGCAACGAGGAGCACGAATCCGACGGCACCCATCGCGAGCCACAGCCGCTCGCGCACGTGTCCGGCCAGTCGTTCCTGCAGCGGTTCCGCCCTCAGCTGCAGGCGATCGACGTCTGATGGTGAGTATTCCAGCTTGCCGTCGTCGAGCAGACTCGCCGCTGCCTGCTTGTAGATCGCGAGCAGCTCCGCGGTGGCGGCGGGTGCCGCGATGCCAGGCGCGAGCCGGCCAATGACGTTCAACCGAGTCGCAGGCCTGGCCACGAGCATGACCTCTGGCTGCGTGTCGAGAGCAAGCGAGGCTGGCGTCAGCGCAACCGTCGCCGGAAATCGGAACGTCGATGGCGTGACACCGACAACGGTCACGGCATCGCCACTGACCCTGACGGTGCGCCCGATGATCGACGCATCAGCGCCAAAGCGACTGATCCAGAGCGCGTGACTCACCAGCGCAACGGCGGGCGCGCCGGGGGTCGCATCGGCTGCCGCGAAGTCGCGTCCGGCCGTTGGACCCACGCCGAGCAGCGACAGGAAGTTCCAGGTGATGAACGCTGACTGAACCTGCTCGGGCTCGCCGCTGGCGACGAGCGTGGCCGAACTCGGGCCATTGAACCCGGCCGAGTCGCTCAACGTTCGAGCCCGTTCGTGCCAGGCCGACGTCAGCCAGGATTCAGCGCTGAGCGAGGTTGAATGGTCGACGTCGACGAGCACGAGGGATGCGGGGTCCCGATACGGAAGGGGCCGCAGCGCCACGGCATTCACCACGCTGAAGATGGCGGTGTTGGCGCCGATGCCGAGTGCCAGCGTCAGGATGGCAACGGCGGCGAAGCCCGGCGACCGCCAGAGTGCGCGCAGCGCGTAGCGGACATCCTGTCGCACGTCGTCGACCATCGTTCACCTCGGGGTTCGGGTTGTCGAAATCCTACGACACTATCTGGCTCGCTACGGCGCACAGCTGGCAAAAAAGGCCGCGAGGTCGCGCGCGAGGAGCTCCGGCTCCTCCGCCGGCGCGAAGTGGCCGCCGCGCGGCATGGGGGTCCACCGGCGCACGTCGTAGAGGCGCTGGGCCCACTCGCGCGGGGGCTCGCCCTCGAAGGCGAATTGCCTTGCGAAGTTCGCAATGCCGGTGGGGACACGCACCACGTCCAGCTCCCCGAGCGCGACGCCGTGCCAGCGGTTGTCGAAGTAGTCGCGCATCGAGACGGTCATCGTGCCGGTGACCCAGTAGATCGTCAAGAGCGTGAGGAGAAAGTCCTGCGAGAAACGCCGGTCCAGATCCCCGCCGGAATCGCTCCACGATCGCCACTTCTCGACCACCCAGGCGGCGAGCCCGGCCGGCGAGTCGTTGAGCGCGTAGGCGAGGGTCTGGGGCTTCGTCGACTGGATCGCCGAGTAGCCGCGCTCGACATCGTCCCATCGTTGGCGCTGCCCGAGATACGCGCGCTCGGCTTCCGAGAGTGACGGGGCAGCTTCTCCCATGTAGGGCGAGAGCTCGAGGTTGCTCAGGTGAATGCCGAGCAGCGGCGCGGGATCGTCCAGCGCCATCAGCGTGGCGACCCCGGCGCCGAAGTCTCCGCCACCCGCGCCGTAGCGTGCGTATCCCAGCTCGCGCATGAGGCGGTGCCACAGCCTCGCGATCGACCGGTAGTTCACCCGCGCCGGCCGCTCCGAGAAGCCGTAGCCCGGCAGGGATGGGATGACGAGGTCGAAGGCCGGACCGTCGATGCCGTGGCTGTCGGGATCGGTGAGCAGCGGCACGAGCGGGAGCAGCTCCACGAATGCGCTCGGCCAGCCGTGTGTGAGGATGAGCGGGATCCCTCCGCCGCGGCGCGCCCGCGCGTGCACGAAATGGATGCGGCATCCGTCGAGCTCGACGCGAAAGTGATCGAACGCGTTGAGCGCTCGTTCCTGCGCGCGCCAGTCGAACCCGTCGGCCCAATGGGAAAGCAGCTCCCGCAGGTAGTCGAGGTCGGTGCCCTGGTCCCATGCTGCGCCCGGCGCGGGCGGCGGCCAGCGCGTGTTGCGGATCCGGGCGCGCAGGTCGGTCAGGATCTCGTCGCCGACCTCGATGACGAAAGGCTGGCTCCTCTTCGTTTCCACTATCGCCGGGTCCGGTTCCAGTAGATCCGCACGTTCGCCGTCCGCCGGCCCGAGGCGACGATGTCCGGGCGGCCGTCGCCATCGAGGTCGGCCACGGTCAGATCCTCGGCCGCCATCCCGCCGGCGTCGATCATGACCCGCGCCGGCCGCTCGGTCGCGCTCGTGATCCGGTAGAGCGCCACGCCGACGTCCTTCTCGCGCCAGCCGGCGACGAGCTCGTCGCTGCCGTCTCCGTCGACGTCGGCCCAGCCGATGGCGTGGCCGCCGGTCAGCGTCTCGTCGATGACCTGCCGCGTCCACGGCCCCCGCGTCAGCGTCCCCGGTTCGCGATAGATCGCCAGCGTCGTGCCGTGCCACGGCTCGATCACCGCGAGCGCGCGCACGCCCCCCAGGCGGCCGACCTTCACCTCGCCGGCGTTGACGTCGCCGAGCCGGGTCTTCGTCCAGCGCCCCTCGGCCCCGCGCTCGAGCAGGTGCAGCCCCTCACGGCTCGCGGCGATCAGCTCGTCGTCGCCGTCGCCATCGAAATCGAGCACGGCGAAGTTGTGGACGATGTGCAGCGAGTCGTCGATGACCTCGGCCGGCCAGGCGTCCTTGGCGGGATCCTTGGGCACGCGCAGCGCCAGCAACCGCGGACCGACGCCAGGCCATTCGGGCGGCGCCGTGCCGCGGCCGTGCAGCGGCGCGACGATCAGCTCGGGGTCGCCCTGGCCGTCGACGTTGGCCCATCGGATCCGGTGCAGCGTCGGCTCCGAGGTGATGTCGCGCAGCGTCCAGCTCGCCCCGGGCGCGCCCGGTGAGGCCCAGTGGAGCGTGCCGCCGCCGTTGGTGTCGCTCGGCTTCCAGGTGGCCCCGAGGGCGACGTCGAGGCGGCCGTCGCGATCGATGTCGTGCGGCGCCAGGGTGACGTTGTCCTTCGGGGTCTGCCCGTCGAGCACGACATGCGCCTGCCAGGACGGGTTCTCGAACCAGACCAGTTGGGTGCCACTGATCGCGATGATGTCCGGCTTGGCGTCGCGGTTGACGTCCGCGACCGTCACGGCATAGCCGACGCCGAAATTGTCACGAATCTCCTGCGGTTCGAAGCGATAGGCGGCGCCAGGCACGGGTGGCGGGTTGGGCGCTTGCAGATCCGGGAAGAACGCCAGCGACAGCGCTGGCAGGAGGAGGAGGGTTCGCATGGGCAATCGTCCGGGTTCTGAACAATTCCGACGGTTCGCCGAAAGGCCCATCGTAGTGCGACCCGGGGTAAAATGACGGCCGAGGTGCATGATGCAGGCACGTGAAACGGGCAGTCCCCTGCTGCCGAAGCCGGTGGAACAATTCCGCGATTTCGATCACGCCGCCAAGCGGGTCGAGGACTTCTACCTTCAGAACCACACGCACCAGACGGTCGACTTCGTCCTCGGCAAGAAGCGCGACTACCTCGCCCTCAACCGGCGCCGGATGACGGTCTTCGAGGCCCTCGAGTACCTGAACACGCTCGTCGACGACAGCGACCCCGACGTCGACTTCACCCAGATCGAGCACGCGCTGCAGACGGCCGAGTCGATTCGCGCCGCCAGCCAGCCGCCCTGGTTCATCGTCACCGGCCTCGTGCACGACCTCGGCAAGATCCTGTGCCTGTTCGGCGAGCCGCAGTGGGCCGTGGTCGGCGACACGTTCCCGGTCGGCTGCAAGTGGTCGGAGAAGATCGTCTATCCGCACTTCTTCACGCACAACCCGGACAAGGACACGCCGGAGTTCCAGACCGAGAACGGCATCTACGAGCCGGGCTGCGGCCTCGACAACATCCACATGTCGTGGGGCCACGACGAGTACGTCTACCACGCCGTCAAGGACAAGCTGCCGCTCGAAGCGCTCTACATGCTCCGCTACCACTCGTTCTATCCGTGGCACAAGGAGAACGAGTACGGCCACCTGGCGAACGAGACCGACCGGTCGATGGTGAAGTGGGTGCGCGCGTTCAACCGGTACGACCTGTATTCGAAGGGCGCGCCGCGGCCCAAGGTCGACGAGGTGATGCCGTACTACGAGGACCTGGTGAAGGAGTTCTTCCCCGAGCCGCTCAGCTGGTAGAACGCTTCACGGGCGGGGGGCCTGCTCCCGCCCGATCCACCTCCCCGCTAACCTGATCGTGCTCCCTACTTGATGGGGAACATCGCCTTCAGTTCGTCCGGCGGCGCCTGCCGGCCATACTGTCCCAGCTGGAACGCCTCGGCGTACTGGATCTTCCGTCCGCGTTCCTCGCCATAGAGCGCGACCAGCCTATCGCGGTACTGATTGGCGACCGCGATGTTGCGCTTCTTCACGATGTCGAGCAGATAGGCGGCACGCTCGCGGTCGCCCTGCGGCACGCCGGTGAGTGTCCGCCCCTGCCAGGAGTCCTTGTCGCCGAACTGTGACGGCATCGCGCCGATGCACTGCCACTTCTTGTCGGCGACGGCGTCGATCCCGACCACGACGCTCGGCGTGAAGGGCTTCGGATCCTGGAAGCCGTCCGAGTAGTACATGAAGACCGGATTTCGCGGTGTCGGCTTCGTGTCGGGCACGAAGAACGGCGCCACCACCACGACCGCCGCGTCGTCCATCAGCACACCGGTATAGCGGTGATCCGGATGGTAGTCGTAGGGCCGGTGGCCAAGGACGACGTCGGCCTGCCAGTCCCGGATCAGCCGCGCCACGGTCCTGCGGTTCTCGAGCGATGGCATCAGCTCGCCATCGTGAATGTCGAGCACGTCGGTCTCGATGCCGAGAATCGTCGCGCACTCGGCCACTTCCGCCCTCCGCCGCTTCGCCAACGGCCCCCCGGCGCTCTCGAAGTGCCCGACGTCGCCGTTGGTCATCGCGACGAACTTCACCTTGTGGCCCGCCGCCGCCCAGAGTGCAGCGACGCCGCCCGCCTTGAGCTCGGCATCGTCGGGGTGCGCGCCGAAGGCGATGATGCGAAGGGGGCGCGGCGGGGCCTGCGCGGATTGTACGGACGGTTGCGCGGCAGCGACCGCGATCAACGCGATCACGAGGGCGGCGAAGGTCGTCGCTCGCATGAGGCCGCGGCCTACTTCTTCACCGGCGCCGCGGTGAAGTCGCCGGTGACGCTGAACTCCTCGACGGTCACCGTGCCCCTGAGGCCCTCGTCACCCAGCGTGCCCACGTAGGTCAGCGTGAGGGGGTTCCCCTCGTAGAGGGTCTTGTAGACCCAACGCACGCTGCGATCCTCGACCGTGCCCTTCAGTTCGGCGGAGGTCTGGTCGGTGGCGCAGCCGCCGGTCAGCTCGGTGCCTTTCTGGGTGAATGTGCAGGTCATCTCGCTGACGTTGCCGGCAATGTCGTTGCGTACGCGCCATTCACCGGCGAGCGTCGATTCGGCGGCCGGCGAGGCGATGGGGCTCGAGCCGAGCAGGAGGGCGAGGACGAATGCAGTCATGTGGGTTCCTTTCGTTACGAGCGGAGGCCCGCCAACAGGGTCACGGCCTGGGTGGCGAGCTCGTTGTCGGACAGTCCCAGCGGATTCACGCCCAGCGACGTCCACTGGGCAAACTGCGCCGGCGCGCTGAGCAGCATGTGGACGACAATCTCCGGGCGCACGCGCCTGAACGCCCCGTCGGCCTGGCGCCGCGCGACGTACTCGCGCAGGAACCTGGTGACAGGCGTCATGTATTTGACCTGCCCGAGGCGCGCGAGCTCGTGGTCTTCGAGCGCCGCGAACAGCATCAGCCGGTGGAAGACCGGGTCGCTGCGATAGGACTCGAGGACGGCCTTGAGGACCGCGGTGAATACCGCAGCGTCATCGCCCCGATCGGCGATCCGGCGCAGCTCCTCGACCCACCGATCGACGTCGGCCGACGGGACGCGGTGTTCGAGGATGGCCGCATACAGCGCTTCCTTCGTCAGGAAGTGCCGGAAGAGCACCGTCTCGCTGGTGCCGACCGCGGCCGCAATCTGTCGGGTGGTGGTGCCGGCGAACCCGCGCCGCGAGAAGAGCTCGGCTGCCAGATCCAGGATCTGGGTGCGTCGCTCCTCGCGCGGCACGAGCTTCCGCACGGTTCCGCGGGCCGTGCGGGTCCGGCTGGTCCTCGCAGGCCTCGTCTCGCTCGCCCGCGCAGGCCTCGCCTCGCTCGCCCGCATCGCGTGCTTCGCCATCCGGGCGGATGGTAGCACTTACTTACAGTTGTCGTCCAGCTTGTGGCCGACGCCCGGCCTTACGTCGCGTCGGGATCGTCGGTCGTGAGCGCGGGATTGCGCGCGGTCGCGTCGGCATCGGCCGCGTCGTCCGCCACCGTTTCACGCTCGGTGACGACGCGACCGGTCCCGCCACTCGCCGATGGACCACGCACCGGCGCCGCCTCGCTCACCGGCGCCTCGTCGAGGCCCGGGCTGAACCGCCGCTGCGCCCGGCGCCACTCGTCGACGTCGGCCGGGCCGGTCGAGCGCTGCAGCAGCGTCGCCTCCAGGTTGATGTCATCGGCGCTGGGGACGCGGTCCTGCGCGGCCGTCTCGCCGGCGCGGGGATCGGCGTCCGGCCCGGCCGGCCGGGTCCGCGGCGCCTCGTTGCGCGGCAGGTCCTGCACGTTGGCCTGCTGGGATTCGGACACGCGCGTCGCCTCCGCGGCCTCGGGGGCGACCGTGTCGCGGTCGCCTTCGGCCTTGTCTCTCGTCGGTCTTGGCACACTCATCGAGCTGCTCCTCTCGTCGCCGCGGCTCAGCGCGCGCGGCGTTTGAACGGGTGAACGCTGCCGGGCTCGAGGTGGAGTCCCGACGCCGTCGTTTGCGGTCCCGGATACTCTTCCCGCGGCGGCGGCTCCGTGCGTGCGGTGGCCGGCGTCGGGGTCTCCTGCGCCACGGGAGGCACACCCACCGCGGATGCCGCTCGTACCCGCGGCACGATCTGTGGCATCGGCGAAATAGCATCCTTCTCGAACGGGAATTTCGCGACGCGCTCGACGTTCGGGTTCTTCGGTGCTCGGGCCATCACTCGACCTCCTTCGCCGACAGATGCCGGCTTAGCTTGACTGCAGCCGCGCCCACGCCGCGGTGTCCTTCATGGTCTTGATCGTCTCGGTCGGCACCAGCGAGTCCTTCCGCAGCGCGGCGAGGCCGCGCCACGCCAGGAACACGCCGGTAGCGAACACCACGGCAGTCACGATCGCGCTCGCCCCCAACGGTGACAGACCCATCGCGATCCCCGCCAGCGTGGCGGTCGCCAGGAGCGACACGCCACCCCCCAGACACAACGCCGCGCCGATGGCGATGAACGCCGCTCGCCGCGCGAAGAGGCTGGCGATGCCGCCGAGCTCCAGGCGGGCCAGCTCGATCTCTTTGCGGACCAGCCGGGCGACATCGTGGCCGAGGTCCCCGAACAGCTCTCCCAACGATCGGTTGCTCAGGTTGTCCATTTCCCGTTCTCCTCCATCCGGACTCGGATCGATCGGTATCGCGAGGTCTACGAGCCGGCGCCGCACGATGGCGAGATCAGGCTCACCTTGGTCACCGTGAGCGTCTGCCCGGATTCCGCCGAGGCGACGCCGCCGGGAGCCGCGAACGACGACAGCCGTCCGGTCACCAGCACGCGATGACCGATGTGCTCGTCGAGATCCACGCCCCGGTCGGCGACCATGCGCAGCAGGGTCGTGCCGGCGCGGCGTGGCGACGCGAGCTCGGCGCCGCTGGCCCGCGCCTCGCGGAGCGGTGCCCCACTGCCGGGCTCGGCCGTGTTGGTGGCCTGCGTGCTCTCCGTGCTCGACGGCGTCCCCGGTGATGCCGCGGGCGGAGCGTCGCGGAGGCCGCTGTTCGGGCCGACCCGCGCGCCCTTCAGCACGAACGAGGCGCCGACGCTGTCGCCCGCAGCGGCGCCGCCGCTGCCATCGGGGCCGGCGCGCTGCACGCAACCCGTGGCGCTGACCACCTCGCGCGACGTCGTCGACGTCGGCACTTGCGCCGCGACGACGATCCCGCTCGCCATGACCCCGACGCCGACTGCGCTCAGCCACCGGTAGGTGCGTTTCATAGAACTCCTCCGCCGGCTCGTTGTGCAAGCGGCACGCCAGCCGAGTTCGGTCGTCCTCGCCCCTTCGGCTGGCCTGGTCCTTGCTGTGATGGACCGCGTCGGCCGAGGCTGGGGACCGACGTTCTCGATGGAGGCATTGATGGCCACACCACACGGCTCGGAACAGACGGGGCGGATCGAGGACGAGATCTCGCGGGTGCGCGATGACCTCGGCCGTACCGTCGCGGAGATCGGCACGCGCCTGACGCCCGGTTACCTCGTGGAGCACGCGTCGCGCACGCTCAAACAGGCCACGTCACAGACGACGCGTGCGGTCGCGGCCACGGCCACCGACGCCGCGGCGGCTCTCGCCTCGCGCTCGGTGGATGCGGCGATCGACGCGCGGGCGCGGGTCGAAGCGCATCCGGTCCTTGCCGGCGCGCTTGGGATGGGGTTGGGATTCGGGGCGTGGACGCTGGTCAACGCACGACGCAACCGGCGGCGGTTGATTCCGCGAGCGTGGGACGAGCCGTTCGATCGATCGAGCCGCCGGCGGCCCGAGGCCGGTGTCCGCGCGGCGCGCGCGATCCCGGTGGCGGCGGCCGCCGTCGCTGCGTTCCTGATCTGGCGGAACCGCCTCTCCTAGTCGCGGCCAACAGGCGCTGCTGACAGGCGCGGCCGACAGAGCAAGGGCGCCCCGACGATCGGGGCGCCCTGTGAATCGGCAACGCTGCGAATCGCAGCGCCCCAGTGAATCGCTACGCCGGGTGCATCGCTACGACGTCGGTTTCTTCGCGCCAATCGTCTTCGACAGGTCCTGGACCTGCGTCAGGTGCTCCTTCAGCGTCGGCAGCGTCTTGGCCGCGAACGCCTTGACGTCGGCATCCCCCGACCCCTTCGCCACCTTCTCGAACGCCCTGACGTCCTTCTGGTGGTCGTCGACCATCGCCGCCACGAAGGCGCGGTCGAAGGCCGCGCCAGACAGCTTCTCGAGCTTGGCGTAGACGAGGCCATGGCTCTTCGCCTCGACCAGCGTCAGGTTCTTGCTCGCCGCCAAAGACCTCAGGTCTGTGTTGGCCTGTGAGTGGTCCGTCACGAGCTTCGCGGCGAAGCTCTTGACGTCGGCGTTCTCCGCCTTGTCCTGCGCCAGCTTGCCGATGGCAACCTCGGTCATGCCGCCGTCCGCCGCCTTCTTCACGAACATCGCGTCCGCCGCGGGCAGCCCGGCCGCGTGATCCTTGTGCGCCGCGTCAGTTTTGGGGGCCGGGGCGTGCGCGGTTGGCGGCGCCGGCGTCTCGGGGGTGGCGCGGGGCGGGGTTTGCGCCTGCGTCGCGGCGATGAGGGCAGAGCTGATGATGAGCGTCTGGATGATCATTCTGGATATACCTCCGGGTACGGGCGCCTTCAAGTGCAAGCGCCGGTCCAGACCTGGCTTCTTCCCCTGCGGGGATGCGTGCTCGATCTCGGCGTTCAGCTCGGCACCGATCAGCACCGCGAGCCCGGAGACGTAGAGCCACAGCAGAAGCAGCACGGCCGCGCCGAGCGCCCCGTAGGTCGCGTTGTAGTCGCTGAAGTTCTGGACGTAGAAGCGGAAGCCCAGGGACGCGATCAGCCACAAGACCGTGGCCAAGGTCGAGCCGGGGGTGATGAATGCCCAGTCCTGGTCGGCGTCGGGCGCGAAGTAGTAGGTCAGCGCCACGCCGAAGGCGACCAGCGCGAAGACGATGGGCCACTGAGCGAACGTCCAGGCCGTGGCCACCGCCGAGGCCAGGCCCCATCGATCGGCGAGCGCGTGCGCCACTTCAGGGCCAGCAACGACCAGCGCGAAGGCGGTGAGGATGAACACCGCCAGCCCGACCGTCAGGCCGATCGCCAGGAGCCGCACCTTCCACCACGGCCGCGTCTCGTCGATGTCGTAGGCGCGATTGAGCGTATCGATGATCGCGGTGAGCGCGGCCGAGCTGCTCCACAGGGCCCCGAGCACGCCGATCGTGAGAAGGCTGCTCTGCTCGGCGGCGAGGATGGCGTCGAGCTGCGTCCGGATGAGCGCCAGCGCCTCGGGCGGCGTGAACGGTGCCAGCGCGTTCAAGACCTCCTGCAGGGTCGAGCGCGGGAAGAAGCTGGCGATGGCCACCACCACGATCAGCGCGGGGAACAGCGCCAGGATGAAGTAGAAGGCGAGCTGCGCCGCCATCCCCATGCAGTTGTCGTCGTCGATCTCGCGCCACGTCCGCGCGATCAGTTCGCGCCACGAGATCTCGACACGGAACGCCCGGAACATGCCCGTCCCCCTAGGTGCCCTAGTACTTGACCACGAACACGAGATCGGCGCCGCCGCGTTCGGCGCGCCGCCCGATGCTGCGGCTGGTGTCCCCGCCCTGGGCGACGGTGGTCTCGAGCCGGAGCAGGTTCGAGAGCTCGTACTCGAGCACCAGCTGCGTGCTCTCGCTCGAGCCGAACTGCTGGCGCACCTTCACGAACACGCGTTCGCCGACCTGGTTGCCCACGGAGACGCTGCTGCCTTCGTCGGACACCGGCGTGATCTCGAGCAGGTCGACGTCGAGGGCGTCGCGCAGGGCCTCGGCTACCGGCGCCGCCACGAAGCCGCCGACCAGCGACCCGGCCCGCTGCGCGAGCGTCGTCTTCTCGCCCTCGCCGAGGTCGTTGATCGGCCGGTTGAAAATGATGAGCGAGAGGATGTCGCCTTCGTCGAGCGGTGGCGTGCTGGACAGCTCGAGCTCGGGCCGCTGCGCTTCGCCGTGGACGCGGACCCGCGCCTCGACGCCCGAGATGTCGCGCGTGGCGATCACGTTGAGCCGCGGGTTGGTCGGGTCGGGCCCCTTGAAGCTGACCGTGCCATCGCGACGCAGCTCGAAGCGCCGGCCCTGGAATTCGTAGAAGCCGCGCACCGTGTGGATGCTGCCCACGACCATCGTCGACGCGCCCGGGGCCTTGGTCGCCTGGAGATCGCCGCCGAGCGTCATGTTCAGGTTGCCGAGCGACAGCCCTTCCCCACCGATCTTCACGCCGTCGCCGCGCAAGATCAGCGTGTTGGGCACGGTCACGTGGACATCGAGGGCCATCGCGTCCAGGATCGACGGGCTCGACGCGGCGGCAGGTACCGGTGAGGACGTCGGCTCGGGCGGCGCGGCGGTCAGGCCCGCGGGTGCCGGTGGCAGTCCGGCCGTCGTCGCGGCGGCCGGCGTCGGATTGGTCGCCGCCGGCGACGGGGCCACGTCGATGAGCATGCCCTTCGCCGGCCGCAGCTCCTCGAGCACGCGGTCGACCTCGATGCGACCGGAGCGCACGGTCATCGTGCCCTTGGCGCGCAAGGCCTGCAGGCCGCCCGTCACCGCGACGTCGGTATCGAGATGGAGCCGGCCGAAGTTGCCGTCCAGCACGCTGAAATCGTCGCTCGTGACGCGCAGGTCGACCTGGCCGAGCTGACGCTCGGCAAAGGACACGCCGGCGCCCCCCGTCACCTGGAGCTTGTGCCCGTCCTTGTCGGCCACCTCGAAGCGCCGCACGTCGATGCGATCCTTCTGCAGACCGATGTCGGCGTCGAGCGCCGTGAAGCGCGTGCCCTCGTCGGTGAGGCTGAAGGCGCCGTTGGCGATGCGCAGGCCGCCGTCGACGGTCGGTGCCGCCAGCGTACCGGTGAGGTGCAGCTTGGCGGTCAGCGTCCCCGAGACCTGCTCGATCAGCGGCGTGAACGCCTGCGCCACACCGAGATCGATCGCGCTCGACTCGACATGGACGTCGACCGGCGACGTGTTGCGCCGCGTCTCGTCGCGCAGGATCGGGGCCGGCGGCAGCGTGCCGCGGACGGTCAGCCACTCGACGCCGCGATCGAGGCGCGCGTCGATCCTGGCTGCCTGCGCGTCGTGGACGACGGTCGCGTCGAGCGACTGGTACGTGAAGTCGCCGACCTTGCCGTTGCGGACGGTCAGCGTGGCGGTGCCGAGCGGGGCCTCGAGCTCGCCCGAGACCGTCGCGGTACCGTTGAGCGTGCCGCCGAGACCGCGACCGGTCCGTGCGAGCCGATCCACAGCCGCCAGATCGACGTCGGTGAGCGTGACACGCAGCGGGCGATCCATCGGAACGGTCCGCGCCACCGCGTCGCCGACGGCAAGGGCGCCGCTCGCCTCGATGCGCTGCGGGCCGCTCGCCAACGCCAGGCGATCGACGTCGACGCGATCGTCGGCGTACAGGATGCGCGCCGGTGCCGTGAGCGACCACGACGCGTCCTCGACCGACGCAGTAAGGCGATCGAGCCGGAGGTCCATACTGGTCGGCCGCGGCTGCGCGTCTCCTCCGACGGCCGCGTCTGGGCTGCCAGGCTGGGGCAGCGCGACGGTACCTGCGGCCTCGAGCGTGCGCGCGCCGCTGTCGGCGAGCCGCGTCGAGAACGCGGCGCTGCGATCGGCATAGCGCACGTCGGCGGTGACCTCGCGCAGCGACTGCCCCGCCACGTCCACCAGCGAGGCGCGGGCCTGGGCGTCGACGCGGACGCGCTGCGCGTCGAGATCCGGCAGCGTCACGTCGTAGCGGACGTTGGTGTCGACGGCCTGGGCGGTGGTGCCGTAGCCCGCGTTGGCCAGGGCGAGGGTCCCCGTCGTGTGCAGCTCGGCGAGATTGCCGGTGACGGTTCCCTCGACCTGGCCGGCACCGCGCACGCCCTCCTGGCCGGCGAGCGCCGCGACCGGCGCCAGATCCGCGGCCGTGACCCGGTACTGCAGGGTCGACGCGCCGTCGCGGGTCACGGCGACCTTGCCCGTGGCGGTGACGTCGGCGAGCGGGCCGGCGACGTCGAGCGACGCCACGTCGAGCATGCCGCCCGAGAGCGACGCCTGCATCGCGCCGCGATCGATCGCCTGACCGCCGACGCGCGACGGCTGGAGCGTGAGGCGCAGACGGCCGGTCGTGTCCGGCAGCGACAGAGAGGTGACCGAAGGTGTGGCGATGGCGGCCTCGAGCGATCCGCTGACGGCACCCTCGAGCGCCGGCCGCTTGGCGGCCAGCCCGGGATCGAGGTTGGCGAAGGTCGCTGCGAGCGTCCCGTCCAGCGCGCCGCGGGCCAACCGGATGTCGGCAACGGCATCCCGCACCTCGCCGCCGACGATAGATGCGTGCGGCACGCCCAGGCGCCCCTGGAGCTCCAGCGTCTGCACCGTCCGCCCGCTTCCTGTCAGGTCGAAGGTGGCGTCGATCCGCCCGCGCAGCCGCGCCTCGGTGAGGGCCGGCAGCTGCAGCACCGTACCGAACCGGTGCGGATCGACGTTGCGGACGCCGCCGCGCGCCGTGAACGTCGGGCGCGAGCCATAGAGCGTGCCGCTGACGCGGGTGCCGGCGTCGATCGACGCGCCCTCGAACGTCGAGGCGTCGAACACCAGCTCGCCGCTCGGGCCACGCTCGTCGAGACGGGCCTTGTAACGGCCACCGGCCCGCGTGGCCAGAGCCGGCACGCCCAGGCGCCGCGGCAGCTTGCGCAGGTCGAGCCCGGCGATCTGGCCGGTCAGCTCGCCCGACGCCTCACGCCCGCCGATAGGGGGCACGACCTGGCCCTTCGCGGTGGCGTGCGCGCCATAGGCGCGGGCGTCCGCGTCGAGCTGCACCCGGGAGTCGACAATCGTGGCACGGGCCTCGAGCGCGTCGACGCGATAGCCGTCGACCACGGTCGGCGCGACGTGCACCGCGGCGCGGCCATCGATGTCGTTCTTCGCGTCGAGTGTCAGGTCGACCTGAGTCTTCGCGTTCACCCGGCTCGCCGGCAGGCCGGCGACGATCTGGCTCAGATCGAGCTCGCCGACCGTGGCCTCACCGCGCACACCGCGCTCCGGCCCGAGGCCGTCCGCGACCACCTGTGCGTTCAAGGTACCGGCGGCGCTGCGCAGCGAAAGCACCGCCTGTACGGCGTCGAGCCGGCCGCGTGCGGTCACCTCGAATGCCGGCTGCAGCCGCACGTCAGCCAGGGCGGGGGCGAAGCCCGCGAACTCCCGCGGCGTCAGCTTCTCGGACGACAGCACCAGGTCGAGTGTCGGCGTCCCAAGGTACGACCGCACGGCGCCACGCGCCGAGAGGGCGCTCTCGGCGGTTCGCACCGCGAGGCGCTCGAGCGTGACGTCGTCCTGGTTGACGATGATCCGCCCGGACAGGCTGTTCAAGGCGAGGGCCGGGTCGCTGGCTCGGAACGACAGGTGCCCGAGATCGATCACGAAGTCGACCGGCTGATAGGCGAACGAGCCCTGGAGGTCGACCCGCTCGATCCGCTTCGGCAGCCCGAGGGCATCCGGCCCGGCCGGCTCCGTGATCGTCACGGTGCCGTTCGAGATGCCGATGCGGCTGATCGTGATCGGCTTGGCCGGCCCCTCGCGATCGGCCTCCTGCGCCTGCTCCTTGACCAGCCCCGCCACGTTCCACCCGCCCGGGCCCCGGCTCAAGGCGACCTGCGGCTCGTTGATCCGGATCTCGTCGATGACCATGCCGCCCGCGATGAGATCCCAGAGGCTGTAGCGCAGGCCGACGTCCTTGGCCGCGAAGATCGTCTGGCGCCCCTGCGTCAGCGACACCCCCTGGATCTCGAGGCCGGTGAACAGGTTGCCCTCGAGGCGCTCGATGGCGAGGGTGGCGTTCAGGTAGCCGTCCGCCTCGCGTATCACGTAGCGGCGCAGCCAGTCCTTGAACCACGCCGTCTGCGTCGCGACGATGGCCACGATCAGCATGCCGACGCAGAGCGTCAGGAGCAGCGAGCCGATGCGAAGCCAGCGACGGAAGCGGATTCCCATCAGAAGGCCTGGCCGATGCTGACGTGGGCGCGCCAGTGGCGCGGCTCCGGCACGCCGCGCACGAGCAGCCCGGGAATCGGGTTGAGCTGATAGCCGAAGTCGAAGCGGGCCGGCCCGATCGGCGTGTCGTAGCGGAGGCCTGGCCCGACGGCGACACGGAAACCGCCCGGGTCGAGGTGCCACGGCGTGCGGCCGACGCTGCCTGCGTCGACGAAAGCGACGGCGCTCAGCTTGGCGCCGAACGGGACGCGCACCTCGCCCGACGTCTCGACGACGCTGAGACCGCCGATCGGCTGGCCTTCTTCGAGCGGGCTCACTTCGTAGCGGCCCCAGCCGCGCAGGCTGGTCGACCCGCCGAGGAAGTAGCGCTTGAAGAACGGCACTGCCGCGTCGACCGGCGGCGCGGCGTCGATGGTCGCACCGCGCAGTCTCCCGGCGAACACGATGCCGCGGCGGCCGCTCGTCATCTGGCTCGGTCGCCGGGTCGAGAAGTACGCCCGCACCTCGCCGCTCATTTCGGTGTAGGTGAACGCCCCGGGCAGGAACTTGCCGGCCTGCTCGAGCGCGCCCGAGACGGCGAAGCCGCGCTGCGGATCGAGACGGCTCGACGTGGTGTCGTGATCCGCTTGCACCCGCAGCGACACGAGCGTGCCGGTGGCCGCTCCCGTCTCGGGATTGAGACCGAGGCTGATGAGCGCGTTACGCAGGGCCGGGTTGGCGAGGGCCGCCGGCGCGACGGAATACTCGGTGAACTCGTTGATGAACGACAGTCCGACCGACGTCGTCGCGCCGCGGCGCGTCACCGGGCTGCGCTGCTCGCGCCGCCACGATACGCCGGCCCGCCCGCCGTAGGTGGTCACCCGATAGACCGGCTCCTGCTCGTCCCACGTCTGCGCCTGCGCCGAAAACGACAGATGGCGCGTGAAGAACCAGGGCTCGTTGAAGTTCAGGCGGACACCGCGATCGAGCGACGACCACTTGCTCTCGATCCCGGCGCTGCGGGCGCCGCCGAAGAAGTTGACGTGCTTCCACTCACCGCGGACACGGGCTTTCTCCTCGGTCCCGTAGCCGACGGCACCGGTGAACCGGCGATGTTTGTCCTCGGCCACGGTGATGCGCATCGGGACCGCGACAGACTGCGTTTCCTGCCCGCGCGGCTCGACGAAGGCGAAACTGAACAGGTCGAGCGACGACAGCCGGCTCTGGCTGGCTCGGACACGGCCGGCGCTGTAGCGGTCACCCGGTTTGAAGGCGAGCTGACGGCGAATCACGTTCTCGCCGACCGACGCGTTGCCGCGAATCTCGAGCGGGCCGAAGGTCGCCTGCGGCCCCGGGGTCGCCCGCACCACCACCGCCACGCCTCGCGGCGCCTCGCCCGGCAGCTCGTCGACGATCGCCTTGGCGTAGGGATAGCCGAACTCCTGCAGCACGTTGAGGGCGGTGCTGCGTGCCGCGTCGACGCGGCGGCGATCGCGCACGTCCCCGGACGCCAAGCCGAGCCGCGAGCGCAGCGCCTGCTGGCGGCGCTCGGACAGCACCTCGAAGCCGTCGAAGCGCATCGACTCGACCCGCACCGGCTCGCCTTCCTGCACGGTCACGGTGAGGCGGACGTGCTCCTTCTTGTCGTCGAAGGCGACGTCGACCTCGGTCACGCGCGCCTCGGGATAGCCACGCTCCGCGTAGAAATTGCGCAGCCGCTGCAAGTCGCGCTGGAACTCATCGGTATCGAAGGCGGGCTTTTTCGAGAACGGGATCCAGCTGCCCGCCTTGGTCTGGAGGACGGCGCGCAGTTGCGCTTCCTCGACAGCCTGGACGCCCTTCAGTGTGAGGCTGGAGACGCGCACCGGATCCTCCTCGCGACACGCCACGCTCGAGCTGACGACGACGGCGAGGATCGAGATGCTCCACCAGGAAGCCCACATGGCCTTACAAGCGACGTGCCAGCGCTCCGCGAGGTGCAGCGCGTCCCGGCGCGCGACGTACGATGGGCGTGCGAACGCGACGTGGGGTGGGCTGGAAGGACGTGCGGTGGGCTAGGGAAGGGTTTGCCGTACTTGCGCAATCCACTGCCGTGCTGCGGAGAGGTCGATCCCGCCGCACATCGACAGGACCCGCCTCTTTCATCCACAATCGACGGGTCCGGTTCGCGTCACCCGCGTGTCTTCCGCCATCCTCGACCGCCCCACACCGCCAGTCGCACCCACCGACGCCCGCCCGCACGGGGCTCCGCTGCTGCTCCTCCTGGGCATCCTGACGGCCATCGCGTCGCTGTCGATCGACATGTACCTGCCGGCCCTGCCGGCGATCGCCGCCGACCTGCGCGCCGCGCCCGGCCTGCTCGAGGCGACCCTGGCGGCCTTCTTCGCCGGTTTCGCGCTCGGTCAGCTGGTTTACGGCCCGCTGAGCGACCGCATCGGTCGGCGGCCGCCGCTGCTGGGCGGCCTGGCGCTCTACACCGTGGCGTCCATCGTCTGCGCCATGGCAACGACCCCCGGGGTGCTGATTGCCGGCCGCGCCGCCCAGGCCCTCGGCGGCTGCGCCGCGATGGTGGTGGCGCGCGCGGTGGTCCGCGACCTGTACCACGCGCAGGAGGCGGCGCGGGTCTTCTCGCGGCTGATGCTGATCATGGGCCTGGCCCCGGTGCTGGCGCCGTCGTTGGGCAGCGTGCTGCTCGTCCGCTTCTCCTGGCGTGCCGTGTTCTGGGTGCTGGCCAGCTTCGGCGTCGCCTGCATGATCGCGGTGGCGCGACGGCTGCCCGAGACGTCGCCGCGCCTCGCAACCGGCGGCCTCGGCACGATTGCGACGGGCTACTGGCGGATCCTCACCGATCTGCGCTTCCTGGGTCTGGCCATGGCCGGCGGGTTCGCCGGGGCCGGCATGTTCGCCTACATCGCCGCATCGCCGTTCGTCTTCATCGAGCAGCTCGGACTGACGCCGCGACAGTACGCAATCGTCTTCGGGTCGAACGCCTTTTCGCTGATCGGCCTCAGCCAGCTCAATCGGCTGCTGCTGCGGCGCGCGACACCGGCCCGTATCCTCGGCCGAGTGCTCTACGTCACCGCTGCCGCAGCCATCGTCATCGCCGCCCTGGCCTGGTCAGGATCCGCGTCATGGCTGACGCTCTCGGCGGGGCTCTTTGTCTATGTCGGCAGCATCGGGGCGGTCGGGCCGAACACGACCGCCGCCTCGCTGGCCCGCTACGGCGAGGAAGCCGGCTCGGCATCGGCGCTGCTGGGGGCGCTGCAGTTCGGCCTGGCCGCCCTGGCCGGGGTCGCGGTGGGGACTTGGCACGACGGGACCGCCCGCCCCCTCGGGACGGTCGTCCTGGTCTGCGGCCTGTCGGCGTGGGTCTGCGGCACCCTCGCCACCAGCGACCGGCCCCTCTTCCGCCGTACCTGATCCCGCGCGGCGGCAGACGCGGTACTATGCGGGCAATGCCTGTCTCGTCCGCGATCTCCCGCTCGCCGCTCGGCCGCCTGCTCGGGCTCACGCCGCCCCAGATCGTCGGCGCCATCGACGACCCCGGCCCGCGCCAGCCCTACGCCCGCAGTCTCGACGTGCGGGGCTGGGCGCTCTCGACCGACAGTCACGCGATCGAAGTCGTGATCGAGGTCGACGGGCGGGCCGTGTGGACGGCGACGCCGGACGCGGCGCGCGCCGACATCGCGGCGCTGTTCCCTCGGGTCACGCCGGCCGCGACCTGCGGCTTCGCGGTCCGACTGGACGCCGCGGCGCTGCCCGACGTGCCCGAAGCGACGCTGATCGTGCGCGGGCGCCGGCCTGGCTCCGCCGGCGGGCAGGAGATCGGCCGGTCGGTGATCACGCGGCACGCCCACCTCGATCAGGGCTTCACGCGGACCGCCTACGCGCAGGTCTGGGACCAGGTGTCGCAGACCGAGGCGGCCGCGCGCATCGCCGTCTGCGGCACCGACGACGGCCAGGAATGGGCGCGGTCCGGCGAGGCCACGGCGGGGGACGTCCGCACCCTGGCGGCGGTCACACCGGCCGATGACGTCATCGAAATCGGCTGCGGCGCCGGCCGGGTCGGCCGTTTCCTTGCGCCGCACTGCCGGCACTGGACGGGAGCCGACGTCTCGCCGAACATGCTGCGCTTCGCCGCCGAGTCGCTGGCAGACCTGCCGAACGTGTCGACCGTGCAGTTGAACGGCTACGACCTGGCGGGCGTCGCCGACCGCTCGCTCGACGTCGTCTATTGCACCGGGGTGTTCATGCATCTGGACGAGTGGGAGCGTTTCCGCTACGTCCTCGACGCGCGGCGCGTCCTGCGCCCCGGCGGGCGCCTCTACGTCGACAACTTCAACCTGCTCGAACCGGAAGGGTGGGCGCTCTTCATGGAGCACTTCCGGATGGATCCGTCGAAGCGCCCGGCCAACGTCAGCCGCCACTCCACCCCGGCGGAACTCGAGGCCTACGTCACGCACGCCGGGTTTGCGGACGTCCGCGTCCGCACCGGCGGCCTCTGGGTGACCGTGGTGGGCCACCTCGCGACGCCGTAGCACGGCGCCGCCGGCGCGGCGAGCGCCCCAGCGCCTAGCGCGGCTTCTGCGCTTCGACGATCAGCAGCTCCAGCATCCGCGCGTACTGCGCGTCGGCGGCTTCGAGCGTGCTGAAGTACTCGGCCTCGGTCAGCTTCTGCTTGCGCCAGTCGAAATCGAAGATCACGCGCTTGCCGTGCGACTCGAACGAGTCACGCAGCGTGTCCTTGCGCTTCGTCATGGCGAAGCCGTCGGCACGCAGGTCCTCGACAATCACCCGTGTCGCCGCCTCGGAGGCGGAGTTCAGGTCGATGTAGGCGTCCTGGAACTTGCCGAGCAGCACCTTCTCGTTGAGCAGCGCGGGAGCGCCGTACCTGGCCGACACGATCATCAGCTGGGCGCCGGGCAAGAGCATCGCGGCCACGAACCGGCCAGGCTCGGTCGGATCCTTGGTGGCGATGTACTGCTGCTTGATCTGCCCCAGCTGCTTGGTGAGCGCCGCGGCCTGGATCGCCGATTTCGACGCCTTGGCCTCTTCGGCCGCCGCCGGAGCCGCCAGGACAACGCCGAGCGTCGCCGTCAGCACCGTTCGCGTGGCCATTCGTCGTAGATCCATCGCCGCCGTCTCCTCACTGACCAGCGCTCACCCGATGAAGAGCGCGTCGTCTTCTTCCACGCCCGTCGGCGGCGTCCGGCGCCTCGCGCCGGCCACTCCCCGCAAGGCCGCCACCGTGGCTCGAACCGCCGCGAAGAGCGCCGCCCCCTCGCGCGCCGGCGTGACCACCGCCCGCTGGATCATCACCGCCGTTTCATCGATGCGCTGCGACAGGTCCTGGAACAGGTGGTCGACGCGCTCGACCTGGACCGTCGCCATCGCCGAGATCTTCGCGGCGTCCTCCGAGACCTGCCGGGCCCGCTCGATCACGGGCTTGAGGTCGGCCTCGAACCGGCCGAGCGTCTGCTCGAGCCGCTGCGCCGCCCGTGCCCCGTAGATGATCGCCCCGACCTGGATCGCCGCCATCACCAGCGTGGCGACAGCGATCACGCCGAGGAACACCGGGGCCCAGTCGTTCACGCCGTCTCCTTCGGCCCCCGGGCCTGGTCGAACGCTTCCTTGCCGCGCTCGAAGGCCGTCGTCAAGCCTTCCCGCTGGTTGCGTATGAACTCGCGACCCTGGCGCGCCGCCTCGGCGGCCTTGTCGCGCCCCTCGCGCGCCCGCTCGCCCAGCTTGCGCCGGGTGTCTTCGCCTGTTGCCGGCGCGACGAGCAGGGCCACGGCGGCCCCGGCAATCGCCCCGAGCATGAAGGCGACGAGCACTCCACCCGCTCCGCGATCCTCGGACATGATCGAACTCCTCCGCTCGCTCAGAAAATCCCGCTCGTTCAGAAAATACTGACCTTCACGTTGAGGAACTTCTTGGGGTCTTTCTTGATCTCCACCAGAAGCGCCCGCATGTCGGCCACAGCGCCGTTCATGTTCTCATACAACCGCTTGTCCTGCAGCAACTGGCCGGCCGTGCCCTGCCCCTCGTTCAGGCGTGTCAGGAGCGTGTCCAGGCGGCCGGTCACGGCGTCGAGCCGCGTGTAGAGGGCCTGGTCCGTCAGGAGCTTGCCGGCCGTGCCTTCGCCCCGGGCCAGGCCGCCGGAGATGCGATCGAAGTTGGCCGTCGCCGACGACAGCGACTTGGCGAATTCCTCGTCCTTCATCAGCCGGCCCAGGCTGCCCTCCCCGGCGTTGATGCGGCGGGTCATGGTCGCCAGGTTGTCGAGCGAGGTCTGGAGGGAGCGGTAGGCCGCTTCGTCCTTCAGCAGCTTGCCCATCGTGCCCTTGCCGCGATTGAGATTCTGGATCACCTCGTCTGCCGCCGTGGTCAGCGCCGCGAACTCGCGGTAGACCTTGTCGTCGGTGAACAGCTGCCCCACCGTGCCCTTGCCGGACCGGATGTCGCGCAGGAGGTTGGTGATCTCGACGATGCCGGCGTTGGCCTGTTCCGCCACCTCGGCGATCTGGCCGGGCGTGCGGGCCGACCGGATGTAGCCCCAGTCGGGCAGCGGCCGGCCCAGGCCGACGCTGTTGATGTCGATCGCGGTCTCCCCGAGCAGGCTGATCGAGCCGAGCAGGGCGCGCGACTGCTCCGTGATCTTGTCCTGCACGTCTTTGCTGAGCTCCAGCGTCACTTCGACCTGGGCCCCGGCGAACTGCACGTCGCTGACCTGCCCGACCTCGACCCCGGCCAGCCGGACGACGGCGCCGGACTTGAGGCCCTGGACGTTCGGGAAGCGGGTCTTGAGGTGATAGCGCTGCCACGGCAGACCTCCCTCGCCGCCGACCATGAAGGCAAACACCACCGCGATCGTCAGCGCGGCGACGACGACGATGCCGAGCTTCAGCTGAGACCAGGCGAGCGAGCGGGTACGGGGCATGGGGGCGTTCTCTACGACAAGAAGCTCTGGAGATAGGGATCGCTGGATCCCCGCAGCTCGTGGACGTCGCCCTCGAAGGCGATCTCCCCGTCGCGCAGCATGATGAACTCGGTTTCGGCGACCTTGGCCGGATCGGCCTGGACTAGGCGGACCTCGCCGCCCTCGCGGACGGCCGTGTGCTCGGCGACGTAGAACGCGTCGCGCAACTGGTGCGTGACCATGACCGTGCTGACGTTCTCCAGATCCCGCAGCTTGATGATCTCGGCGTCGATCGTCACCGAGGTAATCGGATCGAGCCCCGTCGTCGGCTCGTCGTAGAGCAGGATCGGCGGCTTGGCCGTCATCGCCCGTGCGATCGCCACACGGCGTCGCTGCCCGCCCGACAGGGCCGACGGCGGCTTGTCGATGTGCTCGGCGAGGCCGACGAAGCCGAGGACCTCCTCGACCCGCGCGTGGACCTCGTCGAGCGGCAAGTCGGTTTCCTCGTAAAGCTTGTAGCCGACGTTCTCGCGGACGGTCAGTGAATCGAACAGGGCGCCTTCCTGGAAGACCATTCCGAGGTCCGCCCGCACCTTCATCATCTCGACTTCGCTCATCTCGTCGACCCGCTGCCCCTTGACCCAAATGGCGCCGCCATCCGGCTTGAGGAGCCCCAGGATGAGCTTCAGGACCGTGGATTTCCCGGCGCCGCTGGCGCCCAGGAAGATCTTGGTGTGGCCCTGCCGGATCGTGAAGCTCAGGTTCTTCAGAATCACCTTCTCGTCGAAGGCGAGATCGACACCCTCGAAGACGATGACCGGCGCGTCCACCTCGGAGGCCACGGCCCCGGCATCGCCCCGACTGTCCCCCGAAGCGTTCCGCGCAGGCGGATGGCTGGTTGGCGTCGCCATCAGTACAGCACCGAGAAGAGGATCTTCGTCACGAAGAAGTCGACGACGAGCACTGCCACCGAGCCGGCGACGACCGCGTTGGTCGTGGCCCGACCGACGCCTTGGGTTCCTCCCGACGTCCGGAGGCCGACATGGCAGCCGATGGTGACGATGACGAAGCCCAGGAAGAACGGCTTGATCAAACCCATCCAGACGTCCGCCATGTAGAGCCCGTCGACCACCGAGTTCCAGTAGACGCTCGACGCGACTCGGAGCTGCCAGACGGTGATGAACCAGGCGCCGATCATGCCGACGAAGTTGGCGATGATGGTCAGAATCGGCACCATGAAGACACCGGCGAGCACCCGCGGCACGGCGAGCTTCCGCACCGGATCGGTGCCGAGCGCCCGCAACGCGTTGATCTGATCGGTGACCATCATCGAGCCGAGCTCGGCGGCGATCCCCGACCCGACGCGGCCGGTGACCATCAGCGCGGTCAGCACCGGGCCCAGCTCCTTGACCATCGACGCGCTGACGAGACGCCCGACCGCCGTGCGCGCGCCGAACTGATCCAGCGTGAACCCGGACTGCAGCGCGAGGACCGCGCCGGTGAACATGCCGGTGAGGATGACGACAGTGAGCGAGCCGAGGCCGATGGCGTCGAACTGCTCGATCACGTCGCGGAAGTAGAACGGACGCGAGACCGTCCCGCGTGCCACCGCGATGCACAGCTTGGCGTACTCCTGAACTTCGAGGAGCGCCGACTTGAGCCACTCGACGATCACGCCCCCCCAACTCCCACGGAGCCGGCCGCGCCGGGCAGGAGGTTGCGCAGCCTCCTCACCTTGTCCCGCAGCGCCGCAGCCCGCTCGAAGTCGAGATCGGCGGCCGCCGCCTTCATCGCCGCTTCCTCACGGGCCACGGCGGCGCGCAGCTCGCCTTCGGTCTTGAAGGCCTCGCGCGGATCGTGCTCGACCGGCACGGTGAGGTAGTCGCGATCGTAGACGCTGCGATGGACCTCGTCGATCACCTTGACGATCGACGCCGGCGTGATCCCGTGCTCGACGTTGTACGCCTCCTGGATGGCGCGGCGGCGGTCGGTCTCGCTGATGGCGAAGCGCATCGACTGGGTCATCGCGTCGCCGTAGAGGATTGCCGTACCGCGGACGTGGCGGGCGGCGCGGCCGATGGTCTGGATCAGCGCCCCGGCCGAGCGGAGAAAGCCCTCCTTGTCGGCGTCGAGAATGGCCACCAGCGACACTTCCGGCAAATCGAGTCCTTCCCGCAGGAGGTTGATGCCCACCAGCACGTCGAAGACGCCCTTGCGCAGGTCGCGCAGGATCTCGATTCGCTCGAGCGTGTCCACGTCCGAGTGCAGGTAGCGGACGCGTACACCCAGCTCGTGATAATACCCGGTCAAGTCCTCGGCCATGCGCTTGGTGAGGGTGGTCACCAGGACGCGCTCGCCGCGCGCGACGCGATCGCGGATCTCGGCCAGCAGGTCGTCGACCTGGCCCTGCACCGGCCGCACCTCGATGGTCGGATCGACCAGCCCGGTCGGGCGGATGATCTGCTCGACGAAGACGCCGCCGGCCTTCTCGAGCTCCCAAGGCCCCGGCGTCGCCGAGACGTGCACGACCTGACCGATGCGCGCCTGCCACTCCTTGAAGTCGAGCGGCCGGTTGTCGAGCGCCGACGGCAGCCGGAAGCCGTAGGCCACCAGCACTTCCTTGCGCGAGCGGTCGCCGGCCCACATGCCGCGGATCTGCGGGATGGTCTGGTGGCTCTCGTCGACCACGGTCAGGGCGTCGGCGGGCAGGTAGTCGAGCAGGGTCGGCGGCGGTTCCCCGGGGCGGCGGCCGGAGAGGTGGCGCGAGTAGTTCTCGATGCCATGGCAGTAGCCGATCTCACGCATCATCTCGAGGTCGAACATCGTCCGCTGGTGGAGCCGCTGCGATTCGGCCAGCTTGCCCTCCTCTTCCAGGACGCGTGTCCGCTCGAGGAGTTCCGTCTTGATGGTGTCGACGGCCGTGCGGCGCCGCGACTCGGGCGTGACGAAGTGCGACTTCGGATAGATCGCCAGGCGTTCGTGGCGCTTGACGACCTTGCCGGTCAGCGGATCGAACGACGACAGGCCGTCGATTTCGTCGCCGAACAGCTCGACCCGCAGCCCGATGTCCTCGTAGGACGGATAGACCTCGATGACGTCGCCGCGGGCGCGGAAGGTGCCGCGGCTGAAATCGTGGTCGTTGCGCTCGTACTGGATCTCGACCAGGCGTCGCAGCAAGGCCTCGCGCCCGATGGCCTGGCCGCGCTCGAGCGGCAGCAGCATGCCGTAGTAGGCCTCGGGCGAGCCCAGGCCGTAGATGCACGAGACGCTGGCGACGATGATCACGTCGCGCCGCTCGAACAGCGAGCGCGTCGCCGACAGCCGCATGCGGTCGATCTCGTCGTTGATGGTGGCTTCCTTCTCGATGTACGAGTCGGTCGCGGGCACGTAGGCCTCGGGCTGGTAGAAGTCGTAGTAGCTGACGAAGTACTCCACCGCGTTGTTCGGGAAGAAGCGCCGGAACTCCTGATAGAGCTGGGCCGCCAGCGTCTTGTTGTGGGCCATCACCAGGGTCGGCCGGTTCACGCGGGCGATGGTTTGCGCCACCGTGAAGGTCTTGCCCGAGCCGGTGACGCCGAGCAGCACCTGGTGCTGATCGCCGCGCTCGAGACCGTCGACCAGTTCGTCGATGGCGCGCGCCTGATCGCCGGCCAGGTCGAAGTCGGTGACGAGCGTGAAACGGTCGTGGACCGAGGGCATGCGGGTTCGGGGTCGTGAGTAAGCCTCAGGGCTGCGGCTTGGGCGGCGCGATGTAGGGCGCGAAGTAGCCCTTGCGCGTGCGGATCTTGGCCTGCCGCAGATCGGGTCGCGTCAAGCGGACCTCGACCGATCGCCAGGCGCCGTTGGTCCGCCGATCCGACGAGACGTAGCCGAGCAGGTAGCGCGAGTCGATCTCGGCGACGATCCGATCGTACATCGTCTCGACTTCCTTCATCGAGGCCGGGAAGAACGCCTGGCCGCCGGTCAGGTCGGCCAGTTGGGCGAGTTGGAGGCGCTGCTGCGTCCGCGCCGAGGCCGGCTGGTGCTCGAGGAAGCCGATCGCATAGACGGAGACGTCGCTCGCCTTGAGTGCGTTCAACAGATCGACGTAGGTCAGCGTGGAGCGGGTGTCGCCGCCGTCGGTGAAGACGATCAGCACCTTCTGGCCGGCCTGGTCCTGGGACCCGCCGAGATAGACGCCGACCGCGTCCCACAACGCCGTCCAGCCATCGGGCTTGCGGCCGCGCAGCCGCGCCACCAGTCGGGTGAAGTCGTTCTGGGTGTAAGTGGCGATGCGGACCTCGGTATCGAAGTCGACGATCGTCATGTCCTCGGCCCGCGGCAGCCGGTTGAGGAACTTGATCGCGGCGCTGCGCGCCAGATCCATGTCGGCGGCCATCGAGCCGCTGGTGTCGAAGACCAGGCCGATGTGGAGCGGCGGCCGTTCGCCGCCCGGACCGACCTCGCCCGTGCCGCCATCCTTGGCGCCGTCGACCGCGAAGTAGCGCAGTTCCTGCTTCTTGCCTTCTTCGTAGACGACGAAGTCGTTCTGCGTCAGACCGGAGACGGCGGTGCCCCCCTTGTCCATCACCGCGACACCGAGGTTCACGACCTCGACGCCGCTGCGGAAGACAGACTGCGGCGGAATGGCCGCCAGTCCCGTGGCGAACCCAACCGTCGCGAGCGCGAATGCGGAGAGAGTCAGGGCAGGCAGCCGCACGGCAATTCTCAGAGAATAGCGCAATCGCCCGCCCGGGAGGCTCAGCCCTCGCTCTCCGCGGCCGGCCAGCAGGCGTATACTTGGAGGGTTCGGGGGACGCGGCTGGCCAGCGCCGACGCGGTATCGAGGGACAACCCCGTCCCCATCAGCTATGAAGTGTCTCGCGGTTTGCCAGGACGAACTCCTGATCCGCACGCTGCATCAGGTTCTCGCGCCCACGTTTCCGGTCGAGTTCCTCGTCGAGAACCGGACCCTGGCCCGGCGCCTTCACGACAACGGGCTGCGGATCTCGCTCGCCGACCCGAAGCGATGTGACGCCTTCCTGAAGGTCGATCTCTCGCCGTCGGACTGCGTGATCATCCAAGACACGCATCGCAAGGGCCTGGGCCGCTACATCGAAGCGGCGCGCGACGCCGGCGGAACGCTGATTTACGTCCTCGGCACCCGCCCCGACCCGGAGCGCGAAGCCGAGCTGAAGGACAAGTTCCCCGACGTCACCTATCTCACCCTCGCCGAGCTCGTCAGCCCCGCCCTCACCGTCGCGCTCGGCCGCTCCCTCACCCGCGCCCGCGTCCAACAGTACCAACGATATTTCGAAGACGCGGACCGCGTCCTGATCCTGCTGCACAACGACCCCGATCCGGACGCCATGGCCAGCGGCCTGGCCCTGCGCACGCTGCTGCGGCGCAACAAGACGACGGCGATCATCGGCGCGGTGCAGAACGCCACGCGGCCCGAGAACATCCGCATGAAGCACCTGCTCGACATCCAGGTCGAGACCGTGAGCTCGGACGACTTCGCCAACTTCGAGCGGATCGCCACCGTCGACGTCCAGCCGCACTACTTCGGCGGCACCCTCGAGCGCTGCGACCTGGTCGTCGATCACCACCCCGAGCAAGCCAACCACAACGCGGTCTTCAAGGACATCCGGCCGGACTACGGCTCGACGTGTACGATCCTCACCGAGCACCTCCGCGCCGTCGACATGGACATCTCGGAGCGCGTCGCCACCGCGATGCTCTACGCGATCAAGTCCGACACCCTGTTCTTCGCGCGGCAGACCAACCGCGTCGACCTCGAATCCTTCTCGCATCTGTACCCGCTCGCCGACGCCGCGCTGATCCGCAAGATGGAGGGCGCCGATTTGTCGCTCGATCGGCTCGAGTACGTGACCCGCGCCGTGCGCGACGGCACCCTCGCCGACCAGGTGTTCACGGCGTTCCTCGGCAAGGTGCCGCGTGAGGACTGCATCACCTACGCGGCCGACTTCTTCCTCGATCTCGAGGACGTGCGCTGGACGGTCATCTCCGGCGTCGTCAACGAGATGATGGTCATCTCGGTGCGCAACCTGGGCTACTCGCGCAACGCCGGCGATTTCGTCAAGAAGGCGTTCGGCGACATCGGCAGCGCCGGCGGCCACCGGGCGATGGCCAAGGCGGTGGTCCCGATCCATCGCTTCGCCGAGAAGTTCGGCGCCATCGATCCGGTGCGGCTCGGCACGCTGATCCGCTCGCTGGTCGCGCAGTTCCTGCACGACACCGCAGCCGAGAAGAAGAAAGAGCCCGTCGGCGCGAAGTGAAGGCTGCGCGCCGACGAATTCCCAAATCCCAACCTCCAACTCCCAACGCACGCCCAACTCCCAACTTCCAACCCTGCGGCGGCGCCGTCGCAAGCTCTGTTGGGCGTTGGGAGTTGAAAGTGCCTTGGCAGTTGGCGGTTGGACGTTGGGAGTTCGCCGCGGCAGTTCGCGCCCGGCAGTTCGCGTCGCGCGCTAATCGAGCGACGCGAGCCGCTCGGCGATCGACGGCGTCGACGGCGCACCGCGCGGCGGTGTCGGCAGCGGCGCCGGTGGGGTCGGCCGCGCCTCCGCCCGCTCCAGTTCGTCGCCGCTTTCCCCGAGCACCGGGTCGATGAACTGGCGCTGGGCGTCCTCCGCCCCGAGCTCGACCAGCTCACGCAGCGTCTGCCGGCGATCGGAGCGCTCGTCGTAGGAGCCGGTGGAGTCGAACAGGCCGACCGCGTTGTGCGTCGGCTGAATCTGGTAGACACCGGAGAAGCGATCGAAGAGCGCGGTCAGGGCATCGCGCGCCGCCGACGCTTCGGCGCCGGCGATGTACTCGGCCAGGCGCGCCCGCGGCTCCACGGCTCGCGCGCGCAGCGCGTGCGGCCGATCGATCGCCACATCAGAGGTGACGACGATCACCTGCTCGGCGCCGGCCGCCGACACTTCCTCCAGCAGCCGGACGATCGCCGCCGGGCGGTCGCAGACGCGATGCGATTCGCCGCGCCAGAAGCCGGCGCTGTCGAAGCGGACGACGTGCGGCTCGGCCAGCCACGGCACGGCCAGCGCGCCGGCGATCGCGTCGACCACGTGACGGCCACCCTCGCCCGAGAGATCGACGACTTCGGCCCGGCGTTGATCGTCGGGCCCGACGCCGAAGAAGCGCGGCCGCGCCTCCTCCCGCAGCAGCGCGAAAATCAGGTCGCGCCGGGTCTCGAGATCGTGGGCGGCGATGAGCAGCTCGCGATAGCCCGGCTGCGTCAGGTTGTCGCCGAGCAGCTCGGCGTAGCGCCGGCTGAGGTCGGTCGCCTCGGGCCGAGCGATGCGGGTGGCGCCGCGCATCACGCTCCAGAACCCGTCGAGGGCCCAGCGGACCACCGGCCGCGCATCGAGCGGCGCCCCGAGCGCCTGCCACCACGGCGCGCCGCGCGGACGCCGGGCGCCGCGCCGCCGGTCGAACAGCGCCGTGCCGAGGATCACGACCACGAGCACGAGCAGCGAGGCGCCGGCCGCACGCGACACGGTCGCGGTCGCCGTCTCGCCGCGCGTGACCCAGAACGCCCACTCGACGAGATGGGTCGTGAGCGTGCCGGCGAGCGGCGGCGCGACCAGTTCGAGGAGGAACGCCGGCAGCCAGGCGATCGCCAGCGCGAGCAGGACCAGCAGCGGTGCCGCAAGTGAGAGGACGGCCAACGCGAGCAGCGCGCCGGTGACCTTCCAGATCGTGCGCCACGGATAGAGCGACGGCGGGGCCGGGCCGGTCCACAGGCCAGCCGGCTCCCAGAGCGTCGCGGCGGCGTCGACGGCGGCGTAGAGCGCCGTCACCGCGCCCATGCCGCGGCCGGCGACGAGGTCGATGCGCACGCCGGCTTCGGCGAGCGCGCGCAGGACGCCGGCCTGATAGGCGCCGGCCGTCCCCGTGCCCGCGAGGACGAGGGCGGTCCGCTGCCGGGGAGAGTACGGCTGGGGCGCGGCGTCGGACACGGAGGTGTGAGCTGGGATCAGTGTCCTGACGAGCTCGCTTCGTCGTGAATCGTCGCCAGCTTCAGGATCTCGAAGGTTCGGACACCGGCCGGCGTCGGGACGTTGACCTCGTCTCCTTCTTCCTTGCCCAGCAGTGCGCGGCCGATGGGCGAGGCGGTCGAGATCCAACCCTTGTCGCCGTCGGCGTCCTCCGGCATGACGAGCTGGAAGGTCAGCGTCGCGCCGGTCGTTTCCTTGAGCAGAAGAGTCGAGCCGAACGCCGCCTTACCGTGCGGGATGCGATCGAGGTTGATCAGCGAGATCTCGCCGATCCGCTTGCGCAGCATGCCGATTCGCGCGTTGACGAACTCCTGCCGCTCCTTGGCCGCCTTGTACTCGGCGTTCTCGCGGAGATCGCCGTGCTCGCGCGCCTTCTGGATCTCCTTCGGCAGCTCCGTCTTGAGCTCGCGATCCAGCTGGGCGATTTCGTCCTCGAAGCGTTTGAGTAGTTGCGCCTTCATGCCTCACCACGATGCGCGGAACGCCACCTTGGGCGCCGCTGCCGACCCACTATACTGCCACCGTCGCATGGACGTCATTGCCAGCCGGAAGAACCCGTTCGTCGCGGCCGTCCGCCGGGTCGCCGACGGGGATGATCGCGAGCGCGTGCTCCTCGACGGCCTGCACCTGCTCGAAGAGGCGCGCGCGGCGCAGATCCCGATCGCCAGCGCCGCGTTCACGGCACGCGCGCTGGCTGCCGCCGACGGCCGGGCCCGCCGGCTGGCAACCGCACTCGCGGGCACCGGCGTGCGCGTGGTCCAGGTCGCCGACCCGGTCATGGACGCGCTGAGTCCGACCACGCATCCGTCCGGCGTCGTCGCCGTGGCGGCACGGCCGAAGCATTCGCTCGACGACGTGATCGGCGGGCCGCCCGGGCCGCCGGCCCTGGTCGTGGTCGCGGTCGACGTGCAGGATCCCGGCAACGTCGGCGCCATCGCCCGCGTCGCCGAAGCCGCCGGCGCGACCGGCTACGTCGTCGCCGGCGAGTCGGCGGATCCGTTCGGCTGGAAGGCGCTGCGCGGCTCGATGGGCAGCGTGCTCCGCCTGCCGACGGTGCAGGATGGCGACGCCACCACCGTCGTCGGCGTCCTGCGGGCGCAGCGGCTGCAGTGCGTCGCTGCCGCGCCGGCCGGCGCCATCTCGTTCGAGGCCATCGACTGGCGCGGTCCGATCGCTTGCTTCGTCGGCAGCGAGGGCGCCGGCTTGCCCGAGGCGCTGCTGGAGATGGCGGATCGCCGCGTCCGCATTCCGATGGCGGCGCCGGTCGAATCGCTGAACGTGGCGGTCTCGGCCGGCCTGCTGCTCTACGAAGCGCGCCGCCAGCGGTCGCGACCGGCGACGGAGGCGGATTCGACTAGGACAGGTTGATGACCACCATCCGCAGGCTGGTCATCTCCTCCATCGCGTAGCGGACGCCTTCGCGACCGATGCCGCTCCGGCGGGTGCCGCCGTACGGCATGTGATCGACGCGGAAGATCGGCGTGTCGTTGATCAGCACGCCGCCGAAGTCGAGGCGCCGGATCGCGGCGAACGCCTTCTCGATGTCGCGGGTGTAGATGCCCGCCTGAAGCCCATAGGGCGTGTCGGCGAGACGCTGGAGCCCATCGTCGAACGTGTCGTAGCGCACCACCGACACGACCGGGCCGAACACCTCCTGGGCCATCACCTTCATCTCGGGCCGCGTGTGGGTGAGCACGGTCGGCCACACCAGCTTGCCCTCGCGGCGGCCGCCGACCGGCCGGCGGGCGCCGCCGTCGAGCGCCGCCTGCACCCACCGGTCGACGCGATCCGCCGCCTCCTCGCTGATCATCGGCCCGACGTCGCAGCCGCGATCGCGGGGATCGCCCACCTTGAGCGCCCGGGTCTCGGCGACGAGCCGCTCGATCACCGTGTCGGCAATCGACGTGTGCACGAACAAGCGCTGCAGGCTGAGGCAGACCTGGCCGGCGTTGGCGAAGGCCGACATCACCAGACGCGGGATCGCCTTGTCCAGGTCGGCGTCGGGCTCGACCATGACGCCGGAGTTGTTGCCGAGCTCCAGCGTGATGCGCTTGAGCCCGGCGATGGCCAGGATGCGCTCGCCCACTTCCGGACTGCCGGTAAACGAGATCTTGGCCGGCCGCGGATGCCGCACCAGCGCCTCGCCGGTCGTGGCGCCGTCGCCGTGGACGACCTCGAGCACGCCTTCCGGCAGCCCGGCGTCGCCGAGCGTGCGGGCCAACGCGACGGCCGTGAGCGGCGCGCGATCGGACGGCTTCAGGACGACGGTGTTGCCGGCGGCGAGCGCCGGCGCCACCTTGTGCGCGACCAGGTTCAGGGGGAAGTTGAACGGCGTGATCGCGGCGACGACGCCGACCGGCACGCGCAGGTAGAAGCCCATGCGCCCCTCGCCCGCCGCCGACGCGTCGAGCGGCACGGTCTCGCCGTGCAGCCGCTTGGCTTCCTCGGCGGCGAACGTGAAGGTCTCGACGGCGCGCGCCACCTCGGCATCGGCGTAGCGCCACGCCTTGCCGGATTCGCGGGCGATCAGCTCGGCCAGGGCTTCGCGCTTGGATTCGAGAAGCTCGGCGGTCCGCCGCAGGATCGTGGATCGCTTGTGGGCGGCAACGGCACCCCAGGCCGGCGCGGTCACCGACGCCCGGGTGACGGCCCGATGCACGTCGGCCGCCGAGGCCTCGCGGACCTCGCCCAGCCGTTCACCCGAATACTTGTCGAAGACGTGCATGTGTTTGTTGGCGGCGGCCTCTCACGGCCGCCGCGGGCAGCCTTCGAGCGTGCGGCTTGCTATTCGCCGCGCTGGGCGCGCGGCGGCGCCGCACGCCGGCTGCGTGACGGGTTCAGTCACGATAGGCTACCACTGTGGCCACGCTGTTCGACGACGACCCGGATGCGCACAACCAGGCAGGTGCCGCACCGCCGGCCCGGACGCCGCTCGCCGAGCGGATGCGCCCGCGTACGCTCGACGAGATCGTGGGGCAGGCGGCGCTGCTCGCCGAGGGGCGGCCGCTGCGCGAGGCGATCGAGGCCGACGTCGTGCAGTCGATCATCCTGTGGGGGCCGCCCGGGACGGGCAAGACGACGCTGGCCCGGGTCATCGCCGAGACCACGCGCGCGCGCTTCGTCGCCTACAGCGCCGTCACGTCCGGCATCAAGGAGATCAAGGCGGTGATGGCCGAAGCCGAGGAGGCGCGGCAGCGCATGGGCCGCCGCACGATCCTCTTCGTCGACGAGATCCACCGCTTCAACAAGGCGCAGCAGGACGCCTTCCTGCCGCGCGTCGAAGCCGGCGACCTGGTGCTCATCGGCGCCACCACCGAGAACCCGTCGTTCGAGGTCAACGCGGCGCTGCTGTCGCGCTCGAAGGTGTTCGTCCTGAAGCCGCTCGACGACACGGCGATCGCCGACATCCTGCGCCGGGCGTGGAGCGACACCGAGCGCGGGCTCGGCCTCGATACGCCGCCGCACGCCATCGCGCTCGCCGACGACGGCGCCGCAGCGATCGCGCGCTACGCCAGCGGTGACGCGCGGAGCGCGCTGAACGCGCTCGAGCTCGTCGCCGGCTATGCCCGGCGGCGCGCCGTCGATCGCGTCGACGCGGCGCTCATCGCCGACCTGCTCGAGCGCCGCGCCCTCCTCTACGACAAGGGCGGTGAGGAGCACTTCAACATCATCTCGGCGCTGCACAAGTCGCTGCGCAACTCCGATCCCGACGCCGCGCTCTACTGGCTGGCGCGGATGCTCGAGGCCGGCGAGGATCCGATGTACGTCGCCCGCCGTCTGGTCCGCTTCGCCTCCGAGGACGTCGGTCTCGCCGATCCACAGGCGCTGGCGCTGACCGTCGCCGCCGCCCAGGCCACCCACCAGCTCGGCATGCCTGAGGCCAACACCGCGCTGGCCCAGGCGACCGTCTACCTGGCAACCGCGCCGAAGAGCAACGCTGTCTACGCCGCCTACGGCGTGGCCGCGCGGGACGCCACCGAGGACGTCGCCGAGCCGGTCCCGGCGCACCTCCGCAACGCCCCCACCCGGCTGATGAAGTCGCTCGGCTACGGCAAGGGCTACGAGTACGCCCACGACGCGGCCGACGCCATCACCGGCATGGATTGCCTCCCCGAGCGGCTCCAAGGGCGGCAGTACTACCGGCCGACAGCCCGGGGCTACGAGAAGACCTTGGGCGAGCGGCTCAGCCGGTGGGCCGAGCTGAAGCGCGGGAGAAAGGCCGGGGACGCTTCGCGATCGGACGAGCCGATCTAGCTGCCCGCGGACGGGACACCAGCCGCCGCGTCTTCAGCTCGACGCCTGGCGCGCCAGCCGCATCAGCGTGTGGTGCGTGCCGGTCGCTTCGGTCGCGGCAGCAGGAGTGTCGCCGCCGACCCGGGTATAGGTGCCGTCAGCGTTCAGGCACCACGCCTGGTGCTGGTCGCTCAGCGCTGTGGTCAGAATCTGCCAAAGCCGCGCCCGGGCCTCGTGATCGGCCACCGGCGCCACGACCTCTACCCGGCGTGTCAGATTGCGCGCCATCCAATCGGCCGAGCCGATGAAGAACTCCCCCGCCAGCGGGTCCGACTGGCCGGCCGCGAAGTGGAAGATGCGCGAGTGCTCGAGGAACCTGCCGATGATCGATCGCACGCGGATGTTCTCGGACATGCCGGGCAGCCCAGGCCGCAGGCAGCAGAAGCCGCGTACGATCAGATCGACGGGCACGCCAGCCTGCGAAGCCTCGCACAGGGCGGCGATGATCGCCGGATCTTCGAGCTGGTTCATCTTGGCGATGATGCGCGCGGGTCGACCGGCGTGCTGATGCGCCACCTCGCCGGCAATCAGCTCGAGGAACCGCTGCCGCATCCCGCCCGGCGCCACCAGGAGCCTGTCGAATGCCGGCGGCTCGGACCGGCCGGTGAGGTGGTGAAAGAGGCGCACGACGTCGGCCGTGAGTGCTGGGTCGCAGGTCAGCAGCCCGACGTCGGTGTAGAGACGCGCCGTCCGGACGTGGTAGTTCCCGGTGCCGATGTGCGCGTAGCTCCGCAGACCGTCGCGCTCGCGCCGGACGACGAGCGCCACCTTGGCGTGGGTCTTGAGCGTCAGGTCGCCGACCGTCACGTGCGCGCCGGCGCGCTCGAGCTCGGCCGCCCAGTGCAGGTTCCGCGCCTCGTCGAAGCGCGCCTTGAGCTCGATCACGCAGGCCACCTGCTTGCCGGCCTCGGCGGCGCAGATGAGCGACCGGACAAACGGGGTGTCGTCGCCGACGCGGTAGACCGTCATCTTGATCGCGACGGTCTGGGGGTCCTCCGCTGCCGCGGCGATGAACTGCTCGACGCTGTCGTCGAAGCTCTCGTAGGGGTGGTGCACCAACAGGTCGCCCGCCTGCAGCACCTCGAAGATTGACGCATCTCCCGCCAGCCGAGCGGGTACGACCGGCGTCCACGGTGCGTCGCGGAGATGCGGCAGATCCAGGCTCCCGATCTGGAACAGGCTGGCGCCGTCGAGCTCCCCGGGGACGTCGTAGACGTCCTCCTCGCCCAGCTCGAAGCGCGCCCGCAGCATCTCGCGTAGCCGCGGATGGGCACCCGGTGCGAACTCGAGCCGGACGGCCGGCTCGAAGCGCCGCTGCCGGACCTGCTCGCGAACCGCTTCGCGCACGTTCTGCCCGGCTTCGTCGTCGACGTCG
>JANOIR010000215.1:0-10411 GCA_031407765.1 Vicinamibacteraceae bacterium
GTCGCGCTGCGTGTTGTCCGATCCGCTCCCAAGCGTCTTCGAGAGCGTGTACGACACCAGGGCGTAGGTGCTGCCGGAGAATCGCTTCTCGAGCTTCACCTGCAGCGAGTTGTAGAGCGACGTCCCTTTGTTCTCGTTCAGCCCCTGCAGGTTGTCGCAGTACTGCGGGTAGGGGCGGAGCGCCTGCGCCACCGAGGGCGCGCAGCCGGTCATCTGCTCGACCCACCCCGGATAAGGCAGCGGCACCCCGTTGAGGCTGGTCATCCCGGGCTGGAACTCGTCGTTCAGCCGGTCGCCCAACGACAGGAACGCGGGATCGATCGCGTTCAGCGGCTCCATGCTGGATGGCAGCTGCCGGCCCGCGCTGCCGACGTAGGCGACGCTCAGCGCCAGGTTCGCCCCCAGTTCACGATCGACCGAGATGTTCCACTGGTGCGCGTACGACCGCTCGTTGGCGTCGAGCGGTCGATAGAGGATGCCCTGCCCGTTCCGGTAGTCCGAACGGATGTCGGGGGGCTGCTGGAAGTTCTGTGGCAGCCCCTGATCCAGGTAGAAGGCCGGCTGGATGCCGCCCAGCGTGCTCGAGAAGCCCGGGGTGTTCGAGAAGCCGTCGAGTGAGATGCCGCCCCCCCAGCCTGGGTAGTGCGCCTGCGTGTAGAAGATGCCCCAGCCGCTGCGGAGGACCGTCTTGTCGTTGAGCGAATAGACAGCGCCCAGTCGCGGCGCGAAGCCGCCGTAGAACTCCTCCTCCGGATAGCGCGCCCCGTAACTGGCAGCACCGTAGCTGTCGCCGGCAAAAGCCAGACGGCCCGGCCGACCACCCGCGCCTGGATTGGCGCCGATCGGGTCGAAGAACGAGAAGCGATCGTACTTCTCGGAGGACGGCGAGTAGTAGTCCCAGCGCAGGCCATAGTCGAGGGTGAGGCGGTTGTTGACGCGCCACGTGTCGCCGGCGTGCAGGATCCACGCGTGCTGCCTCGGGTAGAACGACGACACCGACCGGAAGGTGGCGTTGCCATTGTCCACCGCGCCCAGCAGGAACGAGGCGATCGGGCTGCCGCTGTTCACGCCGACGAGCCCGGTTGCGCCACGCTGGAAATTGAAGGTGCCGGCCTGGTTGCTGCCCTGGTGGAGGTTGCCCATGATCTTGCGGAACTCCATCCCCGCCTTGAACGTGTGGGCACCGCGCGTCAGGGTCACCATGTCGTTGATGATGAAAGTCGGCCGCGTCGTGACGTTACCGATGTTGATGCCGGCATTGCTGCCGAACTGGGCGAAACCGTCCCCGAACGAGATCTGCGGCGGGACCGGGTGGCCCGCGACACCCCCAATCTGCGGGAACTCGCCGACGAAGCCCTGGTTGACCGAACCGTAGCCCTCGTTGCGATTGAGGTAGCCCATCGACATGTGGTTGAGCAGGTTCGGCGTGAACGTCCGATCCCAGTTGAAGCGGTTGACCCACGAGTTCTGCGGGTCGGAGTACGACTCGGACGCAATCGGCTGCGGCAGCACCGATACGAACTTGGCCGGGGCCCGCTGGTGCCAGAAGCTCGCGAACATGTGGTCGCTGCCGAACTGCAGATCGTAGCGGCCCAGGTAGTAGTCCGAGTTGCCCAGGATGGTGTCGGGAATCGCCGGCCCCAGGTAGTTGTTCAGTGGGCCATCGCTGGTCGGGTTGGGCAGCGCCGCGAGCCAGGACCGCACGATCGGGTTGATGCGGCTGGGGCAGATCACGTTCGGCGTCCGGCCGTCGCAGCCCATGAACTGATCCTTGATGAAGCCGCCGCTGCCGTCCGAGCGCAGCGTCGCGGGATCGTAGATGGGAATCAGGTTGCCGCTGCTGTCCCGCCAGTCGGTGAAGTCGCCGTTGCGCTGACGCAGTGACGGAATCGACAGCGTCGGGGCGTTCGAGCCGCCCGTCTGCCGGTAGCCCTCGTGGTTGAAGAAGAAGAAACTCTTCACCTTCTCGCCCCAGAGGCCCGGCACCTTGGCCGGTCCGCCGATGTTGGCGCCGTAGTTGTTGCGGCTGAATTCCGGCTTCGAATCGGCGCCCCACTGCGTCGCCCTGAGCGAGTCGTCACGGTGATAGATGAAGCCGGCGCCGTGGAACGCGCTGCCCGGAGCGGGTGACGGCCATGATCTGGCCCGACGTCGACGAGCCGTATTCGGGCGCGTAGTTCGAGGTGAGGACCTTCACTTCGCTGACCATGTCGGGCGACATCGGGAAGTCCTGGAAGATCGACACCATGCCGCCCTGGCTCATGAAGCCCTGCTGCATGCTGACCCCGTCCACCGTGGCTTCGTCCCCTGACTGCAGGCCGCCGTTGATGCGGGCATCGAAGGCGTTCGATCCGCCGCCGGTGCTCACGCCCGGCATCAGGATCGCGAAGCCCGCGGCCGCGCGCGGGCCGCTGTTCATCAGCAGCGGCAACTGCTGGAGCGTCTCCGGCGTGATGCCGTGCTCCTGGGTGGCGGTGGTGGTCAGCACCGAGGTGCCGCTGCTGACCTCGACGCGATCCGTCAGGCCGCCGACAGGCAGCGTGACGTCGGCGCGGACCTGGGTGCCGAGCGGCACGACGAGGTCGGTCAGCGTGACCTGCTGGAAGCCGCCCTTGACCGCGGTGACCTCGTACTTGCCCGGCGCGAGGTTGCGGAAGGCGTAGTCCCCTTCCCCGCCCGAGATGGCGGTGCCGACGGTCTGATCGGTGGCGATGTTGCGGAGCGTCAGCGCCGTGTCGGCGACAACGCCGCCGGTGCTGTCACGAACGACGCCGGTGATGGCGCCGTTGAAGCTTTGCGCGGCGGCATCGAGCGATGCCCAGGCGAGGACCACAGAAGCGATGCAAGCAAGCCATACGAGACGGCGCGAAGGCATGAGCCCTCCTGGTTGCGAACGCACTGGAGGCGAAGGATCAGGTTAGGGGCATTGAATTAGCACTCGCGCCGCGGTCGGTCAACACTAATCGAACGTCCATTAAAGAACTACCTGATGTGTATGTACGTGGGACGGTCGGCGCGCTCCTTCGATCGCGGGACGAGCTCGCGCGTGCAACTCATCACTGCGCGACTCAGCTGTATGGCGCGCGCGAGCGTGCACCCCCCGAAAGGTTTACTCAGCCGAACGGCTCAGTCAGCGGAACGCGGGATCGAAGGCATCCGCGACGACGACGTCCTCGACGGTGTAGGCGACGCGCCCGTTGGCGGCGAGGCTGGCGTTCTGGTAGTAGCCGACGTTGACGTTGGCCCAGCGCGAGATGTCGAAGTCGAACCGCGGCGACGCGGCCGTCGGCTTAGCCGGATTGGCATTGTCCAGCCACAGCGCCACGCGCCCGTTCGCGCCGCGCCGAATTTCGAACTGCAGCGCAACCCGGCGATCGGTCGGCAGGTCGACGGCCCGCGTTCCCGCCTCCTCGCCGTCGATGTTGCGCTGGATCCGCACCGCCAGCTTTCCCACACCCTCGGGCCGCAGCTCGACGATCGCGCGTTCGAGCTGCGACTTGGCGCGGTCGTTGACGATCACGAACTTGTTGGTCCAGGTGTCGCCCACGCCATCGGTGTTGATTGGCCCGTGCACGGTCAGGTGCATCCGCAGGTAGATCGCCGGCGCCTCGCTCGCCGCCAGGTCGGTCGACCAGCCGGTGTAGAACTGCGTGAGCGTGGCCGCCGAGCCGGGGGTCAACGTGAAGCGCGCCCCGTTGCCGACGCGAGCCAGCGAGTAGTGCTGCTCGTTGCCGCTATAGCCCCACCCGCAAGCCGGGAAGCTCGCCGTGCAATCGAGCCGCGCCAGGATGTTCCCGCCCGGCGGCGGCGGCCCCGACGGCGCCTGCGCGCAGACCGCCGACGAGACAAGGACGAGCGCAAGAGCGGGGAGCAGGTGGCGCATGCGAAAGGTCCTCGGAGATCTCACGAACGCCGCAGCTCAGGCCTCTTCGCCCCAGGCGAAGTGCTCGAGGCCGGACACGGCGACGACGTGGCCGGGCCTCTTCTCCCACGAGAACAGCGTCATCCGCCCGTCCTGCGACGAGACCAGGACGCTGCAGTCGGGATGCTGACGGACGAAACGGGCCGCGGACTGGTGGCGCGTCCCGCCCAACTCGGACACCGCGACCGCGCCGAGCGGACTCGAGACCAGCGCGTCGAAACGCGCCACGTCGAACTCGGCGCCGTCGACGACCAGCTTGGCGCCGAAGCCGACGACGGTCAAGTCCTCGCGCAGCACCAGCGCGCCATCGACCGCCGTCAGGAGGCCGGTGCGATCGAGCGAGCGGCGGAACTGCTCGCGGTGCGCGTCGACGCCGTCGGCGACACGCGCGGCCTGCAGCGCCGCGATGTCCTGCATCAGCTGACACAGGTGCGACGTCGTCGGCGCCATGAACATGTGCGACGCGCGCACCGAGCGCAGCCATTCGTCACCGGTGCTCGGCCCCATCAGGATGGTGCCGCCGTGGCCGTGCCGCTGCATCGCCAGCATCATCAGCTGCAGCGCGAAGGTGAGGCGCAGCCGATCGTTCTGCTCCTCGACCTCGAGATTGGTCTCGAGGATGTGCGCCAGGTTGAAGAACCCGACCGGCTTGCGCGGGATGCGCACCCGGCCTTCGCTGAGCACCGCGTGCGTGTCGTGCTGCCCGAGCACGACCAGCGCGCCGGGCCCGACGATCCGCACCGTCGGCTCGAAGAACGGCCACTGGTGCAGGTAGCCCCAGATCCGACAGCCGGAGCCGCTCGGATACACCGCGAGCGCTGTGACGGGCAGCGCGGTCAGCAGGCGCACCAGGCTCTCGCGCGTGATCGCGACCGGCTCCTCGAAGCTCGACGCGTTCGGGTGATCCGGCGGGCAGAGCGAGACGAGGCCCGAGATCGGCCGCCCCTCTTCCGTCGTGACGCTGGCCCAGAACAGCGCGTTGACCAGCGACGCCAGCTGCGACCGGGCGCCGGACAGCGCGTCCGCCAGCTCGCCGTCGGCCGGCGTCTTGGCTGCCCGGATGATCGCCTCGACGAAATCGCTCTCGGGCGAGACCAGGGGCAGCGTCGGGCTCATCGGCTGAAGCATGACGCTAGACATCCATCTGCGCCCGCTGCAGGCGGCCGCTGAAGTCGACGTAGATCGACTTCCATTCCGAGAACACGTCGAGCGCGGCGGTCCCCGCCTCGCGATGGCCGTTGCCGGTGCCCTTGATGCCGCCGAATGGCAGGTGCACCTCAGCGCCGATGGTCGGCGCGTTGACGTAGAAGAGCCCCGACTCGACGTCGCGCATCGCGGTGAAGGCGGCGTTGACGTCGCGCGTGTAGTTCGCGCGGGAGTGGCCGTAGGCCACGCCGTTGGCGATCTGGATGGCTTCGTCGAGGCCGTCGCACGGGATCACCGAGACGACCGGCCCGAAGATCTCCTCCTGGGCGATGCGCATGGCCGGCGAGACGTCGCCGAAGATCGTCGGCTCGTGGAACCAGCCCTTGGCCCAGTCGCCCGTGGTGAGCCGATGGCCGCCGGTGGCGAGCGAGGCACCTTCATTCAGGCCGATGCCGACGTACTCCATCACCTTCTGCAGCTGCGGCTCGCTGATCGTCGGCCCCATCTGCACGGCCGGCTCGAGCCCGTTGCCGACCTTCAGCGTCCGCGCCCGCTCGGCGAAGCGATCAAGGAAGCGGCGATAGATACCCTTCTGCACGATGACGCGGCTGGCCGCGGTGCAGCGCTGGCCGGTGGTGCCGAAGCCGCCCCACAGGCAGCCGTCGACGGCGAGCTCGAGGTCGGCGTCGTCGAGCACGATGATCGCGTTCTTGCCGCCCATCTCGAGGTGGACCTTCTTGAACAGCGGCGCCGCGGCCTCGTTGACGAGGCGGCCGGTCGCGGTCGACCCGGTGAACGACACGACACGCACGCCGGGATGCGCGACGAGCGGCGCGCCGGCGCCGGCCCCGTCGCCGGTCACGAGGTTGACGACGCCGGCCGGCAGCCCGGCGTCGGCCAGCGTCTGGACGAAGTTGACGGCCGAGAGCGGTGCTTCCTCCGCCGGCTTGAGCACGACCGTGTTCCCGCAGATCAGGGCCGGGAAGATCTTCCAGGACGGGACCGCGATCGGGAAGTTCCAGGCGGTGATCAGGCCGCAGATGCCGACCGGCTGCCGGATCGACAGCGCGAACTTGTTGCGCAACTCGGACGGCGTGGTCTGGCCGTAGAGGCGGCGGCCCTCGCCAGCCATCAGCTGCGCCATGTCGATGGCTTCCTGGACGTCGCCGGCGGTCTCGGGCACCACCTTGCCCATCTCGCGGGTCATGTCGCGCGAGTAGCGGTCCTTGCGCTCGGCGAACAACTGCGCCGCGCGCAGCAGGATGTCGGCGCGCTTGGGCGCCGGCACCTGCCGCCAGGTGGTGTAGGCCTCGGCGGCGGCGGCAACGGCCCGATCGACGTCGGCCTGGGCCGAAGCGGCGAAGCGCCCGACCAGGTCGCCGGTGTCCGCCGGGCTGCGGTTCTCGAAGGTGTCGCCCGACGCGGCCGCCGTCCACTCACCATTGATGAAGTTGGCGTAAGTCTGTACGCTCATAGCCTGCAATTCTATGTCTCGGGCGATGGCCCTGGGCTTCCGAGCTGGAGGATGGATGGGACGGACGATGTCAGCACACGCCCGCCTGGGCGTGCTCGGTGCGATCGGCGTGCTCGCCGTGGCCGCCACGGCCGTGGCCCAGCGGCAGGCGGGGCCGCCGCGCCACGCACTCTCGTATGACCAGGTCTTCGGGACCTCCGCCTATGGCGGCGGCGACCAGCCGGCGGTGCTTGCCGAGGTCCCCCAGGTCACGGAATGGGTCGACGCCACCCACTACCTCGAGACCCGGCGCGAGACGGACGGCCGGCGTCGAGTCTACGTGACCTCCGCCGCGGACGGCACGTCGCGCCTCGTCGGTCCGGCCGACCCGACTGCCGAAACCGCGCCCGGCGCCGCCTTCCGCGTGGTGCTGCGCGATCACGATCTGATGCGCGTCGACGCCGACGGCAGCGAGCGCCGTCTCACCGCCACGCCGGCGGCCGACGAGGATCATACCCGGCTCTCCCCGACCGGCACCCACCTCGCCTACGTCCGCGGCAATAACCTGTTCGCCTACGACCTCGCGACCGGGCTCGAACGCCAGCTCACCGCCGACGGCAGCGAGACGATCCTCAACGGCACGCCGTCGTGGATTTACATGGAGGAGATCCTCGGCCGCGGCAGCAATGCCTTCTGGTGGTCGCCCGACGGAACCCGCCTCGCATTCATGCGCTTCGACGACGCACCGGTGCCGACGTTCCCCATCTACCACGCCGACGGCCAGCACGGCACCCTGGAGATCACGCGCTACCCGAAGGCCGGCGATCCGAACCCCTACGTCCGCATCGGCGTCGTCTCGATCGTCGACGGCAAGACGGCGTGGATGGACTTCGAGGAGAAGGCCGACCACTACCTGGCCTTTCCGAAGTGGGCGACCGACAACCGCACGCTCTTCGTCCAGTGGATGAACCGGGCCCAGGACACGCTGAAGGTGTTCGCCTGCGACGCGTCGACCGGCAAGACCAGCGCGATCCACGAGGAGACGCAGCGCTCGTGGGTCGACTGGTACGACGACCTCACGCCGCTCGCCGACGGCTCGCTGCTCTTCGTCAGCGACGTCGACGGCTGGCGGCATCTCTATCGCTACGCCAAGGGCGAGCCTGCGCGGCAGCTGACGAAGGGCGCCTGGCGCGTCCACCAGATCCTCGAGGTCACCGAGGCGAGCGGCACGGTCTACTTCCTCGGCCGGCCCGGCAAGAGCTGGGACACGCAGGTAATGCGGCTGCGCCTCGCCGGTGGCGAGCCGGAGATCGTCAGCAAGGACCTCGGCGCGCACAAGGCCGCCGTCAGCCCCGACGGCGCCTTCGTCGTCGATACCTGGACGACGCTGACCGCGCCGGCGCGCGTGACGCTGCGCCGCGGCGACGGATCGGTGGTCCGCGAGATCGCCAGCGCCGCCTCGGCGCCGGGGTACGCCGGCATCGCGTGGGGCCGCGCTGAGCTGTTCACGATCCCCTCCGGCGACGGCAAGTACCAGCTGCCGGCCTACTGGATCCTGCCGGCCGACTTCTCGCCCGGCCGCCGCTACCCGGTCATCATGACGGTCTACGGCGGCCCCGACGCCGGCTCGGTGCAGAACGGCTGGCCGGGGCTGTCGGCGCACTACTGGGCCCAGCGCGGCGTCATCACGATCAGCGTCGACCACCGCGGCAGCGGTCACTTCGGCAAGGCCGGGAGCGCACTGATGCACCGTCAGCTCGGCACGTGGGAGATGACCGACCTCTCCGCGGCGGCGGCCTGGCTGCGCAGCCGGCCGTTCGTCCGGGGCGACCGCATCGGCATCACCGGCGCGAGCTACGGCGGCTACACCACGGCGATGGCGATGACGTTCGCCGCCGGTCAGTTCAACTTCGGGATCGCCGGGTCGTCGGGTACCGACTGGCAGCTGTACGACTCGGTCTACACCGAGCGCTACATGGACCTGCCGTCCGAAAACCCGGAGGGCTATCGTGCCAGCGCGGTGATGACCTGGCTCGATCGCTACAAGGGCGGACTGCGGCTCACCCACGGCACGATCGACGACAATGTCCACCTGCAGCAGACGATGCAGCTCGTCGACGCGCTGACCGTGCGGAATCAGCGATTCGAGCTGATGGTCTACCCCGACTCGCGGCACGGCATCCAGCCGTTGCAGCGTCCGCACCAGGCGCGCGAGTCGCACGACTTCTGGGTCCGCAACCTGCTCGGCGGCCGGCTGCCCGATGTCGTCGTGGGCACCGACACGGGGCGGCGCGACACCGGGAAGCGCGAGCGGGGCGACAAGACCAAGGACAAAGAAAAAGAGCGGACGCCCTAGAAGGAACGTCCGCTCGTTGTGTTGGCGCCGGGCTTGCCGCGCCGAAGCGGCGCAGCCGCGAAGGCGGGCTAATTGTTGGCGTTCTTCAGCTCGATCAGGGTGTCGACCAGTGCCGGCGGCACCTCGAACGAGAGCGCCACCGTGTTGCCCGTGCCGCTGACCTGCAGCGACTGCATGATGGGCGCGAACTCCGGCTTCTGACCGGCGTGCAGCCGGGCCATGGCCATGAAGCCCTGAAGGACGTCGCGGAGGTTCTTGGCGGATTCCTCGTCGCGAGCTTCGGCCCGCAGCAGGCCGCTGACGCCGGCGCCGACGTGGCTGGACGCGCTGAACCACTTGACGGCGTGGAGGTGACCGCCGATCTGCTCGGGCAGCTGTGCCTGCTTGGTGAGGGCTTCCATGCGGCCGACGGCCCACACGTTCGACGACCCTTCGAGGTCGCCGATCAGGTTGGTCATCTCCTGGTTGTCGCGGATGGTGCGCCCGCCGCTGGCGCCGTGGGCAATGGCGGCTCGGATGGTCGGCTCTTCGCCAAGGGCAATCAACCCGGGCTCGAGGAAGGCCACCATCGGGCCGAAGGCGCCGTTGTGGTGCCGGCGAATCTGAGCGTGAACGTTGGGCGGGGTGTTCGGCGCGACCTCGACGCGGTCGGCCTGGGCGTCGTGCTTGGTCGGATCGGGACGCAGGACGCGAATGCCGCCGATGGTCTCGACGACGCCGCCGTGGCTGACGGCGAGGGCCTCCAGCCGGGCCGTGTCGAAGCGGCCCTTGAGGAGGACCAGCCCGACGGGCCGGCCGCCCTTGTCGTCGGCATCGGCACCAGCAGCGGCAGCGGCTGGAGCGGGCGTCATCCAGGCCAGGACGTAATCGATGTCCTGCTCGATGTTGATGCCGGTTTCGCGCTGGAATTCTTCCTGGCCCTTGGTGTCGTGGTCGGGCAGGACTGTCCGAATCTTCTGGCGGAATTCCGAGTTCATGACGTCGCGGACGTTGGCGTACGCCACGACGGCGGCGGCTTCGGGGACGTATTTGAGCTCGTCAGGGCCGACCGACCGGCCGGCGGACGCCAGCGTGGGGAACCCCGAGTAGTAGGCGACGAGGCCCGTCCCGAGGCCGGCAGCGAGGACGAAACCCGAGCCCATGAGGAAAAACCGAGAAGTCCGGTTCATGACTTTGTCTCCAACGGAATCCGCGTAACCCGTATCTCAGTATACGGATCGCGCACGGCCAGGTTCCCGTGTTTGTTGCCCTCTACTGCTCGAGGACGTATTCCCGACGGGCAATGACGCGCATCGCCATGACGACAAAAGCGGCGCCGATGCCGATCAGCATCACCAGGGCCGTGCCCAGGGATGCCTTCTGCTGGACCAGGCTCTGCAGGAGGGAGACCACGCCCTCGCCCATCACCGCGTGCGGGACCAGCGACTGCAGGTAGAACGACACCGTCGCGTAGCGGATGTAGCCGGGGATGATCAGGGCCATCTGCTCGAATCCGAAGACGAAGACGAGGCCGATGACCAGGGGCCGCTTGAAG
>JANOIR010000223.1:0-1531 GCA_031407765.1 Vicinamibacteraceae bacterium
CGCTTCGGCGAGGCGTTCACCCATCGCTATCTGCTGCCCATGGCCTCGGCGATCTGGTCGGCGTCGCTCGACGCGATCCGATCGTTTCCGGCCGTCACCCTCGTCCGCTTCCTCGACAATCACGGGTTGCTCTCGCTGAACGCCCAGCCGGCGTGGAAGGTGGTCGCCGGCGGAAGCCACACCTACATTCCGCCGCTGGCGGCGCCGGTCTCGACGGGCATTCACGAGGGAGCGGCGATCGACAGCGTGCGGCGCAGCGAGCGCGACGTGACGATTGCCTTCCGCGATCGCCCGTCGATGAGCTTCGACGAGGTGGTGTTCGCCTGCCACGGCGATCAGGTGCTGCCCCTGCTCGCGGATCCCAGCGATCGCGAGCGTGACGTCCTCGCGAACTTCACCACCACGACCAACGTGGCCTGGCTGCACACCGACGCGTCGGTGTTGCCGGTGCGGGCGCCAGCGCGCGCCTCGTGGAACTACCTGCTCGCCGCCGACGCCGGCGCGGCGCCGACGGTGACCTACGATCTCAACAGACTGCAGGGACTGGCGACGCCGGAGCAGTACTGCGTCACCCTCAACCCCGATGGCCACATCGACGAACGACGCGTGCTGCGGCGGTTCGTCTATCGCCACCCGCTCTACACGCGCGAGGCCGTCAGCGCGCAGCGGCAATGGCGCGAGCTGAGCGGTGTCAACCGCACGCACTACTGCGGCGCGTACTGGTCCTACGGTTTTCACGAAGATGGACTGAACTCGGCGATCAGAGTCGCCGGCGCCCTCGGGGTCGAATGGTGATCGACTCGGGGCTGTTCATCGGTACGCTGCGCCATCGGCGGTTCGCGCCGATCGCGCACTCGTTCACCTATCCGCTGTTCATGGCGCTGCTCGACATCGATCGCCTGCCGGAGCTGATGCGCGTGTCGCCGGTGACGGGCTATAACCGCTTCAACTGGGCAAGCTTCCACGACCGCGATCACCTCGGCGATCCCGCGCGTCCGCTGCGGGAACGACTCGCCGTCGACGCCGCCCGGCACGGGATTACCCTGCCGGACGGACGCATCTTCCTGCTGACGCACCTGCGGTATCTCGGCTACGGCTTCAACCCGGTGTCGTTCTTCTACTGCTTCGACGCCGCGGAGCAGCTGCCGATCGTCCTCGCCGAGGTGAGCAACACGTTCGGCGGCGCCCACAACTACTGGCTTCGGCCCGATCCGGCGTCGCGGAGCTTTCGCTCCGCCGCCGCCAAGTCGCTCTATGTGTCCCCGTTCATGCCAGTCGATGTCGACTACACGTTCGCCTTCACGTCACCGGCCGATCGGCTCGTCGCGCACATGGAAACGGTCGACGCAGGCGTGGTGAGCTTCGACGCGACGCTCTCGCTCGAACGGCGGCCCTGGGATGCGAACGAGATCCGGCGCGCCATCCTCCGCCATCCGGCGATGACCGCGCAGGTGGTGGCGGGCATCCACTGGCAGGCGCTCAGGTTGTGGTGGAAGGGCGTGCCGCTGGTGCCCCGTTTCACACGCGACGG
>JANOIR010000238.1:0-2648 GCA_031407765.1 Vicinamibacteraceae bacterium
TTCTATCGCATCGCCCCGGCTGATCCCGCGGGCCCGCTCGTCGACGTGACGGCGCCGGACGTGCCGCGAGTGTTCCCCGATCGCTACGACCAGCCGTCCCTCGTCCAGCCGTCGGGCGACGCCGGGGGATGGCGCCCGAACCCGGTGGACGATCAGAACACTGCCTACGGGCTCGCGGTCGCCCCGGGCCGTGCCGTCGAGGTCTTCGTCTCGCAGAGGGAGCGGGGACTGGTCCGGCAGCTCGACGTACTGTCGACCCCGGGAGGCCGGCTGACGTATCGGCTGCAGCGGACGTTCCTGTTCGACACCAGCTTCGACCTGACGGATCGCAAGGGGCAGGAGTACATGTGGACGCCCTGCCGGGAGGCGGTCGAGGAAGAGCCGCAGTCCGAAGGCCTTGTCTTCGATCGTACCAACGACACGCTGTACGTCGCCTTCGAGACCATCGGCCTCTATCGCCTGCCCCTCGGCCGACAGATGCCGCGACTCGTGCGGGTCGGCCGCGATCAGTTGATCGAGCCGGTGACGACGTTCGGCCGGAGCTATCGGGCTACCCCGGACGACGATGAGTTCTCGTGCGATTACGACGCGCCGGGCCTCCCGGCGCCCGGCACGATCGTCGCGCCGGGCTCGACACGGCATGCAGGCCGGTTCCTGCAGGCCGACCTCGAGGGCCTCAGCATCGTGTCCAGCGTGCCGGGACGAACGGTGATGCTGGCCTCCAGCCAGGGCGATTCGAGCTTCCACCTGTACTCCCTGCGGCACGCCACCGCGACCCACCTCGGCGCCTTCCTGATCGACGGCGTGGCCGAGACCGACGGCGTGCACTACTCGCCGGTGCCCATCGGGCCGGCCTACCCCCTTGGCCTCCTCGTGGTCCAGAACGGCCAGGCGCCGACGCCCGAAGACACCGGAGACGTGAACGGCTACGCGTTCGATGGTGCGACACAGTTCACGTTCGTCAGCTTCCTCGACGCCATCCGGGGCTCATGCGCTGAACCGGCGGCATAATGGCCCATGCTCCGGGTCCACGCAGATCTCGTCCCAGGTGTGCTCGCGCTGCTGACGCTGCTCGCGGCGGGCGCTGACGTCCAGGCGCAACCTCAAGCCGGCGGACGCCGGGTCTTCGAGTCGCGGTGCTCCGTGTGCCACGGCGCCGACGGCCACGGCGGCGACACCGGGCCGTCGATCGTGTATCGGCTGCCGCTGCTGCCGGACACCGAGCTCACCTCGCTCATCCGCGGTGGCCGTCCGGCCAAGGGCATGCCGCCCAACCCGATGCCGGCGGCGGACCTGACGTCGCTGAGGCGGTTCCTGCGCGGCATCGAGCGGCGCGAGGTGCCCCTGGTGCGGCGCAGCGTGCCGCTCACCGACGGCCGCAGCCTCGACGGCCTGGTCCTGAACGAGGGCGTCGACGACCTCCAGCTCCGCACCGACGACAAGCGGGTGCACTTGCTGCGCCGATCCGGCACGCAGTACAGGACGATTGCGCCCGAAACCGGCTGGCCCACCTACAACGGCGATCCGCGCGGCAACCGCTACACGACGCTGACCCAGATCGACAAGTCGAACGTCAGCCGCCTGGCCCCGCAGTGGCTGTTCGCGGTCCCGGACGCCGGCAACCTCCAGGTCACGCCGGTGGTCGTCGACGGCATCATGTACGTGACCGCGCCGAACGAGTGCTACGCGCTCGACGCCGGCAGCGGCCGCCAGATCTGGCGCTACAAGCGCTCGCGCACCCCCGGCCTCACCTCCGGCGGCTCGAACCGCGGAGTCGGCGTCGCCGGCGATCGCGTCTTCATGGTCACCGACCATGCCCATGTGATCGCGCTGAACCGCTTCACCGGCGAGCTGCTGTGGGACACCGTGATGGACGACTGGCGCAAGAACTACGCGGCGACGTCGGCGCCGCTGCCGGCCGGCAACCTGGTGATCTCCGGCGTCACCGGCGGCGAGCACGGCGCCAACGGGTTCGTCGTCGCGTTCGACCAGGAAACCGGCAAGGAGGCGTGGCGCTTCTGGACGGTGCCGAAGCCGGGCACGCCCGGATCGGAGACCTGGAAAGGAAAGGACATCGAGCACGGCGGCGCGCCGACGTGGTTCACCGGCAGCTACGATCCCGACCTCGATCTCGTCTATTGGCCGACCGGCAACCCCGGCAAGGAGTACGACGGCACCGATCGCCAGGGCGACAACCTCTACGCGTCGTGCATCCTCGCGCTTGATCGCAAGACCGGCACGCTGAAGTGGCACTACCAGTTCACGCCGCACGATCTGTGGGATTGGGACGCGACGCAGACGTCGGTGCTCGTCGACGGCGACTGGCAGGGACGTCCGCGCAAGCTGATGCTGCACGCGGACCGCAACGGCTTCTTCTACGTGTTCGATCGCGCGACCGGTGAGCGGCTGCTCTCGACTCCGTTCGTCACCCACCTCACCTGGGCCAGCGGCATCGGCGCCGACGGCCGCCCGATCCAGCTGCCGGACCAGAAGCCGTCGCCGCAAGGGACCAAGGTCTGCCCATCGCAGGACGGCGCCACCAACTGGTTCTCGCCGGCGTTCAGCCCGCAGACGGGCCTCTATTACGTCCAGACCTTCGAGAAGTGCAGCGTCTACTCCACGTCCCCGCAGGGCGCGTGGGCGCCCGG
>JANOIR010000277.1:0-1529 GCA_031407765.1 Vicinamibacteraceae bacterium
GGCGCGTGCGCCGAAGACGACGTGCAGGCCGCGCGACTCGGCGCGATCGTTCTGCGGCGTCGCCGTGCCGTGGCAGTTCACGTGGTCGACCTCGTCGACGTTCACGCCGGCGCTCTCGAGCGCGCGGGCGATCATGCCGCCGACGGCGCGTCCCTCGGGCTCGGGCGCGGTCGCGTGGTAGGCCTCGCAGGAGAGCCCGTAGCCGGCCAGCTCGGCGTAGATCGTGGCGCCGCGCGCCTTGGCTCTGGCCATGTCCTCGAGCACCAGCATCGCGGCGCCTTCGCCGATGCTCATCCCGGCGCGGGCCTTGTCGAACGGCTTGCACGGCTCGGGATCCATCAGGCGCAGGGCGTTGAAGCCGCTGAAGGTGAGGCGCGCCAGCGCGTCGGTGCCGCCGCAGATCGCCGCGTCGAGCTCGCCATCCAGGATCAGGTCGGCGGCCTGGCCGATCGCGATCGTGCTCGACGAGCACGCGGCGACGACGCCGGAGCGGGCGCCCTGCAGCTCGAAGTGCTGCGCCAGCACGTCGACCGGCGCGTTCGAGAAGTGATGGTGGATCCAGGTCGGACGCGTCCGATCGATCCCTTCGGTCAGCAGCTGGAAGTAGTACTCCTCGTTGCGCACGAGATCGCCGGTCCCCGCGCCGAGCAGCACGCCGACGCGCGTGCGATCGAGCTGGCCGTCGAGCAACCCGGCGTCCTCGAAGGCTTCGGTCGCGGCGACGACGCCGAGCTGCTCGCTACGCGACCAGCGCCGGCGTTGATACGGCGTGAAGCGCCCCTGCAGGTCGAAGGTGTCGATCTCGCCGGCGATTTGGCTGCGGAAGGCCGCGACGTCGAACAGCGTGACCGGGCGCAGGCCGCAGAGACCGGCGAGCATGTGCTCCCAGTTCGCCTCGCGGCTGGCGCCGAGCGACGAGACGATGCCGATGCCAGTAATGGCGACGCGGCGCCCGCTCATGGACGTACTCACAGGCCGGGCTCCGGCTCGATCTCCGCCGGCTGGCGCGTCGTCGCGTCCAGGGCCACGCCCAGCGTCGCCGCCGACGCGGCCACCCATCGCGCCTCGCGCTGCTTCGATCGCGCCGCAACGATCAACGGGACGAACTCGCCGGGCAGCGTCGCCAGCGAGAAAGCAGCGCCGAGCGTCCGCCGCGGGACGCTGATCTCGTGCCGGCGCAGGCCGGCCAGGCTCAGCCAGTACTGCGCGATGACGCCGTAGATGTCGGCGGCGAGCTGCAGTGTCCCGCCGTGGACGCCGCCGACGCGGCCTCGCCCCGCCGCGACGTTGGCGAGGAACTCCTCGCGGGTCTGCCCGGGCGCCGCCGTCCAGGTCGTGCCGACGCGGCGCAGGGTGTGCGCATCGCTGCCGCCGACGACGACCTTGCCGCGGGCCTGCGCCAGCTCCGCCGCCAGTCGGTTGTGCGCGGGCAGCATCGCGCCGTTGCGGGTCTCCACCGCCGGGGCGGCATCGATCAACTGCTCGAGATAGCGCTCGAGCGGCAGCTGGCCCTGGTAGAAGTGGAACGG
>JANOIR010000606.1:0-12686 GCA_031407765.1 Vicinamibacteraceae bacterium
CCACCCTGCCCTGCTGCGACCCTCCGTTCAGACGCGTGAGCCCTCCGGCCCGGCGATTCCGTTTGTCACTGTGAAGGCGGCGATTGCCGCTCCCGGAGTCGGAAGTCAGTTGGAGGTCGTATGCGTATGTTCGAGAGCGAAACCCTGCCCCGCCGTGGCGGTTCGTTGTGCGCGGCAGTCGTCGTGATGGCAGGCTTGGTAGCCTGCGGCGGCAGCAAGAGTCCCACCACGCCGACGCCCACCCCGACGCCGACGCCACCGCCAGCACCGACCAGCCGCACGACCCAGAACCCGCTGGGCAGCGCCACCAACGTCGAAGCCCGGACTTCGCAGATCATCCCGGCCGGGGCCAACGTGCCGACCGCGCAGGTGTTCGACGACTTCACCTTCACCGGCGGGGTCAACCTCCGAACCATCGCCTGGCAGGGCATCTACTGCGTCGAAACGGCCAACGCCCCGGCGCCGGCGCCGACGGCGAGCGCGTTCGTGGTGTCGTTCTATTCCGACCAGGGCGGACGGCCCAACACCGCGTCACCGCTGTTCTCGACGACCATCCCGCTGGGGCAGGTTGCCGAGACCTTCGACCGCACCCAGGCCAACTTGAATTGCGGCACGACGCCGACCACGTGGGCCTTCTACAGCTACTCGGCGACACTCCCCAACACGTTCGGCGCGGTGGCTGGCACCAAGTACTGGTTCAGCGTGCAGGCGGTGACGCCGTCCTTCGCGACGTTCTGGGGCTGGCGCGACGGCACGCCGGACAACCGGTCGTCGCTGCAGCTGGTCAACGGGAGCAACCTGCTGACGTTCCCGGTCGATCGCGCCTACTCGCTGGCGCCCTGACCTGCTAGTGTCCCGTCCCAGTAGAAGACACTAGGGCGGCGGGTCGGCGTCGGCGAAGTCGTCGCGCTGCAGGCGCTGCGACAGCCAGGCACGGGCGATGCGGAAGTCGCGCTTGGCGGTGGCCAGCGAGATGCCGAGCAGGTCGGCGGCCTCACCGCGGCCGCAGCCGAGGAACGCACACAACTCGACGAGCTCCGCCTTGCGCGCATCGAACGCGGCGAGCTCGTCGAGCGCGCGATCGAGGTCGAGGATGTCCTCGTTCGACGGATCGACGAACTGCAGATCGTCGCTGAGCGGCACGCGGGTCCGACGGGCGCCGCGCTTGTGCGACTGCCGGGCCCGGATGTGATCGATCAGGATGTGGCGCATGGCGCCGGCGGCGAAGCCGAAGAAGGCGCGCCGGTTGGGGAAGTTGGCGCGCTCCTGGCGCAGCAGGCGCAGGTAGAGGTCGTGCACCAGCGTGGTCGCCTGAATCGTGCCGGAGCGCTCGCGGCTCACGAACCGGGCCGCCATCGCGTGCAGCTCGGGATAGACCTCGGGCACCAGTCGTTCGAGGGCGGCAGCGTCGCCATGACGCCACTTCTGGAGCAGGAGCGTGAGGTCGCCGGGGCGATCGTCCGTCATGTCGAGCTGAACCCCGAACAGAGTATCAAGTTCGCTGCACGTCCTGTCCATCCGTGCCGCTCGTTCGACGCACGTCACGGCACATGCGTGAACATGACACCGGCGCCGCGCGGAACCGCGAGCGGCGCCACCGCGAACCGGGTCGATCCGCCACCCACCGTGACGGCGCGGCCCGCCACGATGCCGAGCGCGGCGCCGAAGATCACGTCGCTCGCGAAATGCCGGTTCTCCTGCAGCCGGGAGCCGGCGACGTAAGCGGCAACGCTGTAGGCGGGCACGCCGACCTTCCAGCCGAAGTGCCTGTGGAGCACGGTCGCATTGGCGAACGTGCTCGATGCGTGACCCGAGGGAAACGAGAAACGGCCCGCATCGGGGCGGGGACGACCCACGGCGAATTTCAGCCCTTGGGTCATGGCCGCGTTGAGGATCTGCGCGCGCACCATGTCGGCACCGACGAGTTGTGCCCGCCGGCTCCCCGTAGCCTTGGCGATCAGGAACGTGCCGAGCGATCCGCCGACCTGCACCCAGCCGCTGCCGGCCAGTTCGCCCACTTCGAAGGCGCGGTCGAGCGGGACGGACGCCGTCGCCCGCTCGGTGAGCCTGAGATCGGCCGGGCGCACGGCGAGTGCGAGCGCTCCACCGACGCCGAGGGTCAGCGCCGTTCCCTTCGAGGGCAGCCGCACCAGGTCGTCGCTCAGACCCGTGAACAGGGAGCCGAACGTGACGCTCGGATCGCTCGGTGCCGGTGCCGGAGCGGGGTCCGGCGCGGACTGGGCCAGGTCCGTCGGTGTGGGAGCCGGTGACAACGGGGTCTGTGCCGAGGCCGAGCTGGCCACGTGAGCCACGAATGCCAGAGCGACGAGCGCCTGCGAGCCTGAAACCATGGAGTCCTTCCGTTTCTCTGGATATGCTGAGATCCGTGCCCAGTCGCCGCCGAACCCTGGCCGCCGCGCTGGTGATCGGCATCGGCCACGTGAGCCCGATGTCGGCCGACTGGACGCTTGGCGCGTTCCTGGGAGGCGCGCGGACGCAGCCCACTTCCCTGGCGGTGACGCAGCCGTCCGCCGGGACCGACGTCACGCTGGCGCCCGTGCACTATGGGTCCGCGTCGTTCGAGCCGCCGTATTACTACGCCTATCGCGTTGGAGTCTTCCCGGGCACCCGATCCTTCGGTGTCGAGGGCGAATTCATTCACCTGAAGGTCATTGCCGACACGTCGCGAACGACCAGTGCGGACGGGATCATCGCCGGACAGCCCTCGTCAGCGAGTACAAGCTGAGGCGCACCACGCAGCACGTCTCGGTCGTGGGTGGCACCGCCCGCACGCCGTTGACGACGCACCACCTCGTCGGTGGGCTGGTCGTTCATCTGGGCCGATGAGGCGTCGGGTCGAGTGGCGCCCCGGCATGACCCCGGTGCGCCGGCTGCATGGAACCGGCGCCAGCGCGTCCTGCATCTCGGCGAAGAAGCTGTCGTAGACTCGCAAGGAACCGGCCACACAGGTCGCGACTGATGAACCTCGGCCGCACTTCGCTCGACGACGTGGATATCCGCTACCGCGCGCTGGTCGACGTCGCCGGCGCGCTGACGTCGCATTCGCACGTCTGCGAGCTGCTGGCCAGCCTGCGCGGCCATCTCGAGCCGATCGTGCAGTTCACCTTCCTGGTGGTCTGCCTGTGGGATCGCGAGTCGGATCGCTTGACCGTCACGTTCTTCGAGCCGTGTGACAGCCCCGCCGGCCGTATCGTCGGCGAGACCTTCGCGGCGGCCGGTACCTTCCCCGGTCAGGCCGTGCACACCGGCCGGCCTGTGTACGTGTCGCGCGTCCAGCCGGATGGTCCCCATCCGAGTCCGACCCTGGCCGAGTTCGGGGTCCAGAGCTACTGCGCGGTCCCGCTGATCACCGCGCACGGCACCATCGGCACGCTCGCCTTCGGCTCGATCCAGCGCGATGCCTACGCGCCGGAGGACATCGAGATGATGACGCGCGTGGCTTCGCTGGTCGCGGTGGCGCTCGAGAACGCCGGCAGCATGGAGACCATCCGCGAGCAGCGCGCGGCGCTGCAGCGAGAGCGTGATCAGCTCGATCTGCTGCTCGAAGTCACCAATGCGATCGTCACGCAGCTCGATACGCGCGCGCTGTTCAAGGCGCTGGCCCCGGCCTTGAAGCGCTGCTGCAGCGCGGAGTTCGCCTCGCTCTCCATTTACGACGCCGAGGCGCGCGTCCTGCGCAAGCACGTCTGCGACGGCCCGCCGGGGCTGGCCGGCATCCGGGGAGGGGTCACCGAGCTACCGGTCGATGCGTCGCTCTCCGGCCGCGTGTTCCGGAGCGGCGAGCCACGCATCTTCACGCGGGACGAGCTCCTCGAGTACCCGGAAACCCGCCGCCTCGTCGAGTTCGGCGCGATGTCGGCCTGCTCGGTGCCGTTGATCACCCCGCAGGGGCCGCTCGGCACGCTCGATCTCGCGGCATTCGGCCGCGACGCCTTCTCGCCGGCGCTGTTCGGCCTGCTGACCCGCATCGCCAACCAGATCGCGATCGCGCTCAGGAACGCCTTCTCCTACGAGCGCATCGAGGCGCTCAACGCGCAGCTGGCGCGCGAGAAGGTCTACCTGCAGGACGAGATCCGCTCGGACCAGCTCTTTGAAGACATCGTGGGCGGCAGCGCGGCGCTGCGGCGCGTGCTCAAGGAGATCGAGACGGTCGCCCCGACCGATTCGACGGTGCTCATCTCGGGTGAGACCGGCTCCGGCAAGGAGCTCGTCGCCCGGGCGATCCATCAGTTGAGCGGGCGCCGGGACGGCGCCTTCGTCAAGCTCAACTGCGCGGCGATCCCGACGGGGCTGCTCGAAAGCGAGCTGTTCGGCCACGAGCGCGGCGCCTTCACGGGCGCCATCGCGCAGCGCATCGGCCGCTTCGAGCTGGCCAACCACGGCACCGTGTTCCTCGACGAGGTCGGCGAGCTCCCGCTGGAGCTGCAGCCGAAGCTGCTGCGCGTGCTGCAAGAGCGCGAGTTCGAGCGGCTTGGGGGCACGCGGACGCTGCGCACCGACGCCCGGCTCATCGCCGCCACCAACCGTGATCTCGGCCTGCTCGTCGAGGATCAGAAGTTCCGATCGGATCTGTTCTACCGGCTGAACGTCTTTCCGGTCCACGTACCGCCGCTGCGCGAGCGGCGTGAGGACATCCCGGTGCTGGTCCGGCATTTCGCGCAGCAGTTCGCGCGGCGGATGAAGAAGACGATCGAGACGATCCCGGCCGAGGCGATGCAGGCCCTCACCCGCTACGACTGGCCGGGCAACATCCGCGAGCTGCAGAACCTGATCGAGCGGGCCGTCATCCTGTCGCCGGCGACGACGCTGGCGGTGCCGATCGCAGCGCTCGTCTCGCGCACGCCGCCGACTGCCTCGGCGGACGCGGCGGAGACGCTCGAACAGAACGACCGCCGCCACATCCTGGCCGCGCTGCACGCCAGCGGATGGGTGCTCGCCGGCTCCGCCGGCGCCGCGGCGCGGCTCGGGATGAAGCGATCCACGCTGCAGTTCCGCATGCGCAAGCTCGGCATCGAGCGCCCCACCCACCGCAGCTCCTGACCGGTTCTCCCGACCGGGTCTGCGCTCGTCTTCCGCGACTGCCGGCCCGTTGGCACTTGCCCGCCGGCTGGCAGCCAACGCGTTGGCACTGCCGTCGGCGGCATCGTGCCGAGATGCCGCAACTCGCGCTGACGTCAGACGTTGGCCCTTGCGATCGACGACAGACAGAGCCGGCACGGTCCTCGCTCTAAGCCGGGTGTCCATGTTCCGGCTCACCGAACACGAAGCGTCCGATCGACTGGTGCTCAAGCTCGAGGGGCGGTGCTCGTCCGAGGTCCTGGACGCGCTCGTGGCGAGCTGGCTGGCAGCGCGGCTGAAGGCCGGCGGGCGTGCGATCTGGATCGACTTGACCGACGTGCTGCTGGTCGACGACGCCGCGCGCGAGCAACTGGCGCGCATGCATGCGGCCGGCGCGCACTTCCTGTCGCGCGGGTGCCTGATGCGGGAACTGGTCCGCGAGATCACGTGCCCGCTCGAGTCTGGCGGGCTCGAGCCTGGCTCGTTTGAGCCCCACAAGTGAGAGAGGTCGTTCGTATGTCCCGTTGGGTTTTCGTCACGTTGCTGTCCCTCACCGCGGCCGGGTGCCGGCTGGGATCGCCCTATGCGCGGCCGGTCGTGTCGACGCCGGCCACGTTCCGCGGCGCCGATGCCGCTGTGGATCCGGCAGCCGGCTCGCTGGCCGACCTGGAGTGGTCGGCGCTGTTCGACGATCCGGCGCTGACGGAGCTCGTCAGCACGGCGCTGCGGCAGAACTTCGACGTGCGCATCGCCGCCGAGCGTGTCCAGCAGGCCCGCGCCGCGTATCGGATCACGCGCAGCGATCGCTATCCCGAGATCAGCGCGTCCGCTGGCGGCGTGACCAGCGGCGCATCGCGCGAGGGTGCGGCGGCGATTCCGGCGGGTGCCGATCGCGACGTCACCTACGGCGAGGCCGGCGTGAGTCTCAGCTGGGAGCTCGACGTCTGGGGGCGGCTGCGTCGCCTCACCGAAGCGGCGCGCGCCCAATATCTGGGCAGCGAGGACGCACGGCGCGCCGTCGCCACCATCCTCGTCGGCGACGTCATGGAAACGTACCTGTCGCTGCGCGCGCTCGATCTCGAGCTGGAGATCGCGCGTCGCACCAGCGAGGTGGCCACCGAGGGGCTGCGGCTGACGCGGGTCCGGCAGGAGCGCGGCATCGGCAACAACCTCGACGTGCGCCAGGCCGAGCAGCTGCTCTACATCGCGCGCGGACAGGTGGCGAGCGCCGAGCGCGCCATCGCCCAGCGCGAGAACGCGCTCAGCCTCCTGCTCGGCCGCCATCCCGGCGAGATCGCGCGCGGCCGCTCCATCGAGGCGCTGCACGTGCCGCCTGCGGTGCCGGCCGGCCTGCCGTCGACCTTGCTCGAGCGGCGCCCCGACATCCGCGAGGCCGAGCAGCAGCTGATCGCGGCCAACGCCCGCATCGGCGCGGCCAAGGCCGAGTATTTCCCGCGCATCAGCCTGACGGGGCTGCTCGGCGTGCAGAGCCGCTCGCTCTCCGGCTTGCTGACCGGCGGCGCCGGCCTCTGGTCGGCGGGGCTCGGGGCGGCGGCGCCCGTCTTCAACGCCGGCCGCACCGGCGCCAACGTGCGCTACGCCGAGGCCGTGCAGCGCGAGCTGGTCGTCAGTTATCAGCGCGCGATCTACGCCGCGCTGCGCGAGGTGGCCGACGCGCTGGTTGGCCGTCGCAAGACAGCCGACCAGCGCGTCGAACAGCAGCGGCTGGTCGAGGCGCTCGAAGCGACGGTGCGGCTGTCTCGACAGCGCTACGAAGGTGGCATCGACAACTACCTGCAGGTGCTCGATGCCCAGCGCAATCTCTTCCAGGGTGAGCTCGAGCTCGCGCGCCTGCGACAGCAGGAGCTCACCTCGATCGTCCAGCTGTATCGCGCCCTGGGCGGCGGCTGGACCCCGAATACCGCGGCCATCGTGGGCGCGGACCCCACGTCCTAGAAACGGGAAGAACGGCGAGGCACCCATGGCAAAGCGAATGATTCTCATGTTGACCCTGACGGCAGCGGTGCTAGCCGGTCTGGGCATGGTCAAGTTCCAGCAGATCCAGACCGCGGCCGTCCAGGCGGCCGCCTTCCAGCCGCCGCCAGAAGCGGTGACGACCATCGTCGCGAAGGCGGAGGAATGGCCGGACACGCTGGCGGTCATCGGCACGACCGCCGCCGTCCAGGGCGTCACGGTGGCCGCGGACCTGCCAGGCCTGGTGTCGCGGATCTCGTTCGAGTCCGGGCGCGCGGTCAGGCACGGCGACGTGCTGGTCGAGCTCGACACGCGCCAGGAGCAGGCGCAGCTCGCCGCGGCCGAGGCCCAGCGCGAGCTGGCCCGCCTGAACTTCGAGCGCATGCAGGCGCTCGTCGTCGACGGCGCCATCTCCAAGGCCGACTTCGATCAGGCCGCCGCCGAGCAGAAATCGACCGACGCGCGGGTTGGCGAGATCGAGGCGTCGATCGCGCGCAAGACGATCCGCGCGCCGTTCTCCGGCATCCTGGGCATCCGCCAGGTCAACCTCGGCCAGTACCTGGCTGGCGGCACCCCGGTCGTTCCGCTGCAGGCCCTGCATCCGATCTACGTGAACTTCGGCGTCCCGCAGCAGGAGACGGCGCGCGTCCACGTCGGGCGCAATGTCCGCATCACCGCCGACGAGCTGTCGGGTGTCGCCTTCACCGGTCGCGTCACGGCCGTCGACTCCGTGATCGACAAGGACACCCGCAACGTCCAGGTGCAGGCCACGGTGCCGAATCCGGACGGCAAGCTGCGGCCGGGGATGTTCGTGCAGACGGCGATCGTCACCGGCGCCACGCGGTCGAACATCTCCATTCCCGCGTCCTCGATCGGGTACGCGCCGTTCGGCGACTCGGTCTACGTGCTCGCCGACCTGAAGGGCCCTGACGGGCGGCCCTACAAGGGCGTGCGGCAGCAGTTCATCAAGGTGGGGCCGACGCGTGGCGACCGCGTCGCGGTGCTCTCCGGCATCAACGCCGGGGACGAGGTCGTCACCTCGGGCGTGTTCAAGCTCCGCAACGGGGCGGCCGTCTCGGTCAACAACGCGGTTCAGCCCGCCAATAGCCTGACACCTACACCCGCTGACAATTGAGACGGGCTCGCGACGCGCGCGTCAACTTCCAACTACCAACTTCCAACTTCCAAGGAACTCCCAACAGCCAACTTCCAACCTCGCAGGCAAGGCCTGTGGCGCCGGCTTGAGCCGTTCCCGCCAGAGCATTGGGAGTTGAGAATTGGAACTTCCTTGGAAGTTGGGAATTGGAAGTTGGAAGTTGGCGTCCACAGGAATCGACTGGATCTTCTTATGCGATTCACAGACTTGTTCGTCAAGCGCCCCGTCCTGGCCATCGTCGTCAACCTGGTGATCCTGATCGCCGGGCTGCAGTCGATCCGGGCCCTCAGCGTCCGCCAGTACCCGCGCAGCGACATCGCCGTCGTGCGCGTCTCGACCACCTACGTCGGCGCCAACGCCGACCTGGTCCGCGGCTTCATCACCACGCCGCTCGAGCGGGTCATCGCCAGCGCCGACGGCATCGACTTCGTCGAGTCGTCGAGCGCGCAGTCGCTGAGCACGATCCTCGTGCACCTCAACCTGAACTACGACACCAACGCGGCGCTGACGCAGATCCAGGCCAAGGTGGCGCAGGTCCGCAACGACCTGCCGCCCGAGGCCGAGGCCCCGCGGATCGAGCTGGAGATGGCCGACAACCAGTTCGCGGCGCTGTATCTGAGCTTCTCGTCGCCCGGGCTCGATCAGAACCAGATCACCGACTATCTCACCCGCGTCGTGCAGCCGAAACTGAGCGCGGTCACCGGCGTCCAGCGCGCCGACATCCTGGGCGCGCGGACCTTCGCCATGCGGATCTGGCTGCAGCCGGAGAAAATGGCCGCCCGCGGCATCTCGCCGGCGCAGCTGCGTGAAGCCCTGGCGCGCAACAACTACCTGTCGGCGCTCGGCCGCACCAAGGGGTCGATGGTCTCGGTCAACCTGGTGGCCAACACCGACCTGCGGACGCCCGAGGAGTTCCGGCAGCTGGTCGTCAAGGAACAGAACGGCGTCGTCGTCCGCCTCGGCGAGATCGCCGACGTCGTGCTGGGCGCCGAGAACTACGAAGAGGATGTCCGCTTCAACGGCGAAACCGCGGTCTTCATGGGCATCTGGGTCCTGCCGACGGCGAACTCGCTCGAAGTCGTCGAGCGGGTGCGCGCCGACGTGCCGGGCATCGAGGCTCAGTTGCCCGCCGGCATGAAGGTCGGGATCCCCTACGACGCGACGGCCTACATCGAGGACGCCATCCACGAAGTGCTGCGGACCCTGACCGAGACGCTGCTGATCGTCGTCCTCGTCATCTTCCTGTTCCTGGGCTCGGTGCGGGCGGTCATCATCCCGGTCGTGGCGATTCCGATCTCGCTGATCGGCGCCGTGTTCCTGATGCTCGCCGCCGGCTTCACGATCAACCTGCTGACGCTGCTGGCGATCGTGCTGGCCGTCGGGCTCGTCGTCGACGACGCCATCGTCATGGTCGAGAACGTCGAGCGCCACATGCACGCCGGCATGGCGCCGGTACAAGCGGCGCTGACGGCGGCGCGCGAGCTGGTCGGGCCGATCATCGCGATGACGATCACGCTGGCCGCCGTCTACGCGCCGGTGGGCATCCAGGGCGGGCTGACCGGCGCGCTCTTCCGCGAGTTCGCGTTCACGCTGGCGGGCGCGGTCATCGTCTCCGGCGTGGTGGCGCTGACGCTGTCGCCGATGATGGCCGCCAGCCTGCTGCGCGCCGGGGACAGCGAGCGCGGCTTCTCCGGCTGGATCAACCGCCGGTTCGAGACGGTGCGCAGCGTCTACACGCGGACGCTGACGAGCACGCTGCGCTACCGCCCGGTGGTGCTGGTGCTCTGGGCGATCGTCGCGGTGCTGACGGTGCCGTTCTATCTGATGTCGCAGCGCGAGCTGGCGCCAGCCGAGGATCAGGGCGTCGTCTTCTCGATCATCCAGGCGGCGCCGAACGCGACCATCGATCAGACCACGCTGTTCACGCAGAAGGTGCACGACGTCTATCGGAAGCTGCCGGAGGCGAAGAGCATCTTCCAGCTGACGTCGCCGACCGGTGGGTTCGGCGGGTTCGTGGCCAAGCCGTGGAGCGAGCGCACCAAGACCACCCAGGAGCTGCTGATGGAGGTGGCCGGGCCGCTCTCGCAGATCCCCGGCATCCGGGCCATCCCGCTGACCCCGCCGCCGCTGCCCGGCGGCGGCGACTTCCCGGTCGACATGGTCATCTCGACGGCCGGCAGCCCGGAGCCGCTCGCGGCGATCGCACAGCAACTGGTCGGCAAGGCGTTCGCCAGCGGCATGTTCCTGTTCGCCGACGCCGACTTGAAGTACGACCAGCCGCAGACCGAGGTCGTGTTCGACCGCGACAAGCTGCGGTCGCAGGGCGTCGACCTCCGGCAGGCCGGACAGGATCTCTCGACGCTGGTCGGCGGCAACTACGTCAACCGCTTCAGCATCCAGGGGCGCAGCTACAAGGTGATCCCGCAGGTGAAACGGACGGATCGGCTCACGGCGGATCAGCTCAGCGGGATGTACGTGACCGGATCGGCCGACGCGCTGGTGCCGCTGTCGACGTTCGCGGAGCTGAAGACCACGGCGCAGCCGCGGGAGCTGAAGAAGTTCCAGCAGCTCAACTCCGTGCGCATTCAGGGTGTGCTCCCCCCGGGCGTCCCGCTCGAGGCGGCGCTGTCGTTCCTCGAGAAGGAAGCGCGTCCGCTGCTGCCGCAGGGCGCGACCATCGACTTCGCCGGCGAGTCACGCCAGCTGCGCAAGGAAGGCAGCCGCTTCCTGGGCACGCTGCTGCTGTCGGCGGTCCTGATCTACCTGGTGCTGGCGGCGCAGTTCGAGAGCTTCCGCGATCCGTTCATCATCCTCGCCGGCTCGGTACCGCTGGCGGTGGCGGGGGCGCTGCTCTTCTCGTTCCTCGGCTTCACCTCGCTGAACATCTACAGCCAGGTCGGGCTGATCACGCTGGTCGGCCTGGTGGCCAAGAACGGCATCCTGATCGTCGAGTTCGCCAACCACCTGCAGGAAAGCGGCAAGGCCAAGCTGCAGGCCATCCTGGAAGCGTCCGAGACGCGGCTGCGGCCGATCCTGATGACGACCGCGGCGACGGTCGTCGGCCACTTCCCGCTGGTGCTCGCCACCGGGCCCGGCGCCGGCGCGCGCAACAGCATCGGCGTGATGCTGGTCAGCGGCATGATCATCGGCACGCTGTTCACGCTGTTCGTGGTGCCGTCGATCTACATGCTCCTCGCCAGGACGCGCGTGGCCGAGGCCGCGACCGTCCGCGAGGAGGAAGCGGCGGTGCCCGCCGGGCTGCCCGATCCAGCGTAGGACCTGGCGCGCGGCTTCGAGCGAACGTCGCGCCAGCGACACAGCCGCGCAACAGGCGGCAGGTACAACCTCCGTTCGGCTCGCGGGAACGCTGGGCGGTTGGGCACTAGGGCCCGCCGCACTCACCCTGCGAGCTCCGCCTGGAGAGCATCGACATGAAACTGTCACCGAAGGGCCAGACGCTGGCCACAGCCGCCGGTCTGCTGCTGGCCGCCGCGGCCGTCGTCGCGGATGGCGCGTACTTCTCCGACTTCACCCCGCTGTCCGCCTCCGCCGGCCCGACGGCTGACGAAGCCGCCCCGATCACGTTCGGCAGTCCGGCGTTTCACCAGCGGTCGATCGCCGATCGCGAGACCCAGCTCGCCCTGGGTGCACCCAACTCGGGCAACTGGGACATGAACACCGCGAATGAAAACGGGCCCGACCGGGGCCGCTACCTGTTCACTGTCTTCGAGACAGGCCAGTCCGGCGTACAGCGCCACGATCTGCTGACCGGCTACACGGAGACGATCTGGCAAAGCCCGGTCGCGGCGCCGTCGCTCGCGTCCCATGTGGCGTTCGACGCGTCGTTCTGGACGCCCTGGGGCACCTTCGTGACCGCCGAAGAAAGCTGGTGCACCGGCGCCGCAGGCTGCACGACCAGCCCCTACGGTCGCCTGTTCGAGCTGAAGAACCCCGTCGATGCGCCCGGCATCATCGGGCCGCCGTCAGAGGCCGCCAATGTCGGGGCCGAGTTCGTGCATCAGAACGTGATTCCCCGGACGTCGCACGAAGGCATCCAGTGGGACAGGGCCGGGAACATGTACTTCATCGACGAACTGAACGGCGGGAGCGTCTACAAGTACACGACGGCCGCCAGGTTCTCGCGCGTCAAGGCCGGGCGGGAAGACTACTTCGCCGCCGGACAGACGTTCGTGCTGCGGGTCGGTGACGGCAACACGCCCAACGCGGTCGGCTCGTACATCTGGGTGCCGATCACGGATGCCAAGGGCGTCGGCCTGCCCACGGCGCTGACCATCACCGACCCGAAGGGCGTCAAGTCCGTCGACGCCCGCAACACCACCAACCTGCCGGCGTTCAAGGGCACGGACTACCAGCGGCCGGAGGACCTGCAGTTCCAGAAGGTGCAGGGCCGGGAGTACATCTACATGACGACGACCACCACCAACGTGGTCTACCGGCTCGACCTCGCGGGGCAGGT
>JANOIR010000342.1:0-10062 GCA_031407765.1 Vicinamibacteraceae bacterium
CCGTCTTCCGCGGGCGGGTAGCCGAGGTGGCATGCCGACGCTGACCGTCTGGACGACGGCGACCGGCCGGCCACCGAGGGTGGCCGGGCTGAACTTCCACTGGCGTACCGCCTCGACCGTCGCTGTGTCGAAGACGGGAATCGATCTGACCACCTTGACGCAGACCACCTCGCCTCGCTCGTCGATCCAGACGTCGAGGACGACGGTGCCCTGCGCGTTGAACGTGAAGAGATTTTGCCCGCTCGGTTCGACCCGCGTCTTCACCGACGCGGGTACGATCGTGCTCCAGACCCGCGCGGGCTGCGCGGGCTCGCAGTCTCGTTGTCGGGGGGGGAATCCGGACCCATGGCCTGCGACCAGTAGCGCCAACGCACCAAGCAGCAGTCTCGGCATAGTGTCCTTGGACACCGGACGACGGACCACGGACGACGACCAGGAAGGTCAGCCAGATTCGCACCGCGGACCAGAACGGCGTGAGTTGGAACCGGATGACGACTTGGTTGAGGCGTGTCGGGGCCTCCTGAGCGGCACAACCGGATGTGTTTGGATAGGATAGAGTAATCGTAGTGTCGCTACGACCTGCTTGACCGTTCCAAGCAGCGCGTTTAGAATGCACTCGCTTGGTCGTAGCTGTACTACGACTCCCTATGAGTGTTCTAAACGCCCTCTACAGCAAACTGCCGCCTGGTCGTCCGGCGACCTCTGCCGAGCTCGCGGCTCTGGGCGTGTCAGCCGATCTTGCGGTTCATTACGTGCGCGCGGGCTGGCTCGTACGCCTTGCTCGCGGCGTGTTCACGCGCCCGGAAGCACCGCTGGCACTTCACCCAAGTCTGCTCCTTCTCGAGAGGCGAGTGACCGGCCTGCACGTAGGGAGCACTTCGGGGCTCGACTGGCACGGCGTACGACACCATGTCGCACAACACCCGCGACTGCACCTCTACGGATGGGTTTCGACATCACTGCCGTCCTGGTTCACCGAGCGATTCCCCAGCAGTTACCACCGGCTGCGACTGTTCGATGAACCACCGAACGCCCCGCTCAGCGTCTCGCGCTTCGAGCGCCGGGCCGACGGTCCTCTCGTCTCGGATCCCGAACGGGCCGTCCTCGAGGTCCTGAGCGACGTAGGCGTTCGACAGTCGCTGCAGGATGCACGTGACCTGCTCGAAGGGACATCTTCACTGCGCAGCGCCGTTGTGCAGGAACTGCTCGCACGATGCCGGCAGGTCAAGACTGTCCGCCTTTGCCTCACACTCAGTCGAGAGCTCGACCTCCCGTGGGCCGCGAAGCTCGACCCGCGCCGGTTGCCGACTGGCAGTGACCGACGCTGGGTCGGTCGCTCCCGCGAAGGCCTGCTGGTGCTCAAGGCATGACTTCGACGTACATTGCCACCGCCCGGCTGCTGACGGAGATTGCCCCCGAAGTCTTCGCGAGCGGACTCTTCGCGCTCAAGGGTGGTACCGCAATCAACCTGTTCCTGCGGGAGATGCCGCGCCTCTCCGTCGATCTCGACTTGGTCTTCACTGACCATCGCGCGCCGAGAACCGAGGCGCTCCACGCCATAACGACGCGCTGCGAGAGGCCAAGAACACGCTTGAGAAGCGCGGACTGACGACGCAGGCACTGAAGGCAGCCGACATGGGCGAAACGAAGCTGATCGTTCGGCGTGGCGCTCTATCGGTCAAGGTCGAAGTCAACACGGTCATCCGTGGAACAGTGCGTCCGGTGACGACTCGCCCCTTGAGCACGGCGGCCAGTGATGCGCTGATGGCGGAGCTGGAACTGCCGGTTCTGTCATCCGACGACATTTATGGTGGCAAGCTGGTCGCCGCCCTGGATCGCCAACATCCACGCGACCTGTTCGACGTCATGGAGCTGTTCGCCCACGGTGGTATCACGCCAAGCATCCGACGAGCCTTCGTCGTGTACCTGGCCAGCCACAATCGCACGATCCATGAGGTGCTGTTCCCGACACCCAAGGACGTCACGCTCGCCTACGAGGGATCGTTCGCGGGCATGACGATGGAGCCTGTGACGCTGGCCGCGTTGACCGCTGCTCGCCAGCGGCTCTTCGACGAACTGCCCGCGAGCCTGGACGTCAACGAGCGGGCGTTCCTGCGCACCCTCGTACGCGCGCGACCCGAATGGTCGCTGCTCGACATCCCTCATCTCGAGGAACTGCCTGCCATCCGATGGAGACTCCAGAACCTCGAGCAGTTGTCGCGCAGCGAGCCAGATCGCTTTCGTGCCCTCGCCGACGCGCTCGATAAGCACCTCGAAGGGTGAGCCAGCGATGACAAGGCCTGCTCACGTTTACCGCTTGGAATTGTACGGCTTGACCCTCGCCGGGCTGACGCGTCTTGGCGCCCGCAAAGTGCGCGCGACCGTTCAGCTGTCTGGCAAGACCGCGCGTGCGCTCCGGGCACTCCCGCCGAGCGAACGGCAGCGGGCGATACGAGAGACGCTCGTCCGACAGCTCAAGCAACTGGCGCGGGCCGTCCCGGAGGCAACGCTGGCTCCGCGCAACCGCCGCCAACCGCGGACGATCGATGCGACGCTTCCCGCCCGGACCGTCGCCGCCCTCGCCGCCGCACCGTGTCGCCTACGTATTCGTCAACAGCATCGAGGGTCGCGTTGCGTCTCGCGAGAAGCCGACGCTCCGCTGGCATTGCGTGTGGGGCATCGTTGTCATCCAGGTCAAGGGCCAGACCAGCGGGATGGCAACCATCGAAGATCGCCTGGTCGCAGTGCACGCGTACGACCCTGAGGACGCCAAGCGTCGCCTCGCCCCGATGTGGCGGGCGTACGCTGAGCCCTACCTGAACCCGGACGGCGAGCTGGTGCGGTGGCAGCTGGTTGGGATTCAGGACGTCTACGAAACCTACGACGCGGCGATCGATCCGCGTGGCATCGAGATCTACTCCCGCCTGCGGCGCGTGCGCATGAAGCCCGAGTACCGATGGTCCCCTCGGTCGGAGCGCGCGGCGCGTGGCACGACAGCACGCCGGCGATCGCGATGAGCCTCGCGATCACGGACGCCGACTCGCCGCCGTTCTGGGGTTTGCGGCGCGATGGCTCGCCGGTTCGTCGCCTCCTTGGGTGTTAAGTGGACCTTCCTCGCGCCGGCTCGTTCTGGGCACGGCGGAGCAACCCGGCCGACAGTGGTAGTAGGCGTAGTAGCAGCTCCGTCCCTTCGACCAGCTCCCAGTGAGCCGGCGGCCACAGGTGACGCAGCTCACAAAGTTGCGCAGCGGGAAGTCCGGATGACTGCGGACGCGCGGTGCGGTCGTCGGCATGCGTCCCGCGATGATCGCTTGAACGCCGTGCACGTGACGAAGGCGAGGCTGGAGTCGCTGTTTGCGGACGAGCTCGCTCGCCTGCAACCGTCGCCCGGATACATGCGGCTGCTGAAGGAGTCGGTCCTGCAGATCTGGAAGGCGCGTAAGGCGGCAGTGCAGATCGAGCTCGCGAACGCTGAGCGGCAGGCGACGGAGATTCAGAAAAGGCTCGATCGGCTGGACGAGGCGTTCCTGTTCGAGCGGTCGATCGACATCGACGTGTACGACCGCCACGCCGAGAAGCTGCGCCAGGAGCTCACGCTGCTGCGCATGGACCGTCACGCCTCCGAAATCGACGAGCTCGACGTAGAGGGCATTCTGGCGTTCGCCGAGCGCATCCTGCCGCGCGCGGCCGACCTCTGGATGCAGTCGTCACTCGACCAGCGCCAGCGGTTCCAACAGCTGTTCTTCCCGGAAGGAATGGCGTTCGACGGACGCGACCTTGTTCGAACCGCCGCAACCGCGCCGGCTTTCAGCTACTTGCAGCCGGGCGCGGAGGGAATTGAAGGATTGGTGGGCCCACCAGGATTCGAACCTGGGACTGGCCGGTTATGAGCCGGCGGCTCTAACCGCTGAGCTATGGGCCCGGGAGGTGTTCCGGCTGCTCGGACTGCCGCTGCGGCTTGCGGTAGCCCCCGACGGGAACCGGCGATGACAGCGGCGGCTGGGCCGCCGCTGTCGACTCCGGAGTCGAACTTGGTCGAACCAGGCCGAACCTAGGTGCGTCCCTCGAGGAACGCCTTCAGCTTGCGGCTCCGCGACGGGTGGCGCAGCTTGCGCAGCGCCTTGGCCTCGATCTGGCGGATCCGCTCGCGGGTGACCGCGAAGTTCTGGCCAACCTCCTCGAGGGTGTGCTCGCTGCCCTCGCCGACGCCGAAGCGCATCTTGATCACCTTCTCCTCGCGCGGCGTCAGCGTCTTGAGGACCGCTTCCGTCTGTTCGCGCAGGTTCAGGTTGATCACCGCGTCCGACGGCGAGAGGACGTTGCGGTCCTCGATGAAGTCGCCAAGATGGCTGTCCTCCTCCTCGCCGATCGGCGTCTCGAGCGAGATGGGCTCCTGCGCGATCTTGAGGACCTTGCGGACCTTGGCCACCGGGATGTCCATGCGCTGCGCGATCTCTTCCGAGGTCGGCTCGCGCCCGAGCTCCTGCACCAGCGAGCGCGAGGTGCGAATGAGCTTGTTGATCGTCTCGATCATGTGCACCGGGATGCGGATGGTGCGGGCCTGATCGGCGATGGCGCGGGTGATGGCCTGGCGGATCCACCACGTCGCGTAGGTCGAGAACTTGTAGCCGCGGCGGTACTCGAACTTGTCGACGGCCTTCATCAGGCCGATGTTGCCTTCCTGGATCAGGTCGAGGAACTGCAGGCCACGGTTCGTGTACTTCTTGGCGATCGAGACGACCAGGCGCAGGTTGGCTTCGACCAGCTCCTTCTTGGCCTGCTCGGCCTGCTGCTCGCCGCGATGGATCGTCTCGAGCGTGCGCTTGAGCCGCTCCGGCGATTCCTTCAGCGCCTCGCTCTTCTCGCGGATCTTGAGGCGCGTGTCCTTCTGCCGCTTGGCGAGGTTCTTCTTCTCCTCCTCGCGCAGCTTCGGGGCCTTGCGGCCCTTGGCCGTGAGCTGGCGCTCGATGTAGTCGACCTCGCGCTGGAGGCGCTGGACGTCCTCGACGCGCTCCTTGACGGCGTCGACGAGGCGCCGCTTCACCGCCTCGGTGAACTCGATGCGGCGGATCAGCTGCGAGAGGCCGACGCGCGCGCGCATCGACTTCCAGCGGGCGCGGCGGAACGGTCCGACCGGGCGCTTCGGAACCTCGGCGGCCTTGGCCTCGCGCTTCTCCCAGTCGCCGTGCGCCTTCGACACCGCGTCGATCTGCTTGAGCACTTCGCGGGCGCGCTCTTCGACGCGCTCGTCGGTGATCTCCTCGTCGTTGAAGATCACCAGCTCGCGGATGGTGCGCTTGCCGGCGCGCAGCTGCTCGCCCATGTCGATGATCGCGCGCGCGATGGTCGGCGTGCGCGAGATCGACTTGATGACGGCCAGCTTGCCGCGCTCGATGCGCTTGGCGATCTCGACCTCGCCCTCGCGCGTGAGCAGCGGCACGGTGCCCATCTCGCGCAGGTACATGCGGACGGGATCGTTGGTCTTGTCGAGCGCGCCGGGTGTGAGATCGAGCTCCGGCTCGTCGCCGGTGCCGCCGCCGTCGGGGCGTTCGCCGAGGAGCTTGTCCTCGCGATACTTCTGCTCCGAGTCGACGACTTCGATGCCGGCGTTGCCGAAGGTGCTGAACAGATCGTCCAGCTCCTCGGACGAGGTGATGTCAGCGGGCAGCAGCTCGTTGACTTCCTCGTAGAGCAGATAGCCCTTCTCCTTGCCCATGGAGATCAGCTGCCGCACTTCGTCGTATTTCTCTTCGATCGACAACGTCCGTTCCTCCTGCCTGCTCCCCTTTACCGTATCCCGGAAGCGGCTCCTTGACCACGTCCCCCGGCCATGCCGGGGTCTGCAGCAGCCCGCGGCTGCTATCCCTCTGCCTGGGCGGCCCGGGCTTCCCGCATCTTGCGGACCAGGAGCTCGTCGACGCCGACGCCCCCGCCAGCCCCCCCGGCTTGCTGAAATGCGTCAATCTGACGCTGAATTTCCTGTCTTTCCCGTGTCGCGCGGCGCTCCTTGAGCGCCCGAATGCAATCGGCCACCGGCGCCGGCTTCGCGACTTGCACGGAAAGGCCCGTCAGAAAGGCCACGTCGGCCTCGGCCAGCTCCGACAGGAGCCGGGAGGCGACCGATCCGGACCGTCCCTGGGCCCGTTCGTCCCGGGCCAGGGCCTGCGCCGCCTCCAGGAGCGAACGCGCCGCCAGCCCGACCAGGTCCGCCGGCTCGAGCGCCGCCACCGCGTCGGCGGCCTCGGTCGGGGCCGACATGAGCTGCGCCAGCAGGTCGCGCTCCGCCTCGGTGAGCTGCGACCGGGATACCGGCTTGGGCGGCGCGACGGTGGCCTTGCGGGCCACTGCCGCCTTGCGGATCTCCTGGCGGACCACGTCGTCGCTGATGCCCGCCCGGAGCGACAGTCGGTCCGCGAACTGGTCGCGCGCGGCGGCCTCCGGAATCGATGCGGCGACGGAAAGCATCGCGTTCAGGAAGGCGAGACGGCCGGCGGGCGACGCCGTGTCGTGCTGCTTCACGGCGCGATCGACCAGGAAGTCGAGGTACGGCTTCGCGTCGTCGACGAGGCGCTGGTAGGCCTCGCCGCCTTCCTCGCGCACGACCAGGTCGGGATCGCGCCCGGCCGGCAGCAGCGCGACGTTGACTTCGAAGCCCTCGCGCACCAGCAGGTCGCACGAGCGCACCGCGGCGCCCTGGCCGGCGGCGTCCGGGTCGAAGCTGAGGACGACGCGCGCGGCGAAGCGGCGGAGCAGCTGGGCCTGCAACTGCGTCAGCGCGGTGCCGGAGCTCGCGACGACGGTGGTGACGCCGCCCTGAATGGCCATCGCGAAGTCGAAGTAGCCCTCGACCAGCGTCGCCCGGCCCTGCTGGCGGATCGCGGTCTTGGTCACGTTCAGGCCATAGAGCGTGCGGCCCTTCGAGTAGATCGGCGTCTCGGGGCTGTTCAGGTACTTGGGCACCTGATCGGCGTCCATCGCCCGCCCGCCGAAGGCCACGACCAGGCCGGTCTCGCGGCAGATCGGGATCATCAGGCGGTTCCAGAAGCGATCCGAGAGCCGGCCGTCGCGATCCGCCACGAGCCCCGCTTTCACCGCGAGCTTCGGATCCAGGCCCTTGCTCTTCAGGTGCGAGAGCAACGAGTCGCGGCCGGGCGGCGCGAAGCCGTAGCCGAGCGTGTGGACGATCTCGGGCGACAGGCCGCGCGTGTCGAGCAGGTCACGCCCGCGGCGGCCGGCCTCGGACGCCAGCACGTCGCGATAGAACTTGGCCGCGACCTCGTGCAGCGCGATCAGGTTCTCGCGCTCGCCATCGGCCGCAGGATCGTTGCGCCCGTCGCTCGTCTCCGGGATCGCGACACCGAACTTCTTGGCGATGACGCGGACCGCCTCCGGGAAGCTGAGACGCTCGTGCAACTCGACGAACTTGAAGACGTTGCCGCCGACGCCGCAGCCGAAGCAGTGGAAGAGACCCTCCTCGCGATTGACGCCGAACGACGGCGACTTCTCGTTGTGGAACGGGCACAGGCCGACGTAGCGGCTGCCGACGCGGCGCAGCGACACCGTCTCCTGCACCACCTGGACGATGTCGGCCTGGAGGCGCAGGTCGTCGAGGAAGCTCTGGGGAAAGAGGGCCATCAGTCCTTCAGCTCCACGACCGTCACCCCGCCGCCGCCCTGGTTGGACGGAGCGCCGATGGCGCGCAGCACCTGCGGGTGCTCGGCCAGGAACGCCGTGAGCGCCCGGCGCAGCTGGCCGGTGCCGTGCCCGTGAATCACCCGCACTTCGCGCACATCGCCCATCACCGCCTGGTCGAGGAACTTGTCGGTCCGCTCGATCGCTTCCGGCACGGTGCAGCCGATGACGTTGAGATCGGACGACGTCGATTCGGTGGAGGTCATCGTGACGCGTACGGTCACCGGCGGTGGTGCCCCCGGGCGGCCGATCACGATCACGTCGGCCACCGCCGCCTTGAGCCGCTTGCCGTTGACGCTGACCTCCGCCGTCTTGCCGTGGACCGAGGTGACGACGCCTTCGAGGCCGGGTGGGACGCGGACCCGGACGCCGATCTCCAGCGGCACGTCGGGCGTCGGCTCGGGTTCGATCCGCACGTCGACCAGCTCGCTGTCCCCCCCGTCGCGCATGCGGCCGGCGACGGCATCGAGCGCGGCCCGCGCGTCGGCGCGCAGGTGCCCGGTCTCGCCGGTCGAGAGGCCGCCCGACATGCGGCCCTGCCGCGTTGGACCGGACGCGTGGGTCACGAGTCGCGGCGCCGTGGCGTCGAAGGCAAGGACGCCGGCGCGGCGTCGCGCTTCCTCGACCACGGCGTCGATTTCGCGCTTGGCCTCGCGCAGCCGCACCTGCAGCGCGTCGTCGGCCTTCTTCTGGGCCCGCACCTCGCGCGCCTTCACCGCGTCGGCCCGGGCCCGGACGTCGTTCTCGAGAGCGGCGAGCTTGAGCCGCTCTTCCGCGATCTGGCGGCGCTCGCGGTCGACCGCCTGCAAGTCGTGATCGACCCGGGCGAGATGCTCGGCGACCTGCGACTCCCGCGTGGTGCGGAAGCCGCGCGCCGCGGCCACGATCGACGCGGGCAGGCCGAGCCGCGCCGCCATGTCGAGGGCCAGGCTGGCGCCGGGCGAGCCGTAGATCAGGCGGTAGATCGGCGCGAAGGTTTCCGGGTCGACGCTGAAGGCCGCCGCCACCACGCCGGGCGTCGTCGCCGCATACGACTTCAGCGCGTCGTAGTGCGTGGTCGCGATGACCAGCGCGCCGCGGGCGCGGAAGTGATCGACGACGGCCATCCCCAGGGCGCCGCCCTCGACCGGATCGGTGCCGGCGCCGAGCTCGTCGAGCAGCACCAGCGCCGGCATCATCAGCGCGCGATCCATCGACGCGATGTTGGTGACGTGCCACGAGAACGTGCTCAGGTTGGCGTCGATCGACTGCTCGTCGCCGATGTCGGCGAAGATCGTCTGGAAGACCGGCAGGGACGAGCCCTCCTCGGCCGGCACGTGCAGCCCGCATTGCGCCATCAGCGCGAGCAGCGCCGCGGTCTTCAGGGCCACGGTCTTGCCGCCGGTGTTCGGGCCGGTGATGACCAGCACGCGCGTCGGCGGAATCAGCTTGATGTCGACGGCCACCGGTTCGCGATCGCGGGCGACGCGGGTGCCGCCCTCGTCGCGGGTCCGCGAGACGACGGCCGGAATCAGCAGCGGGTGGCGGGCACCGGTCAGCTCGAGCCGGCCGTCGGCCGACAGCCCGGGCGCGCTGGCCCGGCACGCGGCGGCGAGCCGCGCTTTGGCCTGCACGACGTCGAGTGTCGTCGCCGCGTCGAGGGTGCTCGCCAGCTCCTCGCCGCGCAGGCGGAACGCGTTGGTCAGCGCGGTCAGGATCCGGTAGACCTCGGCCTTCTCTTCCTCGGTGAGCGCGACCAGCTCGTTGTTGATCTCGACGGTCGCCAGCGGCTCGAGATACAGGCTGGCGCCGGAGGCGGAGCTGCCGTGGATCAGGCCCGGAATGGCGTGGCGGTGCTCCGACTTGACGACCACCACGTAGCGGCCCTGGCGGTCGGTGACCACCTGCTCCTGCAGGTACTTCGTCGTCTCCTTGCCGCGAATGAATTGATCGAGGGTGGTGCGGAGCCGCTGCCGCTTCTGGCGCAGTTGATCGCGAATCCGGCGCAGCTCGGGGCTGGCGTGATCGAGCACCTCGCCTGACGGATCGATGGCGTGACGCACCGCCGCCACTTCCGGCTTGAAGCTCGCCGCCCGCGCCACCGCCGCATTCAGGATCGGGAAGGAGCCGGCGGCCTTACGCACCGCGTTGCGCGCCAGCTCCACCGAGTCGAGGAAGTCGGCGACCAGCCGCAACGGGAGCGGCTCCAGCAGGTGCCCCTGAACCGGGAGCGCTGCCAGCGCCGCATCGAGCCCGGTGCCCGCGCGCAGTGGAAAGAGGGGATTGCTTTCGAGATAGGCCACCGTCTCGGTGGTGGCGTTGAGCGCCTCGGCGACCCGCTTGGGATCGGTGTGCGGCTGCAGTTCTGCGAGCACCTCCGCGCCGAGGGGT
>JANOIR010000347.1:0-2723 GCA_031407765.1 Vicinamibacteraceae bacterium
GCGGCGCGGGCCAGTCGCAGCTCGACGTCCTGCGGGATCGCCGGCGCGAACGCCTCCAGCGTCCTCGCCAGCCCGGCTTCGTCCCGCAGGTACTGCTGTACCCAGACGAGCAGCCGCCGGCCGGCGATGGCGAAGCGCGCGAACTCGTCGGGCACGTCGGCGTGCGCGGCGATCTGCTCGATGCGGACGATCACGCGGAGGATCACGGCGCGGTGCGCGGCCAGCGCCGCGGCGTCACGGCCCGGATGGAGCCCGCCGAACACCTCGAGGTGCACGGCAAGGGCCCGCGGATAGAGGGCTTGCCACAGCGCGAAGAGCCGCGCCCGCGGCGCCGGGTCCAGCCGTTCGAGATCGGCGGGATGGCAGGAGCGCGCCTGGACGGCGCGGCAGAGGCCCCGGTCGAGCTCGTCGAAGACGCGCTCCGGACGCTCGATGCGCAGCGCGGCCACGGCCCGGACGGCATCCGCCTCGGTGCCGGAGCCATACCGGCGCACCGCGTCCAGGTAGGGCGACGCGGGTGGCGCGGACGGTTGCGCGCCGAGCACAACGACAGCGGCGGCGACGGGCAGGAACATGGCCATGGCGATGATCACCGCTGGTAGCCGCGGCGCGCATGGACGGTCACGCCGCGCCGGCTCGTCACCTGCACCTCGATCGCATGCCAGCCGGGATCCGCGGAGGTCGGCATGTAGGTCAGCTCGTAGCGCGTGCGGAACTGCGCCAGGGACGTCGCGAAGGTGTCGGCCAGACCACTGCCGGCGTCGCCGTTGAGGACCTGACCGCCGGTCAGGCCGGTGAAGTCGACCAGGAAGCGCTCCGCGGCGCCCCGCGCTCCGCTGCCGCCCTGGCTGGGCGCGAACGTCGGCTCATTGAACCCGCCGCGGGGCGTGCCGGTCGGCACGAGCTCGCCCGTCACCACCGCGTCGACCACGGCGTCGCTGACCTTCGCGAGCGACAGCGCCTGCTCGAATCGGGTCCAGCTCGCGGTGTCGCGACCGTCGCTGAAGATGATGGCCAGGCTCGGCCGGCCGCGACCCGACGCCCAGACGAGCGCGGTCGTCGCCGCATCCACGAGCGACGTCGCGCCGCCGGCAGCGAGCACCGCCAGCCGCGGGCGCAACGCGTCCGGCGCCGCGTCCGCCGGACCGATCGCCAGCCGGTGATTGAAGGCGATGAGTGTCGTCCGGTCGCCGGGCGCCAGTCGCTGCACGAGCGCGCCGGTCGCGGCCCGCAGGTGCTCGAGGCGGGCGCCGCGGACGCTCGCGCTGGTATCGAGCGCGACCACGACGTCGATGTCCGCCGCGTCGATCGGACGCACCGAGATCGACTGCGGCACCCCGTTGTCGGTGACCGTGAAGTCACCTTCAGTCAGGCCCTTCAGCGACTGGCCGCGCTCGACGACCAGCGCCTCGAGGCGGACCCCGTCCACACTGGCGCGGAACTGTCCCGGAGCCGCGCCCAGCGCGGCGAGCGCAAGCGGGAGGCCGAAGAGGAGCCGCGCGATCACCATGGTTCGAACGTCGCCTGCAGCGCGGCGATCGCGGCTGGGAGCCGCCATCCCTGGCCACCGTCGTACCCGTGCCACGGGTCCGACCCGTCGCCGGCGTCCCTGGCGCCGAGCGCCAGCGTTGCCAGCGCGGCCCGCGCCTCGGCGTGGGCGCCTTCGAGCGCGCGCAGGCGCGCCAGAGCGACCACCGGCGTCTGCGCGCCCGGCCAAGCCAGCCGCGCCGCGTCGTAGGCGGCGATCGCGTCGGCACGGCGTCCCTGTCGCTCGCGGACGTCGGCGAGGAAGATCGCAGCGAAGTAGGTCTGGCGTGCGTCGCGCTCGAGCCGCGCGACGGCCTGCAGCTGCGTCTCGGCGTCGGCGAGCCGCCCCAGGCGGAGCAGGACGCGCGCGAGCCGCACGCGGGCTTCGGCGCACGCCGGCTGGTCGGCGAGAATCGCGTCGTAGGCGCGGACCGCGCGACCGAGCTGCCGCGCCTGCTCCTGCGCCAGGATCCCCTCGCTCGGGGTGGAGGTCATGAGGCTGCGGCGGCGCACGGTGGCGGCGACCGTGTGGGGCATCGCGCGGAGCTCCTCGAGATCGGCGCGCGCGAGCCGCTGCTCGAGATCGCGGACGCCCTCGGCTTCGAAGGCGTCCACCGTGTCGGCCAGGCCGACCTCGTCGCCGAGGAACTGGAGGGCCCAGAGCAGCAGGCGCCGGCCGGTCGCGGCCACGGTGGCGAACGGGGCCGGCGCGGACGGCTCGCGTCCGATGACCTCGAGGCGGGCGATGAGCCGGCGCACGATCTCGCGATGCAGGGTGACGGACCCGGGGTCCCCGACCGGGTCGGCATTGGCGAGCGCCTCGATATGGACGGCGAGGGCGCGCGGGTACAGGCGCCGCCACGCCGCGTGGACGCGTTCGCGCACGTCGCCGGGCTCGGCGGCCAGGCGCGCCGGGAGGCACGAGCGCGCCCCTGCTGAGTTGCAGACGCGGGTGTCGAGCTCCTCGAAGACCTTGTCGGCGCGCGTGAGGCGCAGCGTGTAGAGCGCGGCCATCGCCTCGCCTTCGGTGCCGGCCCCGTAGCGGCGCACCGCGTCCAGGTACGGCGATCGCTCCGCCGCCGCAGGCTGGGTCGCGAGGACCGCCAGCATCCCGAGGACGAGCAGCATTGGCTGAGAATAACGTCGCCGCTCGGTCGCGCGCACAGCCTTTGTTGGCGGCCGCGCTCTCACGCGCG
>JANOIR010000430.1:0-13262 GCA_031407765.1 Vicinamibacteraceae bacterium
GTTCGTCGGCCTGCCGCTCGACTTCAGCGTTCGGCCGTAGCCGGCAGGACCTCAGCGCTTCCGCCCGAGCCGGCAGACGATGTCGTACTCGCCCTTGGTCACCGGCTGCACCGAGAGCCGGCTGCCCTTCTGCGTCACGGCCATCTGCTCGAGGCCGCGGGCCGTCTTCAGCGTCTCGAGCGGGACGACCGCGGGAAACCGTTCGACGAAGCCGATGTCGACCATGAACCAGGTGGGGTTGTCCTGGCGACTGTCGGCATCGAAGTAGTGGTGGCCCTTGGTCCACGCGGTCGCGTCCGGGTAGCCGGCCTTGACGATCTGGGCCAGGCCGGTGACCCCGGACGGCGTCGCGTTCGAGGCGTAGAACAGCACGCCGTCGCCGACCTGCATCTCGTCGCGCAGGAAGTTGCGCGCCTGGTAGTTGCGGACGCCTTCCCAGCTCGTGGTCGTGTCACGCTCGAGCCGATCGATCGTGTAGGCGCTCGGCTCGACCTTCATCAGCCAGAACTTCTGGGGCACGATCAGACTCCTGTGGAACCGAATCCGCCGGCGCCGCGCGCCGTCGCCGACACCTCGTCGACTTCGACCACCTGCACCTCGAGGCGGGGCTTCACCACCAGTTGCGCGATGCGCGCGCCGGGGGTGATCTCGAACGGCGCCGGGCCGTGGTTGATCAGGATCACGCCGAGCTCGCCGCGGTAGCCTTCGTCGATCGTCCCCGGTGCGTTGAGCACGGTGACGCCGTGACGCACCGCCAGTCCGCTGCGCGGTCGGACCTGCCCTTCCGTGCCGGCGGGCAGCTCGATGGTGAGGCCGGTGGGCACGGTCGCCCACGCGCCCGGCGCGATCGTCATCGCGGCGGCGGCGTGCAGGTCGAGGCCGGCGTCGCCAGGATGCGCGGCCGAGGGCAGGACAGCGTGGGGCACGAGGCGCCTGATACGGAGATCCATCGACGGTAGTCTTGCCGCGGGACGGCCTCCGACACAACCCCGCCGGCGAACTCGGCATAGAATCGGGCCGCGGCGCGCCCGACGGCGCGGCGGCGCCCGCGGCTGACGCCGGCAGGCGGCATGTCGGCTACCCCCTTCGACGACGCAGTCGCGGCGCTCTACACTGGCCAGGTCGATCGCCTGCGCGCGATCGTCGCCGGCGATCCCCTGCTGCTGCATCTCCGCGCCGAGGCGCGCCCGCCGCTCGGCTATTTCTCGGGCGCCACGCTGCTGCATCACGTCGCCGGCAACCCGGGCTGGAACGACGCCGGCGGCTTCGGGCCGGCGACGGTGGCGATCGCGCGGATGCTGCTCGAGGCCGGCGCCGATCCCGAGGCGAAAACGCTCGGGCCGCCGGCGTCGACGACGATGGGCCTGGTCATCACCAGCCGCCAGGCCAGCGACGCGGATCTCTCGGCGCCGCTGATCGACGCGCTACGCGCGCACGGCGCCGCGCTCGATCTGGCCTCGCCGGGGGTCCTCGACGCGCCGCTCAGCAACCACGCGCCTCGCGCGGCGCAGGCCATGATCGCGCTCGGCGCGCCGATCGACCTGTGTGCGGCGGCGGCGCTGGGCGATCTGCCGCGCGTGCAGGCGGCGTTCGATGGCGGTGGCGGGCTGCGGGAACGGATCTGGCGGCAGGCCCGCGAGCTGAGCCCGCGCGAAGCCGTCGGTCTGGCGCTGCTCTTCGCTTACGTCAACCGCCAGCCGCACGTCGTTGACGCATTGTTCGAGCGCGACGGCGACTGGAACACCATCGGGGTCCTGAACGGCACCGCGCTCCATCGGGCGGCGTGGGCGGGTGACCTGCAGATGGTGGAGCGCCTGGTGGCGCGCGGGGCGGACGTGTCGAACCGCGACAACCCGTTCGTCGCGACACCGTTCGGATGGGCGGTGCACAACCGGCAGGAGGCCATCGCGGCGTGGTTTCGCGCCCGCGGCCTGGTCGACCTGCACGACGCAGTGGCGCACGACCTCGCCGAAGACGTCCAGGCCCGCCTCCGCGACGACCCGGACGCGGTGAACGTCCGCCGCGACCACTGGAACATCCCGGGGGGCACACCGCTCCACTGGGCCGCGGCGCGCAATCGGCCGTTGCTGGCGCGAGTGCTGCTGGCGCACGGCGCCAACACCAATCTTGCCGATGGACGTGGCCGGACCGCCCTCGACTATGCCGTCGAGCAGAACGCGACCGCGGTCGCCGCGATCCTCGTCCAGCACCACGGCCGGCGATCCGGCCTGGACTAGCAGCCCTACGAGCCGCAGGCGACGTGGCTGAGGACGTACCAGACGACGATCACGCTCAGCGGGACGCCGAGCAGCCAGGCGACGATGTAGCGCATGACGATGCCTCGTTCGCGACGTGAAACTGGCGCTACCGGCGCACGCCCGTGCCGCCGTAGGTCTCGAAGTCGTGTTCGAGCTGCGTGGCGTGCGCCTCGTCGCGAGCGCGGGCCCCGACGACGACGCCGCCTGCCTTCAGACCGCGCTCGTAGACCATGGCGCGATCTTCGGGGATGCCGGCCCCGACCAGCGCGCCGATGATCCCGCCGGTCGCCGCGCCGGCGCCGGCCCCGGCCAGTGCCGCGGCGATCGGGCCGGCAATCACCAGGCCGACGCCGGGCACGACGATCGAGGCGCCGACCGCGAACATCGCCGCCAGCGCCGCGCCGACGCTGCCGCCGATGGCGCCGCCGGTGGCGAGGCCCGCCGCGGCCTTGTTGCCTTCCTCCAGCGTCAGGGTCGAACTGCCGGCGGTGAAATCGCGGACGCGGGTCTCGTCCGACATCACGACGTCGATGTCGTCGGTATCGTAGCCGTGCGTCGAGCGCAGCTCGTCGTAGGCCAGGTTCGCCGATTCGGGCGTGTTGTACAGCCCGGTCACGTAGGTCGAGCGCGGCATCTCGGCCACGCGGACGGCACCGGTTTGCTTGGGTTGGGTCATCTCGTTCCCTCTCTCATCCGTGGGGTGTGACGACGGTGTCTCGATTCCCGACAGAAGCCTCAGCCGGGCTGCTTCACGCTGCGGAAAGGAGCAAAAACGCTGCCGGAGTGATTCGTGCAAACACGTCGCGCATGGCGTTCGACCCCGTACCTGATGCTCCACAGACGGTGGCCAGCATCAGCAACGAACCGCCGTCCCCTGGCGATGCCCAAGCGGTCGGCGCCAACGATGAGCGGCCGCGCCGCGGCTGGCGCGACGAGCCCTTCCGCGTCCACATGCCCGTGGACGTGCGCAGCGCCTCGCTCACGATCATCGCCGGCGCCTCGATCCTGGCGATGCTGCAGCTCGCGCAGGCGGTGATCATCCCGTTCGTCGTCAGCGGGCTGCTCTTCTACGCGCTCGATCCCATCGTCGACTGGCTGCAGCGGTGGCGCCTGCCGCGCGCCCTGGGCGCGGCCGTCGTGCTCCTCGTCGCGCTCGGCGGCATCGGCGCCGGCGCCTACGCGCTGTCGGACGACGTCATGGCGGTGGTCGAGCGGCTGCCCGAGGGAGTACGCAAGCTGCGAGCCGAATTGCGCCGGCCGTCACCGCAGCCGAGCGCGCTCGACACGGTGCAACAGACCGCGCGCGAGCTCGACAAGGCCGCGGCGGAGGTGTCGAGCTCGTACAGCACGCCCAAAGGCGTCATGCGCGTCCAGATCGAAGAGCCGCCGCTGCGCGCGTCGAGCTACCTGTGGTACGGCTCGATGGGGGCGCTCGCCATCAGTGCGCAGGCGGTCATGGTCGCGTTCCTCAACTACTTCCTGCTCGTCGCCAACGACCTGTTCAAGCGCAAGCTGGTGAAGCACATCGGGCCAACCCTGACGCGGAAGCGCGTCACGGTGCAGATCCTCGACGAGATCAGCACACAGGTCGAGCGCTTCCTGCTGGTCCAGATCGCGACCAGCGCCATCGTCGGGATCGTGACGGCGCTGGCGCTATGGGCGCTGGGGCTGCAACAGCCGATCGTCTGGGGCCTGGCCGCCGGCGTGCTCAACACCGTCCCCTACTTCGGCCCGATCCTCGTCACCGGCGGCCTCGCCGTGGTCGGATTCGTGCAGTTCGGCACCATCGAGCAGGCGCTACTCGTCGCCGCCGTGGCATTGGTCATCACCTCGCTCGAGGGCTGGCTGCTGACGCCGATCATGCTCGGCCGGGTTGGCCGGCTCAATCACATCGCCATCTTCGCCAGCCTGCTGTTCTGGAGCTGGATGTGGGGCGTGTGGGGCATGCTGCTCGCGGTGCCGATGCTGATGGCGACGAAAGCCATCTGCGATCACATCGAGGAGCTGCTGCCGCTCGCCGACTTCCTCGGCGAGTGACCGGTCACCGCGATCGCTTACGCGGCGACTTCGCTGCCATCACCGCCTCCCACGCCAGCCGCGCGGCCGCACGGACGGCCCGCTTGTCGGCGGTCGCGAGCTTCACGTTCGTGCAGCCCTGGCGGCCCCAGGCGCCGGCCGACGGCTCGAACGTCTTCGGATGATCGCCCAGCAGCACCGCCTGCTCCTCGGGCGTCAGCTTCACCATTCCGAAACGATCCTGCGAGTGAAGGCTGGCGAAGATCCGGCCGTTGGCCCGGAAGTCCGGGTGCCCCATGTGCGCCCCCTCGGCGGCGCCGTCGAGGGCGAGGATGATGTCGCGAAAATCGTCGGGGGTCATCGCGCTCCTCACCGCCGCGCGGCGGCGTCAACGGTCGTCGTCGGATCGGCCCCATCCCAGGTCGCGTCCGCGGTCGGGCCGTAGGTCGGCGGCACGCGCCGATCGAGCAGGCGCAGGTAGACGGACAGCTGCGTGCGATGGTGCGCCGTGTGCAGGATGCGACGCCACACGATCCAGATACGCTCGCGCTCGACGTCGAAGAAGGGCACCCGCGTCGCCCACCAGGCATCAGGTTGCGTGGTGAGAAAGGCCAGGCGCGGCTCTGCCAGGGCGCAGAGCCGGGCGATGGCGGCGGCGACGGCGAGCGGCGCCGGCACGACGTCGGCCGCCGCGGGCTCGGGCGATCCGAGGAACTCGCCGAAGAAACGACGCTCCGACAGGAGCTGGTGCTTCAGGATGTCGCCGACGGTGCTCGATCGCGGATGCGGCCGGAACGCAAGGTCGGCGTCGGTGAAGCCCCGCCACACCGCCGCCACCTTGTTGGTCTCGCTGGCGTAGGTGTCGAGGACGTGCTGCAGCGCCGGCAGCACGGCGCGCGGGATGCGGTCGTCGGGAATCGCGATCTCGGGATAGTGCATGGGCGCAGCCTCGCGCGGCTGCCCCAGGGTACTCGACAATTCGACTCCGGAGTCGGCGTCGACTGACGCGTGCGATTACCTCAGAACGTGTAGCGCAGCGAGACCTGCAGCATCCGAGGACCGGCCGGCGTCACGCGAGCGTCGCCGGCGAGGGTCATAATCGTTGAGTCGCTCAGGAGGTCTCGTGCCGCACCGTTACGCAATCTGGTTGATCCTCGCGCTCGCTGCCGTCACCCTCGCGGAGTCGTCGGCACGCAGTCAGCAGAGCCAGCCCGCTGATGCGGTCGTGCTGATCACGCTCGACGGCGCCCGCACCGAGGAGATTTTCGGCGGCCTCGATATCGACGTGTTGAAGAGCACACTCAAGGCGGAAGAGAAGGTCGAAGAGTCGCCGACCTACAAGCGTTTCTGGGCGCCGACGCCCGAGGAGCGGCGGCGCAAGCTCCTCCCCTTCTTCTGGCGGCTGGTGACCGAGGAGGGGTCCATCGCCGGCAACCCGGCGCTCGGCAGCCAGGCTCGGCTGACCAACCGGCGGTTCTTCTCGTACCCGGGCTACGCCGAGATCCTCGTCGGCCAGGCGCTCGACGCGGCCATCACCAGCAACGATCCGGTCCGCAATCCGGAGGAAACGATTCTCGAAGGGCTGCGCCGGACGCGCGGGCTGTCACGCGAACAGGTGGCGACGTTCGCGAGCTGGGACGTCTTCAACGCCATCGCCGAGCACACCGAAGGCGCGACGGTGATCAATGCCGGCGACGAGCCGCTCGACATTCCCGGAGCCGACACCGCGCTCACCAATCGGCTACAGAGCGAAACCGGCTCGCCCTGGGATCACACCCGGCTCGACGCCTTCACCGTGAACCAGGCGATGGCCTACCTGACGCACGCGCGTCCCCGCGTGCTCTATCTGGCACTCGACGAAACCGACGACTGGGCGCACGACGGCCGCTACGACCGCCTGCTCGACGCCTATGCGCGCACGGACCGCTGGCTGGAGCGACTGTGGACCTGGCTGCAGGCGCAGCCGGACTACCGCGGCCGGACGCACCTGCTGATCACGACCGACCACGGGCGCGGCCACACCGCCGACGGCTGGCGCCACCACGGCGAGAAGTACCCCGACGCCGAGGGCGTCTGGATGGCGTTCGTGTCGCCGAAGATGGCGCAGCGCGGCGAATGGCGCGGCGGGCCGGCGGTATCCTCGAACCAGATCGCCGCGACCCTGGCCTCCTGGGTCGGCGTCGACTGGACGGCCGATCACCCGGCCGCCGGAAAACCGATCCGCTGACGATGGCGGAGAGGGTGGGATTCGTTCCCAACGAGTCCTCCCCCATGACCTCGGGCGGAAGCCACCCGCCAGGGATCAACCCTCCGGGAGAGGTGCCTCACGAAAATCGACAATGATGAAGATCCCGCTCGCGAACTCCCACGACCTTTGCATGTCGTCTGTGGTGCGCCAGCATCTATATAGAGCCCGAAACCCGGAACGATTGGCCAGTGGAACCTGCACGGGCCGACGATACTCCTCGTCCCATTCCTCGAGAAGTTGATCGCCGGCGATCAGGTAAACGCTCGGCGGCTCACCCGCACCGGTCACCCTGTCCCATAGTTCGTCCTGCCAAAGGCGCAGCACGCTCGTGTGTCCGAGGGGGAGGAACATCGTGAGATATCGGAAGGAGCGCGCCCCTTGCACGCTTCGGAGGATTGTCCGACCGTCCTCGAGTAGTGCACAACATTGCCGCACGAGTTCAAGTCCATCTCCCTCGAACACGCCAAGCCCTTCGAACTCGTCGACATGTGCAGACTCGAACGCGGCGATCGACTGGGTGACTGCTTCTTCAAGCCATTTCTCGAACGTCTTCTTAGTCACTTGGGAACCGTCCATCCGTTTTCCCGCAGCCATTTCTTCCTGTGCGCTCGTCCGCTTGCCGCTGCGGTGCTTTCACGTTCCATCGCGATTCAACGGCGATCCGTCGCCAACACGCACATGAGTAGGGATAGCGAGCCCGCTGCCGCGCCCCGGTCAGCTCGAGCGATGGGTTCGGCCGCTTGCATTCGTCTTGGTGGGCAGCCAAATTCGGAACGTCGAGCCGCCGCCTTGCTGGCTCTGGACGGTCACCGTCCCGCCGTGAGCCGCCGTGAACGTCTTTACGATGGCCAGCCCTACGCCCGTTCCACCCTCGCTGTCCGGGTCGGATTCTCCCTTTTCGAAGACGCTGTCCAGCAAGGCTTCGGGGATTCCCGCACCGTTGTCGACGACCCAGCACTCGACTGCTTCCTCCGCCTCGAGTACCCGTGCTCCGATGACAACCTCGCCGCGGGGCGTGTACTTGATCGCGTTGGCGATCAGGTTCTGAAAGATCCGCCTCAGCAGACTGGCGTCGGCATAGATCACCAGGTCGTCGGGGACCTGGTTGAGCAGTTGGGTGCTGGCGGTCCCTGCCACGGGATGAAGATCGTGAGTGAGGGCCTCCAGAAGGGACCACAAGTACAACTCGCGCCGCTGCAGTTTGACGCCCACTTCGGTTTGGAGATTCGCGCTCTCCTCGAGCACCTTGCTGACCAGGCCTTCGAGCTGCTGCACGTTGCGACGCAAAGCCTTCAACATCAGGGCTGCTTCAGCGTTGCCGCCTCGCTCCGGCAGGGACAGTTCGAGCACTCGTCCAGCCAGCGAAATGGCATTCAACGGCGTTCGCAGATCGTGCGCCACAAAGGCGAGGTACTCTTCCCGGCGCCGCTGCACCTCCAGCGCGCGCTGGGTGGCGTACGTCTGCAAGGCCTGTCCGATCGCCTGATCGAAGACCCGATTGACAATGTGGAAAGGCCGCCCTTGCAGGCTGACTCCAAGGGCGGCGGCGAGGTCGTGGATGCAGCCGCGCAGGATGTTGTACTCCGCCACGACCTCTTCGATGTCGAATGCGTCTTGGAGACGCTGCAGTCCATGAGCCGGCGGGCTGCTCTCGCTGAGCGCCTGCGGGATGGTCTGTTCAGATTTGGACTGCAGCGCTGCAGCCAATTCGTCCAGCAGTCCCGGGAGGTGATCGTTGAGCGTCGGGACGTCGAGCCGCCGCGCCGAAGGCAGTTGCCGCACCTGATCCCGCCAGCGCGACAGTATTACCTGGCGTTCGTGCTGAACGAGCGCTGCCAATTGATCCAGAACATCGATGGTCATCTCGCCTCCAACCCATGCCGAGGGTCCGGCTGGCCGCGCGCGTCGCGAATCGCCGATCCATCGGTGTCACGGAAGCGACGGCTCGTGCCTCGCAGCGATCACGTTTGCGAGTGTTTCTCCCAGTTGCTCAAAATCAACCGGCTTCGAGAGGTGGCCGTCGAAGCCGGCGGCTGCAAGAGCCTCGGGATTTTTTGCGTAGCCCGTGACCGCGACCAGCTTCAACGACGGCGGACAAAACCCGCCCGCCCGGAGCTTGGCCGCCAGCTCATATCCACTCATCCCTGGCAGGCCAATATCCAGCAGTCCGACATCGGGGCAATCCGTTGCGACGGCCGCCAGGGCCGCGGGTCCGTCATGCGCTATAGCCACGTGGCACCCGAGCATTTCGAGAGCGCCGGCCATCATCTCGGCGGAGTCCGGGCTGTCTTCGACAAGTAACACCTTCAGACCGGCAGTGGTGAGCTGAGGCCGCTGGGGTGGCGGGGGGGCATCTTGGACTGCGTCCAGCACCGGGAGGCGCACCATGAACTCGCTGCCCATCCCAACGCCCTCGCTCTTCGCCTCCACGCGGCCTCCGTGCAGCTCAATCAGACGCCGCACGATTGTCAGCCCGAGGCCCAGACCGCCCCCCGCACGGTCGGGACCCCGAGGGGCTTGCCTGAACAGGTCGAAGACGTTCGGCAGTAGTTCGGACGGGATGCCGATACCATCATCACACACGTGTATGACCGCGCCCTCGTCGTCCCGCGCGAGGGACACTTCGATGCGACCGCCGAGGTTGGTGTATTTGGCAGCGTTGGCCAATAGGTTCGCGAAGCATTGTCCCAAGCGCACCGGATCCGCCATCACGTAAATCCGCTCCATTGGTTGGGACAGCGAGACCACATGCTTGCGAAGAGCAAAACGCCTTTGCGCAACCTCCAAGGCCTGTTGCATCTCCGTGCCCAGGTCCAGGCGCGTCCGCTGAAGCATAATCTTGCCCTCATTGATGCGAGCGAGGTCCAACAGATCGTCCAGCATTTGCTTCATGTGCCGGGCCTGACGGGTCGCGACGACCAACGCTCTCTTTTGTGTCGCAGGGTCTGCGGGGCCTTCGTGAAGCAGAAACAACGCCGTGGAAATAGCGCCGAGGGGATTGCGCAGCTCGTGGCCGAGCATCGCCAGGAACTCATCTTTCGAGCGGTCGGTTTGCGCTAGACGATCAGCGTAGGCTTGCAGGGCCTGCTGGACACGGGCAAATTCGCCCGCAGCCACGCGAACCATCTCGTTGACGTACTGGATGATCACGCCGCGGTCGCGCGCATCGAGAAGATGGTCTGGCTCCAAGGCCTCCAGGACGACTTCCTGAAGAATGTGAAACTCGAGAATCAGTTCTTCCAGGGAATACGTGGTTTGGTTCGCGCGCTCCTTGCCATGAACGCTCAGATACGCCAGGTCCCTCGCTGCGGTTCTGGGATCTGTCCGGTCGCCAAGCACCTTCGCCATCACCTGAAGCATTTCAGGGATGCTGTCGCGAAGAACGATCTCCGCGGCCGCCGCCGCTGGGGAGACCTCGCCACGTACCCGGTCGTCCCACCGCTGCATGATGGCCGGGATCAGATCGAGAAGCCGCTTGGCCGTAAGGTTCTCAGGCATGGCGAGCCGCTTGGAGTGTCCCAATCATGTGAACTAAAACGGCCGTCGAATCAACGCGTCGCGGAAGCTGGCGCAGGGAGGTTGCGCCACGGTCGGCGTACGCCGGCTTGGGCTGGGGACTCGGACTGCCTAAAGACCGCGATGACGAGTTATGTATGGTGCGACGCCAGGCGATATCGGCACGACCTTCGCCGCCAGCGGCACGTCGATGATGAAGACGCAGCCTTTATCGGGGATGTTGCGAATGTGGATGTCGCCGCCGTGAGCCCTGACGGCTTTTCTAGCAATCGAGAGCCCCAGGCCGAGGCCTGTCCGGTCGCGTCCGCGACGCTTGCCGAAGGATTGGAACGGGTCGCCTTCGCTGTCGGGAATGCCACCGCATTCGTCTTCGACCTCAATCAGGAGGCGCGCGTCCTCGACTGTCCGTGCCCGCAGCACCACGCGCCCGCCCGGGAGCGTGTACTTGAAAGCATTGTTCAAGAGGTTGGTCACCGCCGACGCGAGCAGCTGCGGGTCCGCGGTCACCGCCCAGCCAAGGTCGCCAGGCTCGATCGCGAATTGCAGTCCGCGGGACTCAGCGTGGAGGCCGCCGGCGATCGCGATGTCATTGAGAAACGCCGTGATCGACACGCGCTCGCGTCGCTGCTGATTGGCGGCTATGCGAATCTCGGACAGGGTGCTGTCGACGAGGTCGCGCAGCCCCATCAGGCTTCGCCCAAGCACCGCACCGGTACTGCCGTTGATGGCGACCGTACCCCGCTTGAGAGTCTGATACGCCAGGATCGCCGTATTCAGCAGGTCGCGGGTCTCGTGAGCGACGTATCCCGAGCGCTCGGATTCTTCAGTGGACCTCGCTTCGGCCGTGATGCGCGCGTGTTCTGTCACTGCTTCCGCGATCGCAGTGTCGAGACAGCCGTTCAGTGTCTTGAATTCGTCGGTGGTGATTGGCGCATTCTGTTCGATGGCAAGCTCGGTCACGGCCTGACAGATGTCTCCATAATCGTGAACGACCTGAGACACCGTGAACCCGAGGGCGAGCAGTTCGCTCCCGTGGCGCGTCGCGGCGAAGCCGATCGCACGCTGGGAATGTGCCGCGTCCGTTGATTCCGATCGAAGCGTCTCCGACAGCTGGGTCAGGAAGAGTGGGACGCCGTTCTCGAGTTCTTGCGCGGACGCCGAAGGCCATGGCCGAGCAGTCAGCTTCTCTCTTGCCCTTGTGATGATTGCATCGCGATACGTGGTGATGAACTCGTAGAGCATGGCATTCTCGTCCCGGCACGCGCCAGCTCCGCTTTCGCGGACGGGTGGTGCGTCACGGCAGCTGCTCAGTATGGCGAATGCTGGTTCTTGCCGATGTTCAATCTGCCACACGCCGACTGTCTCGGGATCCGCGCCGGCGGCGAACGCACGCCTCTAGTCTAGTCACGCCTCACGATGGTGCGTTCCGTCGTTGAGTGGCGCTTGCGCAGGTATCATCATCGACACCCGCGTGCCCTGGCGCTCCTCGCTCTCGATGAGAAGATCGCCGCCAGCCTCCCGCATCAGCTCCTGGCACAGCGCAAGACCCAACCCCGTCCCGCGTGCCCCTTTGGTCGTGAAAAGCGGTTCGAAGATGCGCGGCCTCAGATGGTCCGGGATACCGCCACCAGTGTCGACGACATCCAGTACGACGTGCGGCCCGTTCAGGGCGGGAGCAGCTCCTCCGCGTTGGCCAGCGTTCGTGGCCGACACGTCAGCGCGCGACCGCAGGGTCAGCGTGCCCCCTTCCGGCATCGCGTCGGGCGCCTTCAACGCCAGATTGAGAAGTACCTGCTCGAACGCATCCGGTCCGATCCACACGCGCCTGGACGACATCTCACCGATATCCAGCACGATCGTGGACGGGAGCATCGAGCGGAGAGTAGCCGCGACGATCTCGACGAGCTGATTCAGCCTGTGTGCTCCCGCGCCCTCGGTCGGATTCCGCGCAAGCCCTAGCAGCTGGCGCGTGATCGACGTACCCCGTTCCGTGCCCCTCCGAATCTCGCGGATGGCCGCCTGCTTCTCGGCGTCATCGTCCGCCCACTCGAGCAGTTGGGTGCTGCAGGCAATCTGCGCAAGAGCAGCGGCTGGACGATCCCGTTCAGGCACGCCGGCAGACAGGGCCCGACGCGCAGGCTGCCGATCCACGCTAGTCCCCTGGAACTAGAGCGATGGCGTCCGGACCGGTTCGAGGCTTCACACGCGGGCCGGTTGAAGCGCCGCGGCCCAGGCCCCCAGGATGTGGCGGACGATCTCGGGGATGCCGATCCCGTGCGTCACCTGCGTGAACAGGAACGGGCCGTTGCCGCGCATCTTGCGGGCGTCCCGCTCCATCACGCCGAGGTCGGCGCCGATGAGCGTCGCGAGATCGGTCTTGTTGATGATCAACAGGTCGGACTGGGTGATGCCCGGCCCGCCCTTGCGCGGGATTTTGTCCCCGCCCGACACGTCGATCACGTAGATGGTGAAGTCGGCCAGCTCGCGGCTGAACTGCGCCGCCAGGTTGTCGCCGCCGCTCTCGACGAACAGCAGCTCGGGCTGAAAGGCGAGCATCAGCTGCTGCAGCGCGTCGAGGTTCTGGCTGATGTCGTCGCGCACCGCGGTGTGCGGGCAGCCGCCGGTCTCGACCGCGGCGATGCGCTCCGGCGCGAGCGCGTGATGGCGCGTCAGGAATTCGGCGTCCTCGCGCGTGAAGATGTCGTTGGTCACGACCGCAAGGTTGTGATCGTCGCGTAGCGCGCGGCACAGCGCCAGCAGCAGCGCCGTCTTGCCGCTGCCCACCGGACCGCCGATGCCGACGGTAAACGCGCGCGCGTGGTAGTCGCGGGCGAGCGGGGCCGGGCGCTGATCGAACGCGCCGGCGCTGTCCGGATCGCCGTGGTACGGGGACTGGCCAGGGATGTAGTGCATGTGAGAACTCCAACCTCACGACTGGAAGAGGCGCGAATAGAGCCGGTCGTGCGCGCCCTGCAGGAGGTCGATGATCGGCGCGGTCTGGGCCAGGTCGTCTGGCCCGGCGTCGTAGTGGCGCGCCTGCACCGTGGCCGACCACGCGGCGCACTCGGCCTGCAGCCGCTGCGCCTCGTAGCTGCCGGTCACGCCGAGCCGCACCGCCGCCGAGAGCACGCTGCGGGCTGCAGTGAACAGCACCACCTGCTGCGTCGTCTCGAGCGCAACGCCCAGCGCCGCGAACACCGCCCCCGTCATTGGCCCAACGTGGG
>JANOIR010000486.1:0-8185 GCA_031407765.1 Vicinamibacteraceae bacterium
GTGGCGTAGGGATCGGTGCCCCACGGCCCGAGCGTCGCGGGCAGGCGCTCGAGGGCCGTCACCAGCGTCACCGGCGCCGGCATCGCGGCGTAGCTCCAGACCACCGGCAGCCAGACGATGGCGGTGCCGAGGACCAGCGCCGGCGACAGCGGCGGCGCGGCTGCCGGGGTCCCCGCGAGGGGAGCCGTTGCAGACGTCGTTGCCGCGGCCTCACCTCGCGGCGTGAGCAGCCACAAGCCGACGAACAGCGCGACGTGACCGATCGCCGAGACGAACAGACCGTGCAGCATGTGGGCCGGACCGTGCAGCGGGGCGCCGAGGTCGAAATAGACGAGCGCCCCGATCATCGCCACGCGGAGGCTGTTGGCGGAGGCCGCGATGACGAGCGCGCTCAGGATCAGCACGGCCCGGCGCCACCACGAGCGCAGATAGAGGTAGGCGAGCGGCAACCCGAGGGCGAGCACCGCGATCAAGTAGTTGACGCCGCTGCAGGCGCGGGCCACCTCGATCGTGAGGGTTGGCAGCTCGATGAAGGTCCCTCGCCCGTAGGCCGGGATGCCCAGCGCCTGGAGCATCGACACCCCGAAGCCGGCCGACATCAGCTGGAAGCGGAGATGCAGCGGCTCGGTGAAGCCGTCCCACAACGGCACGCCGAGCAGGAGGTAGGCGATCGCGGCCCAGGACGCGCGCAGCGCCGCCGTCCCGGCGAAGAGCAGCACCAGGCCGGCCACGGCGATCACCAGGGCGACCTGCTCGAGCAGCAGGATGCCGCCGACGCGGCCCGCCACGAGGAGCAGGGCCCAGACGGCGAGGACCGCCAGCCCGGGGCCGACGGCGGGCGTCGGCACGACCCGGCGCAGGTGCTCGCGGCGCGACCACAGCACGAAGCCGCTGATCGCCGGCACCAGCCAGCCGTAGGAGTACATCGGGCTGTTCGACCACATGTAAACCATGCCGTCGAGGGCCGGCCATTCAGCGGCGACGACGCCGGCGATGGCGATCGCGGCGAGGACCAGACGCAGCGGGGCTCCGGCCAGCGCCGTCATGCGAGCTGGACCTCGTGCAGCGGCGTCGCGACCGTGCGCACGGGCCACACGTCCTCGATCGCGCCCCACGTGAACTCGCCGAGGAGGCGACGCAGCCGCGGCTCGGTCGCGGCGAGGTTGTTGTAGTGCCGCCAGCGCGAGACCGACGACGCCGCCAGGCGCGGCTGGTCCGGGTCGATCTCCCACGGGTGCAGATAGAACATCGCCGGCCGCCGATCCGCGCGATTGATCTGGTTGATGGCCCAGGTCGTCACGGTGTAGGGCAGCAGCCGGAAGTAGCCGCCGCCGATCGGGACGCGCGCCGGACCGATCAGCGCAGTTGAGCCCGGTATCTCGACGATCGAGCCGCCAGGACGGGCGATGCGATGCGCGTGGCGCGGGGCGCTCGGGATGCCGTAGCGATCGTGACGGATCGGGAAGATGCTGGCGTCGTAGGCGTAGCCCTCCTCGATCAGCACGTCGAGGGCCCACAGCGACTGCTGGGTGATCGAATAGCTGGGCGCACGGTAGCCGAGGACGGCCCGCCCGCTGATGTCCTCGATGAGCCGCTTGGCGCGGCGCAGGTCGGCGCGGAAGGCCTCGGCGTCGAGGTCGTAGACGAGCTGATGCGCGTAGCTGTGCGAGGCGATCTCGTGCCCGGCCTGCGCGATGCGGCGGATCAGGGCTGGATGGCGCTCGGCGACCCAGCCGAGGACGAAAAAGGTGCCGCGGACGCCCTTCTCGGCGAACAGCGCGAGCAGGCGATCGGTGTTGGCGGTGACCCGGCTCTCGAAGCCGTCCCAGGCGTGGCGCGGCACGACGTCGGCGAACGCCGACACGTGGAAGTAATCCTCCACGTCGATGGTCATCGCGTTCAGCATCGGCCGGTGCGGCGGCGCGGCCGGGACGGGCAGGTCAGCCGAGGTGTACGACACTAGGACCCCCGCCTGACCAGGACCGTCTTGATCGTCTCCAGCATGATGAAGAGATCGAAGGCGATGGAGAGGTTCTTGATGTAGTAGAGGTCGTACTGCAGCTTCTGCAGCGAGTCCTGCACCGACGAGCCGTAGCTGTGGCGGACCTGGGCCCAGCCGGTGAGCCCCGGACGCACGACGTGACGCTGGCCGTAGAAGGGAATCTCGGCCTTCAGCTCCTCGACGAACTCCGGCCGCTCGGGCCGCGGCCCGACGATGCTCATGTCGCCGTTGAGGATGTTCCAGAACTGCGGCAGCTCGTCGAGCCTGGTCCGTCGGAGGACGCGTCCGGTGGCCGTGACGCGCGGGTCGCCCGCGCGCGACCATACTGCGCCGGTCGTGCTCTCGGCGTCGACACCCATCGAGCGAAACTTGTGCACCGTGAACACGCGCCCGTTCATGCCCACCCGTGCCTGGTGGTAGAACACCGGGCCGGGCGAGGTGATCCGGATGGCAAGGGCGACCAGGCCCATGACCGGCGAGAAGACGATGAGGGCGATGGCCGAGGCCGCGACGTCGAGGCCTCGCTTGGCGAGGTGGAGCAGGCGGCCCTTGCGGAAGCCTTCCGAGAAGACGAACCAGCTCGGACGCAGGTTCTCGACCGCGATCTTGCCGGTGTACTCGGCGTAGACCGAGGCGAGATGGTCGAAGCGCACGCCGTCGTTCAGCTTCATGTGGAGCAGCTCGTCCATCGAGATCTTGCCGCGCGCGTCGGCGAGGCTGACCACGACGCGATCGACTTTCTGCTCGCTGACGATGCGCGGGATGTCGTGGGTGGTGCCGAGGATGATGGCGTCGAGCTCGGCCGGGTGCGGACCGGCGCCGGGGACCTCGATGAAGCCGGCGAACTCGACGCCGAGCTGATGGCGTCGGTCGAAGATCTCGCGGGCGAGCTCGGTCGACGCGACGCTGGTGCCGACGATGAGGACGCGCTCGTGCGGAGCCATCCGCGACGACAGCCACTCGAAGGCGATGCGCCAGCCCGAGACGAACAGCACGATGAAGGCCGCGCCGACGAGGAAGATGCCGCGGCCGACGACCAGGCCGGGCAGCCAGTAATAGATGACGGCGAGCAGGGCGCAGCCGGCGCCGAGGGCCTCGAGGAGCCCCACGATCAGGCGCCGGCGATCGTGCAGGCGGCGCGGATCGTAGAGGTCGCGGTAGTGCAGGCAGATCTGGAGCACGCCGGCGATGAGGATCGCGCGCCACAGGAGAGGCCATCCCAGCAGGTCATGGGTCGGGCCCATGCGCACGGCGACGGCGAGGACCACGGCGGCGAGGATCAGAACGTGGTCCATCAGGACCAACGACGATCGTCGCCACGTGAGTCCCCCGAGCAACGCCTGCATCTCTAGCCCTCCCGGGTCGGCAGCGCAACGGGCTCGTCGGGGGCCCCCGGGGTCCGCGTGTAGTAGTAGTGCTTGCCGTCGGTGGCTTCGGCCTCGACCGCGTTGAGGACGACACCGATGATGTGATCCTTGCCGAGCGCGTCGACGGCGCGCGCAACCGACGCGTGCGGCGTCTGACCGGCGCGGATGACGAGCAGCGACCGATCGATGATGCGCGACAGCAGGCTGGCGTCGGCGAGCAGGCCGAGCGGTGACGTGTCGACGATGATCCACTCGAAGCGCTGCGAGGCCTCCTGGAGGATCTCGGCCATGCGCGTCGAGGTCAGCGAGCTCATCGGATCCGGATCCGGGCGGCCCGCGGGCAGCAGTGTGAGCGTGTCCGAGATCTTGATCACGTTCAGCCGGGCGTCGCTCGGCGACTTCAGCCCCTCGTTCAGGCCGTGCACGTTGGGGACGTTGAACACGTCGTGCAGCGACGGCCGCCGCAGGTCGGCGTCGATGAGCAGCACCTGCCGGCGATAGGACTCACTCAGCGTCAGGGCCAGGTTGGCCGAGGTCAGCGTCTTGCCGTCGCCGGGGTCGGCGCTCGTGACCATGACGGTGCGCAGGCCCGACACTAGCTGCGCGTGATGCAGCGATGCGGCGAGGCGGCGGAAGCGTTCGGCGAGCACCGGCGGCGCCGAGGGCGTCGCGACGATGCGGCCGGCGAGCGCCTCGTTGAAGCCTCGGAACAGCGCCATGGGGGTGCGCGTCCCCGGCGACGTCGGCACCGTCGACGGCGCACCGGGAGCCGCTGGCGATCCGGCCGGGCCGCCCTCGAAGGACCACGGCGATTCGAAGACGTCCGCCGACGGCGCTCCCGGGACGGTGACGATCTCGGTCGGCCCGTCGGAGGTGTGGCTCAGTGCTTTGTCGATTCGACCCATAAAACCTTCGTCTCCTCAGGCGGGCGGCGCGCTCGTACGTCCGCGCTGCCCGCTGCCGGCGTGTTCCCGTGACTGCTAGACGATGAACTGCCAGAGGCGCAGGTACACCGCGACGGCGCTGCCGACCGCGAGTACCGCCGCGGCGGTCATGTGCACCGCCCGCTGCTGCCGCTTGTCGCGTGCCACGTCGGCCGCGGTCGGCGTGAACGGCACCGCCGCCAGGACCGGAATCGAAAGCACGTTCATCACGTCGGCCTCGGTGCGGAAGCTGCTGTCCATGAACTCGCGGACGCCGATGATCAGCAGGCCGAGGAAGATGCCGAGGACCACGCCGCCGGCGTTGACCTGGATGCGCCGGGCCCCGGCCGCGTCGGCGGCGATGCGCGGCGCGTCGAGCATGCGGAACTGTTCACCGATCTGGCGCCGCTCCAGGTTGGCGGAGATCTTCGATTCCTCACTGCGGCCGAGCAGGGTCTTGTAGGTCTCCTGCAGGGTGAGGTTGTCGCGGGTCAGCTCGTTCCATTCCGACTCGATGCCCGGGATGGACTCGATCCGCGCCTGGTAGTCGCCCATACGGCCGCGCAGCAACGCTTCCTGCGATTCCTTCTGCGCGATCTGACGACCCAGGCTGCTGATCTCCTCGCGCTGCTCGCGGAGACGCTCGCGGCGCGACTGCAGCTCCGGCGTCACCGCCCGGGCGGTGGTGCTGGGGGCGTCGCCACCGGACGTCGCCGGCCGATTGGCGGTTTCAGCCGCCGCCTGGCGTTCGAGATCCCGAATCTGGCTCTTCGCGCGTTTGACGTCGGGATGTTCCGGCGTCAGGCGCCCCTCGAGTTGGGCGAGGTTGCTGCGCGCCTGCGCCAGCCGCTGCTGGACGGTGCCGGTGGCCGACAAGGCGTTCGGGTCGGCGCTCTGGCCCGGCGCCGGCGTCGACGGCGCGACAGCGGCGTTGTCGAGATCCTGGGCCGCGCCCTGATAGAGGCGCTCCAGCACGCTCCGGCGATCGCGATCGCGGGCGATGCTCTCGGAGAGCTGCTGCAGTTCCATGCGCGCCGACTGCAGCCCCTGCTGGTTGCTGTCAAGCTGATTGGGCAGCCGGCCGGAGTAGCGCTGCCGGAACGCTTCGAGCTTCTGATCCTGCTCGCGCAGCCGGCGCTCCGCCTCGTCCAGCTGGCTCTTGAGGAACTGGCTGGTCTGATCGGCCGCGGTCTCGCGCATGCGCGAGTTCTCGTTGATCAGGACGTCGGTCAGACGCTGCGTCACTTTGAGCGCGATAGCCTTGTCCGTGTAAGCGAAGCCCACCTTGAAGGCCGTGACCTGGCCCGGCATCGGCCGCCGTCCGCCCGCCCCGGCCGCGACCTCGACGGTGAGCGCGGTGTTCGCCGCCGCCACCGCCTTGTCCATCGAGTTGGCGGCGCGCTGCTGCGGATACAGGTTGAAGTCGGTGATCACCTGTTCGAGCTGGGTCCGGCTGCGAATCACGCCCTCGATGGTCTTGAGGCGCTCCTCGACGGTCGACGTGACCGTCGCCCGCACGTAGGCGTCGGGCACGCGCTGCGGCAGCACCTGCACGGTCGCCTCCGCGGCGTAGATGTCGGCGAGCGTGCGCGCCACGAGGAGCCCGGCGAAGGTGCAGACGAACACCGTCGCGGCGATGATCCAGCGGCCCTTCGCGAGCAGGCCGAGGATCTGGTCGGGAGTGTATTTGCGTCCTGGCAGCATGGAAATCTCTCCGGTGGATCGCTCAGCGAGCCTCGATGATCGGCAGGCGCAGCGAGAGGCCTGCGCGGATGGAGCTCCGCCTGAACTGGGGCGGCAGGGTAGACGGCAGCTCCGCGGTGCTCGTCACCTCGTAGCGGTACCAGCTGTATTCGACCAGCGCGCTGAGGCGCTTGCCGATCGGCATCGACGCCTGAACCGCGCCGGTATAGGTCTTGTAGTCGCTCGATTCCTCGGCGCCGACGCCGGTGGCGCCGCGGCCCAGGCCGGCGGTGAAGACGAGCCCGAGGCGCCCGACCGAGCCGCCGAGCGAGGTGCCGAACGCGTCCGAGCTGTAGGCCTCGAGGGTCAGCCCCGATAGCGCCGTCGTGCCGCGGCTGTAGTTCGTCGAGAGCGCCCAGGTGCGGGCCAGGTCGACGCGCGCCTGCACCGACCCCGAGGGGGCCCAGAAGGTGTAGTTGGTTTCGGCGTCTCCGGTCACCGCGTCGGTCCGCGTCGCACCCAGACTGAACGAAAACTGCGCCGCACGTCGCGGGGAGAGCCGCTTGCTGAAATTCATCCCGCCCTGGACGACGTGCCCGACGAGGGGCCGGGTGCCGCCGCCGCCAGCCAGCGGGGCGTACTGGCCGCTGGAGTAGCCATAGGAGACGTTGAGCCCGGTCGTGCGCTGCAGCTGCCGCGACAGGCCCACGTTGACGCTCTGCGAGCTGGTGTCGCCGGTTGCCGCCTCCCCGCCGGTGTCGATCGTCTCGGCGCCGATGAAGGACCGGCGGCTATAGCCGTAGCTGCTGTTGAGCGCGTTCCGGCGCCCCAGCCGGCGCTCGAGGCCAACCGTGGTGTCCGACGAGAACGATTCCAGGCTGGCGACACCCTGCGTTCCCGAACCGGGCAGCTCGCCGATCGGGACCTCGCTCTCGATCGGCCCGAAGGCGCCGAGCGAATAGAGCGAGTCGTAGAGCAGCCGCTGCGAGGCCGAGAACCGTGCCGAGCTACCGATCGGCGTCGACCAAGTGAGGCCGCCGTTGAAGTTCTTGGTCGGTCCGACCTCCTGGGTGGCGCCGCCGCTGTAGAACGTCGAGCCGCCGTTCAGCGTCACACCGAGGACCCGGGTGCCGCTGACGCGGCTGTAGGCGAGGCTGGCGTTCACCGACGTGTTCGAGGTCGACTCGATGAAGACCGGCGCCGCGTTGGGATCGACGACCTGGAACTGCTCGGTGTCGTTCTGGTCGAAGCCGCCCAGCAGGTTCAGCCCGAAGTCCAGCGACTGCGTCGAGCGGGTCTGATCGGTCGTGCGGCTGATGACCTCGGCGGCGCGCTCCGGAGGGGACAGAATCTGCGCCGCGGCGGGCAACGGGAGCAGCAGGACGGAGACGAGGCCGAGCGGCGCGAGGCGCATACGCATGTGGGGTCCGTGAGTCCGAGGCCTACTGCTTGACCATGACCGAGTCGCCGGGCTTCAACACGATGTTCTGTTCGAGCTTCTTGCCGTCCTGGACTTCGTTGTAGTTGAACAACATGAACGTGGACTTGCCGTTCTCGACGCGCAGGATGCGGATCTTCTTGCCGTCGGCGAACTCGGTGAGACCACCAGCGACCGTGATCAGCTGCAGCACGGTCATCTGTCCGGACACCGGGTACGGACCGGGCCGCGTCACACCGCCGGTGATGAACACGTTGCGGCTGTTGATCTGCTTGACCACGACCGTGACGTTCGGGTCCTCGATGAACTTGCTCGCGCTGGTCGCGACCAGATCGCGCAGCTCGGTCGGCTTCAAGCCCGCGGCCTTGATGTCCCCCATGAGCGGCAGCGTGATGTTGCCGTCGGGGCGCACCGTGACCTCCTGCGTCATGTCCGCGTCGCGCCAGAACACGATGCTCAGCACGTCGTCGGGGCCGATGACGTAGTCGGTCGGGACCGGCGAGCCGGTGGACGCCGTGCCGGTGCCCTGGCGGGGCTGGGCCGGCGTCGACTGGGCCGGGCGGGCGGCCGGCGCCGTCTGGGCCGCGGCGACGACCGGGACCAGCAGGGCGAGGGCGGTGGCGAACGAGAGGCAAGCGCGAGCAGTCATGTGAGTCGGACCTTGTTCGAGGGCGCGGGACGCGAGCGTCGACACGACGACGCGCTCCGGACCGGCTTCACTGCATTCATCAACGGCACGCGCGTTTCAAAAGAACAGAAAGCGCTTTTTGCG
>JANOIR010000521.1:0-10645 GCA_031407765.1 Vicinamibacteraceae bacterium
GAAGACCAGCACCGCGACGACCGCGAAGAACACCGTGGTCAGCGCCAGCTCACGACTGCGCAGCTCGACGAGGGCATCCTTGTGCGCGATCAACGCCGCGACCCGGAGGAACCCGCGCAAGGACATACCGAGCGTTGGCCCTGGGCTTCGCGCGGGCCTCAGGCCTGGGGCCGGCTCCGGGGCCGGTTCCGTGGTCAGGCCAGGGCCCAGGCCCGGACTCAGCTCAGGGTTCGGCTCGGGCCCCAGCTCGGGGCTCAGGCCGGGGCCGGCTTCCGCGGCCGAGCTGAGCGTCGCGAGCGTGGCGGCGAGGCCGGAGTGCCCCGCCAGCTGCGCGATGACGCGCCCGCCGCGCAGCACGACCGCCGCGTCGAGCACGGCTTCGATCCGCGCCGGGTCGTGCGTCGAGAGCAGGACGATGGCCCCGGCCGCCCGCAGCTCCACGAGCCGGGCCAGGAGCGCCTGTGACGACGCCTCGTCGAGGCCGGTGAACGGCTCGTCGAGCAACACCAGGCGCGGCTCGGCGAGGAGGGCCCGCTCGAGGCCGATCCGCTGGCGCATACCGCGCGAAAAGCGCCCGACCGGATCCTCGGCGCGAGCGCTGAGGTCGGCCCGGCGCAGCGCCTCGGTGACGCGTGCCTCGGGATCGGCGACGGCGTGCAGCGAGGCGAAGAAGCGCAGGTTCTCGGCCGCGGTCAGCTCGGGGTAGAGGCCGGGATCGTGGCCCAGCCAGCCGATGCCCCCGCGTACGGCTGCCGAGGACACGCCGCCGGCGCCCTCGCCGTAGACGACGCGCCCGCGCGACGGCCGGGCCCGGCCCGCGGCGAGCCGCAGCAGCGTGGTCTTGCCGGCGCCGTTCGGTCCGAACAAGCCGGTGATGGTGCCGGGCCGGCAGAGGAAGGAAACGCGCGACAGAACCCGCGCCCGCCCGTAGTCGACGGTGACGGCGTCGAAGGTCAGCGTCCCGAATCCGGCGACTGAGCGATCGACGTCGCCCGGCGGCATCATGAAGCGGCGCGAACGGGCGCGGTGCCGTCGTCGTCGGCGCGGGCGCGGCCGAACACGACGCCGGCGAGCACGATCAGCGCGGCGAGCGACAAGGCGACGCGAACCGGCCAGCGCGGGCGCGCCGGCAGGCCGCTGATCTGCACGTCGAGCGGCGTGCCGGACGTGATGGCACCGGTCGAGACGACCACGTAGTCGCGGCCTTCGAGCTGGCTGTCGCGGCGCTGCCGCTCGCCGACCACGGCGACCGTGGCGGCGCCGACGCGCCGCACGATCACGCTGCTCATCGGCCCGCCGACGGGATAGACCTGCGGGATCGAGACGCGGCCGCCGCTGGTCGGCAGGCGGTAGCCGAACTGGATGGAGGTCGGGCCCGACGCGAGCGGCCCCTTGACGACGATGCGGCCGTTGTCCAGGGTCGCGGCCGGCGATCCTTCGAGCACCGCCGTGCCGAGGGCGCCCGCCGGAGGCGTGAACACGATCGGCGCCGGCAAGGACACCGCGCCGTCGGTCGTGTTCACCAGATCGCAGAGGACGAAGACCTCGACGAACTCGTCGGCCTGTTCGACGATCAGGCGCGACTGCGTGCCCAGCGTGATGCTGCCAGCCGGAGCGGGCGTCGCGGCGGCAGTTGGCGCTGCCGAGGGGGCCCCGGTGGCGAGCCCGGCCACGAGGATCACGCGGACGCCGCCGGACGGCGGCTGCGTGAACGGCTGCGAGACCAGCCGCTCGCCCGAGACGACGGCGACGGCGGTGTAGGTATAGCCGGGGCGCAGCCCGTCGAACGTGGCGCGCCCGGCCTCGTCGGTCTTCCGCGTCGCGATCGTGGCACCCGCCCCATCGGTCAGCGTGACGTCCTGGCCGACCACGTTGTTGCCCAGCGTCTGCCGCATGATGCGGACCGAGGCGCTGCCCGCGGGCGCATCGGGCGCCGGCAGCGATCGCCCGTTCATCTGCGACAGATCCGGCATCTGCGCCGAGGCGGGCAACGCCAGGAGCGCGATCGACACGACGATGCCGATCAGCCGGGCGAACCCACGCTGGCGGCGTGCCGATCCCATCATGCGTCCGGATCCCCTTCGAGCTGCTTCATGACCCGGAGGGCGCGGCTCCGCAGGCGCGCGGACATCACGACGAAGTCCGCCTCGGACATCTTCCCCATCGCCCGATCGAACTCGAGCTCCTTGATCGTCCGCAGCGCGAGCGCCTTCTCGGCGAGGAGCGCCGCGCGCGTCGCCTCACCGATGCCGCTGCGGCGCCGGCGCTCGGCGACGAGCGGCGCGATCACGTGGTAGACGGCGAGCGCGCTCGCGCCCGCCGCGAAGACGGTGATGCTCAGCATCACGAGGTGTTCGGGTGCGGTCCGGGCCGAGACGACGACGGCGAGCGTCGCCGCCGCGAGCGACGCCACGACGAAGAAGTGCCACGGCCGCGCGCTGTCGGCCGCCGGCGCTGGCGGCGGGGATGCGACGGGCGTGGCCTTGGCGGCGTCAGTCGAGGTCGCGGAGCTCATCGGCGAGGCGCTGCTCGAGGGCCGGATCGACGGGCGTGGCAGGGGCGGCGGCCAAGGTGGGCTGTGCCGAGCGCGACCAGCGGATCGCGACCGTCGCGGCGACGCCGAGACCGACCAGGCCGATCGCGTACGGGAACGCCCACGCCAGCCGGTTGAAGCCGGTGTCGATCGGGCTGGCGAGCGGCTCCTGGCTGCCCCACGCGGCGATGAAGTGCTGGTAGACCTGTTCGCGCGTCTTGCCCTGCCCGACGAGCCCGGCCAGCTCCTTGCGCATCTTGTCGGCGAGCGAACAGGTGCACTCGCTGAGGCGCTGGCGGCCGCAGCCGCGGCACATGCAGATGATCTCTTTCTGCAAATCGCGCTCGAGCGCGGTGCGGGGCACGACGTAGCCCTCGCTGACGCCCTCCTGATGTTGCGCGTGCGCATGCGACGCGCCGGCGAGCAGCAGCAGGATCACCAGGCCCGACGTCGCCGCCCCCTCGGGCACCTTCGCCAATGCGACGGCGAAGACCCGCTCGGGCAGGAGCGCCAGGATGGTGCCGAACCCCAGCAGGGCGAACCCGAGCCAGATCCAGTTGACCAGCGGGTTGACGACGACGTGCAGCGTCGCCGACTGCCGTTCGACGTCGAAGCCGGCGAGCACGATGTAGAGATCCTCCCCCAGGCCGCGCCGGATCGCCACTTCGGTGGTCGGGTCGTTCTCGTGCTTGCGGTAGAACCACTTCGCCGGCGCCATCTCGCCGATCACCGCCCCGTTCTTGGAGACGGCGAGGCGCGCGGTGATCATCTGCTTCTGGCCGTCGTCCGACACCGCGAGGGCCTCGTGGCGAACCTCGAAGCGGCCGACAGCCACCTTCTGGCCTGGCGCCAGCACCACCTGCTCTTCGCGCTTGAAGCCCTCGCCGGCGAAGCCAAGGAACATCAGGACGATGCCGAGGTGCACGATGTAGCCCGCATAGCGTCGGCGCTGCCGGGCGAACAGGCCGACGAGCGCGGTGAACAGGTCGGTGCCAGTGGCGCGACGCCGGACCATCGCGCCGCGCACGAACTCCTGCCCCATCGTGCCGGTGACGAATGCGCAGAGCGCGAAGCAGAGGCCGGACGCCCACAGCGGGATGCCGAGCGCGAGCAGCACGCCGGCTGTCACCACGCCGAGCCCGACCGGGATCAGGAACTGATCGCGCAGGTTGACGAGCGTGCTCTTGCGCCAGGCGAGCAGCGGGCCGATGCCGGTCAGCGTCAGCAACATCAGCCCGATCGGCAGCATCCAGGTGTTGAAGAACGGCGGCCCGACCGTCAGCCGCTCGCCCATGAACGCTTCGCTCAGCGTCGGGAAGATCGTGGCGAAGAGGACGAACACCGCCGAGAACAGCAGGATCCAGTTGTTGGCCAGGAAGGCGGCTTCGCGCGACACCCACGAATCGAGCTCGTGGCGTGCCCGCAGCAGCGGCAGGCGATAGATGACGAAGCCGAAGCTGACCGTGGCGACGACGATCATGAAGCCCGTGAACAGCCAGGCCAGCTCCTTGTCCTCGCCGAAGGCGTGGACCGACTGGACGACGCCCGACCGCGTCATGAACGTGCCGAAGATCGTCAGCAGGAACGTCAGGATCACCAGCGTGACGTTCCACACACGGAGCATCCCGCGGCGCTCCTGGACCATCAGCGAGTGCAGGAACGCGGTCGCCGTGAACCACGGCAGCAGCCCGGCGTTCTCCACCGGATCCCAGCCCCAGTAGCCGCCCCAGCCCAGTTCCTCGTAGGCCCAGATCATGCCGAGCGTGAGGCCGAACGAGAGAAACAGCCAGCCGATCATCGTCCAGCGGCGGACGGCGAGGAGCCACGAGTCGTCCAGGTGTCCGGTGATGAGCGCGGCCAGACCGAAGGCGAACGGGATCGTCATCCCGACGAAGCCCGTGTAGAGCGCGGGCGGATGGATCACCATCAGCGGCGTCTGCAGCAGCGGGTTCATGCCGCGGCCGTCGAGCGGCACGTCCGCGAGGAAGGTGTCGAACGGGTTGTTGTGCACGATCATCAGGAAGATGAAGAACATCTCCACCGAGGCGACGATCGCGACGACGTAGGGGATCAGCTCGCGCTGGGTCTCGCGGTTGACGCGGATGGCGACGACCGCGGAGAGCGACAGCAACACCGCCCAGAACAGGATCGAGCCGTCGAGGCCGCCCCAGAACGCCGTGACCCGATAGAACAGCGGCTGCGCCACGTCCGAGTTGGCGGCGACGTACTTGATGCTGTAGTCCTGCGAGACGAAGGCCGAGACGAGCACGGCCGAGGCGAGGAAGAGGAGCGCCGACACCAGATACTGGGCGCCGATGCCGCTCTCGACGAGCGGGGTCGAGCGCCGCCGGGCGCCGACGACCGAGATGGTGGCCGCGTAGCTCGCGACGACGAAGGCGGCGAGCAGCGCGAGGTAGCCGAGGCTGGACATCGCCGGATTCTATATCCTGCTACGGCGGGCTACGACGCGGTGCCGGCTGGCTTTGCGTGCTCAGGTTTCTTCACCGGGGCATTCGGACTGGCGTCGTACTTCGACGGGCACTTGGCCATGACGCCGTTTGGCGCGACCTCGAAGCCATGCGGTCCCAGCCGGCCGGTCAGCACCACCTCGGCGTCGTCCTTGAACGTGTCGGGGACCACGCCGGTGTAGCTGGCCTCCACGCGGTGGCCCTTGCTGTGGACGATGAAGCGGTAGTCGAGGCTCTCGCGCTTCCGCCGGATCGAATCCTTGGCGACGAAGCCGTGCAGCTTCAACTGCTTGCCGTACCAGGCGTCTGGCGTGGCCATGACCTCGTCGACGTGCTTGTAGTAGGACGTCCCTTCGGCCAGCGAAGAACGGAACAGCATGAAGAAGGCCGCACCGAGCACCACGACCGAGAGGCCGATCTTGGCGAATCTGGGAGACATCACCCCGCCATTATGGCCCCGATCCCGAGCCCGGGCAACGGCGCACTCGCCCCCCCGCGGCAGAGTTCACAACGCCTGGAGGAGGTCCTCGCCCGCACCGGCGATCAGGCGGCAGACCAGCTCGACGGGCAGGCCGACGACGTTGGCATAGGCGCCATCAATCGCGGTCACGAAGCGCGACGCCAGCCCCTGGACCGCGTATCCACCGGCCTTGTCGTAGGGCTCGGACGTGGCGACGTACCACGCGACCTCCGCCTCGGTCAGCCCGGCAAAGGTGACGCGTGTGACCGCGACGTCGACCGCGACCGGCTCCCCCGCCCGCACCAGCGCCACGCCGGTCAGCACCTCGTGCGATCGCCCAGCCAGCTGGCGCAGCATCGCCGTCGCCTCGGCGGCGTCTGCCGGCTTGCCGAGGCACGCCGCTCCGGCCACGACCACCGTGTCCGCGCCGAGGACGAGCTCGTGCGGCGCGGCGGCGACGGCCCGCGCCTTGGCCAGCGCCAGACGGCGGACATAGGCATCAGGCGCCTCACCAGCATGGCGCGTCTCGTCGATCGCCGCGGCGCGGACGACGAAAGGCAGACCGGCGGCCTGCAGCAGCTCGGCACGACGCGGCGAGGACGAGGCGAGGACCAGCGGGCGCACGACGCAATGATAGACTCCGAGGCGATCGTGATCGGCGTCCAAGGCGTCATGCCCGGTGTGCTCATCGAGCTCGTGCGGAGCCAGCCGACGACGCCCGCGAAGGTCGAATTCGCGTGGCGGACGTCGGTCGGTCCGGCCATCGCGCGCGCCTCCAGCGTCACGCTCTGCGAGCGCGGCGTCCTCACTGTCACCGTGACCGATCCCCACTGGCGGCACGAGATTCAGCACGCGCTGCCGACGCTGCGCACGCGCCTCGAGCGGTTGCTCGGCGATGCGCTCACCGCCATCACCATCGCCGCGCCTTGACCCGGCGTGCGATCCGCGCCGCGATCGGCGCAAGGAGTCTCCATGCCCGCCGTCATCGTCTCCGCGGTCCGCGTCCCAACCGGCAAGTTCCTCGGCGTCCTGAAAGGGCTCGCGGCACCCGAGCTCGGCGCGCTCGTCGTGCGTGAGGCCGTCGCCCGGGCCGGCGTCGAGCCGGCCGCCGTCGACGAATGCCTCATGGGTCAGGTTGTCGCCGCCGGCGCCGGCCAGAACCCGGCGCGTCAGGCCGCCCTCGGCGGCGGGCTCGATCCGCGCGTCTCGGCCACCACGATCAACCAGGTCTGCGGCTCCGGGCTGAAGGCCGTCATGCTCGCGACGCAGGCGATCGAAGCCGGCGACAGCCGCATCGTCGTCGCCGGCGGCATGGAGTCGATGAGCCGCGCGCCCTACCTCTTGCCCCAGGCGCGGGAAGGCCAGCGCCTCGGCCCGGGCGAGATGGTCGACAGCGTCATCCACGACGGCCTGTGGTGCGCCTTCGAGCACTGGCACATGGGGATGACGGGCGAGGCGGTGGCCGAGAAGTACAAGGTCAGCCGCATCGACCAGGACGCCTACGCCGTCGCCAGCCACCAGAAGGCCGTCGCCGCACGTGCCGCCGGCGCCTTCGTCGACGAGATCCTGCCGGTGACGATCGCCGCGAAGAAGGGACCGCCGACGATCGTCGATCGCGACGAATCTGTCCGCGAGGACACCACGCCGGCGTCGCTCGGCGCCCTCAAGCCGGCGTTCGTCCCGACCGGCACCGTGACCGCGGGCAACGCGCCGGGCCTCAACGACGGCGCCGCGGCGCTGGTCGTGATGTCGGCCGCCGAAGCGGAGGCGCGGGGGCTGACGCCGCTGGCGCGCATCGTCGCGCAGGCGACCTCCGGCCTCGAGCCCAAGTGGGTGATGATGACGCCGGTCGAAGCGGTGCGCCTGGTGCTGAAGAAGGCCGGCTGGTCGATCGGCGACGTCGACCTGTTCGAGATCAACGAGGCGTTCGCGGTGCAGGCGATCGCGGTGACGCGCGAGCTCGGCCTCGATCCGCTGAAGGTCAACGTCCACGGCGGCGCGGTCGCGCTCGGCCATCCGATCGGCGCCAGCGGCGCGCGGGTGCTGACCACGCTGCTGCACGCGATGAAGCGCCGGCAGGTGCGGCGTGGCGTCGCGGCGCTGTGCCTCGGCGGCGGCAACGGCGTCGCGCTCGCGGTGGAGCGATGAGCGACGGCGCCGAGATCACTCCCGCGAACGGCGCTTCCGCGGTGCGCCGCGTCGGCATCGTCGGCGCCGGCACCATGGGCCACGGCATCGCGCAGGCCTTCGCGCAAGCCGGCTTCGCGGTGCGGCTGCACGACAGTTCGGCGACGGCGCTCGAACGCGCGCGGCAAGGAATCGAGAAGAGCCTCGCCAAGTTCGTCGAGAAGGGCAAGCTCTCCCCCGCCGATCGCGACACCACGCTCGGGCGCCTCGACACCGTGGCCACGCTCGACGCCCTCGCCGATGTCGATCTCGCCGTCGAAGCGATCGTCGAGGCGGTCGAGGCCAAGCGCGCGCTGTTCGCGACGCTCGATCGCCTGACGCCGCCGGCGACGATCCTGGCGTCGAACACGTCGTCGATCTCGATCACCGTGCTCGGCGCGGCGACCTCGCGGCCCGATCGCGTCCTGGGCCTGCACTTCATGAACCCGGTGCCGCTGATGCCGCTCGTCGAGCTCGTGCGCGGCCAGGCGACCAGTGCCGAGACCATGGCCACGGGCGCCGCCCTCACGCGCGCGCTCGGCAAGACCGGCATCGAGTCCGCCGACTATCCCGGCTTCATCGCCAACCGCATCCTGATGCCGATGATCAACGAGGCGGTGTTCGCGCTGATGGAAGGCGTCGGCACCGCCGAGGCGATCGACGGCGTGATGAAGCTCGGCATGAACCACCCGATGGGCCCGCTCACGCTCGCCGACTTCATCGGCCTCGACGTGTGCGTCGCGATCCTCGACGTGCTGCACCACGGGCTCGGCGATCCGAAGTACCGCGCCTGTCCCCTGCTCCGCCGCCTCGTCGCCGCCGGGCAGCTCGGACGCAAGACCGGCCAGGGCTTTTATCAATATGGCGGCGGTGCCCCTCAGGAGCCGCCGCGGGCCGCCCATTGAGCGTGCGGCCGCTATTTGTCGACGCGCTTTCGCGCGTCGACCGGACGATGGCTCCGGACTCCGTCCTCGCCATTCGTCGCGCGACGCTGGGCGCGTCGCGGCGTCCGCACGCGGGCGGCGCTAGAGTCTAGTAGTCTGGCGTCGCATCCACAACGCCAGCGCAAGCAGCGGCGACAGCACGAGCAGCTCCCACGCGATCGCGCGCAGGTTCGCCGTCCAGAATCCAGGCAGCCAGTAGCGCCGCTCGACCGGCGGGAACCAACGCAGCGTCGATTGGAAGTAGGCGTCGGTGAACGGCCAGAGCGCGCGGATGCCGTACGGCACGCTGCGATCGTCGGCGAGCCAATCGAGCAGCAGGTGCGAGGCGTAGGCCGCGGTGCAGGCCGCGATCAGTCGGCCTCGGTCGGTGGCCTTGAACCGGCCGGGGCCGGCCGCCCGCAGCGCGACGGCGGTCGCCACGGCCACCAGGCCGACCGCCGCCACCGAATGCGTGTACAGCCGGTGCGTGCCCTCGACCAGGACGTCCACGTCCGGCAGCACGCCGAGCGCCGCGAACAGCACGCCGGCGAGGAGCGGCCGATCGAGCCGGCTCGACCGCGCCGCCAGCCACCCGATCGCGAACCCTCCCAGGGCGTGTCCCACCGGACTCGGCATCGCCGCGACACCCTACCAGATCGCTCAACCGGAGGGCCCCGGGGACCCCGGCGGAACCGCCCCGGTCAGACGGCGCCGGGACCTTCGTCCTCACTTGGGAACGGGTGTGCCTTACTCCTCGCGACGGGGTGGCATGGCGAAAGTCGCTATATCCGTAAGCCACGTATATCGAACAATTTGCAATCATATGTGAAGCTATTTTCGCTTGACTTCACTGCGTGTGGCTCGTAAGCTGTGGCGGACGTCAGCAAGGCGCGGGTTGGTAGTGCGGGGTCGGTTTCGGGAGGCAGCATGGCAGACGACAACAAGGAACGTGCGCGGGCGATCGAGATGGCCATGAGCCAGATCGAGAAGCAGTTCGGCAAGGGCTCGATCATGCGGCTCGGCCAGAAGGATGCAATCACGGCGATTGAGAGCATCCCGACCGGGTCGATCAGCATCGACTACGCGCTCGGCGTCGGCGGCATGCCCCGCGGCCGCGTCATCGAGATCTACGGGCCGGAGTCGTCCGGCAAGACCACCCTGGCCCTCCAGGTCATCGCCCAGGCCCAGGCCAAGGGCGGCATGGCCGCGTTCGTCGACGCCGAGCACGCGCTCGACGCCTCCTACGCCAACAAGCTCGGCGTCAACCTCGAGAACCTCCTCGTCTCGCAGCCGGACAACGGCGAGCAGGCGCTCGAGATCGTCGAGGTCCTGATCCGCTCCAACAGCGTCGACGTCGTCGTCGTCGACTCGGTCGCGGCGCTCGTGCCGAAGGCCGAGATCGAAGGCGAGATGGGCGAGGCGCAGATGGGCCTGCAGGCGCGCCTGATGTCGCAGGCGCTGCGCAAGCTGACCGGCGCCGTGTCCAAGTCGAACACCTGCCTGATCTTCATCAACCAGCTACGCGAGAAGATCGGCGTGATGTTCGGCAACCCCGAGACCACGACTGGAGGCCGCGCGCTGAAGTTCTATTCGTCGGTGCGCATCGACATCCGCCGCATCGCCAGCATCAAGGACGGCGACCAGGTCGTCGGCGGGCGCACGCGCGTCAAGGTGGTGAAGAACAAGGTCGCGCCGCCGTTCCGCGAGGCCGAGTTCGACATCATGTACGGCGAGGGCATCTCGAAAGAGGGCGACCTCCTCGATCTCGCCGTCGACAAGCGCATCGTCGAGAAGAGCGGCACGTGGTTCGCCTACGCCGGCGAGCGCCTCGGACAGGGTCGCGAGAACGCCAAGCAGTTCCTCAAGGACAACCGCGACACCTTCAAGTCGATTGACGAGAAGGTGCGTAAGGAGCTCGGCCTCGACGGCGCGCCGAAGGAGCTGCCCGTGGCGGATGCACCGGTCGCCGCGGCGGCTGCCCGCGGCGCAGGTCGCTGAGCGGTCCCCCGGTCCCAACGCCGTGGCGCCACGGCGCTGGACAGCGGGCCGGACTCGGCACGGCGTCACCTTGGAGTCCTCCCGGGCGCAGGCCCGG
>JANOIR010000522.1:0-4463 GCA_031407765.1 Vicinamibacteraceae bacterium
CGCCGGCGTCGAGTGGGAGGAGCTGTCGTTCTCGGTCAACGGCACCAAGTGGGGCAGCGATCGGCCGGCGTTCCCGCTGCTGCAGCCGGAGAAGGTGCTGTCGCCGCCGCTCGATCTGCGGCTCGACGCCGACTACCGCTACCGCCTCGACGGCACCGAGACGATCGACGGCGCCGCCTGCTACGTCGTCCGCTTCACACCGAGCGCGACACCGGCGGTCAGGTCTCTCTACCGCGGCACGGTGTGGATCGATCGCGAGACGTACCGGCGCCGCAAGCTCCAGGCGGTGCAGGCGGGCCTCGCCGCGCCGGTCGTCTCGAACGACGAGACGGTGCGCTTTGCCCGCGCCGGCGAGGCCGGCGGCCGTCAGATCTTTCTCCCGATCGAGACCGTCACGCGCCAGATCGTGCTCGTCGCCGGCCGCAACATCCTGGTCGAGAAGACGACGCGTTTCAGCGAGTATCAGCTCAACCCGGCGGACTTCGAGGCGCGGCGGCTCGAGGCGCGGCGCAGCGATCGCGTGATGTATCGCGACACCGACAAGGGGATGCGCTACTACGTCAAGGAAGGCGAGACTCGCGTCGTCAGCGACAAGGCCACGACCAGCGCCAAGGCAATGGCCATCGGCACGACGATCGATCCGTCGTTCGGCTTCCCACTGCCGATCCTCGGCATCAACTATCTCGACTTCGAGTTCGGCAGTCCCGATTCGCAGCTCGCGCTGCTCTTCGGCGGCGTGCTGGTGCTCGGCAACATCCAGCGCCCCAAGCTGCTCGGACCGATCGACGGCAGCGTCGACTTCTTCGCCATCGCCGTGCCCGGCAGCGACAGCGTCTACGACGCCAGCGGGCCGCGCGACGCGGAGCGCCTGCTGACGTGGCCGCTCGCGGCCGGTGCCAATCTCGGCTGGCAGTACACCAGCTTCCAGAAGGTGCTGGCCAGCTACCAGTTCGGCTTCAACGCCTTCCTGAAGGACCGAACCACGTCCGAGGACTTCGTCGTGCCGCGCAGTACGGTCACGCACGGCATCGGCCTCGGCTGGGAGTATCGGCGCGCCGGGTACTCGTTCGTCACCAACGGCACGTGGTACGGCCGCCAGGCGTGGGAGGCATGGGGGCCGGCCGGCGCCGTCACCGAGACGCCGCGCACCTACACGAAGTACAGCGCCTCGGTGGCCAAGGAGATCTATCTGTCACTGCTGACGAAGGCGCGCGTCAACGCCGCGTACTTCGGCGGCCGCGATCTCGATCGCTTCAGCACCTACCAGTTCGGGCTGTTCGACGACACCAGGATCCACGGCGTGCCGGCCGCTGGCGTCCGCTACGACGAACTGGCGATGATCCGCGGCTCCTACTCGTTCAATGCCTTCGAGCAGTACCGCTTCGACCTCTTCGTCGATCGCGGCTGGGGCCGCCTGCGCGGCACGGGCGGCACCGACTGGGAAGGCCTCACCGGCATCGGCGCGGCGTTCAACGTGCGCGCGCCGTGGAGCACGATTCTTCGTGCCGAGGTCGGCAAGAGCTTCCTCGCGCCGCGCTATCGCGAGAACGGGTCCGTCGTCGCGCAGATCCTGTTCCTGAAGCCGCTCAAGAGCAAGGCCAATTAGGCCACACCGTCGGTGCCCCAACCAGACATGAACGCCTGGGCTTCTGCGTCGCTCATTGGGGCTGCTGGTGGCCACTGGAACGACGCGTGGACGACAGGCCAGATCTGATCGGCTTTCCTCGCAAACGGCGGCGGCCACATCAAGCAGGCTCGACCGGTCAGTTCCGTGTAGCGGTTCGACGCCACTTGCAAGAGGAGTTGACCAATGCAGATCGAGGCTCGGGTCCCAGGAGCCGTCGTCTTCCCTGACGACAATCCTCCAACTCCGCCGGCCCCACCTCTAATGGCCGCCAGACTTCGCCCCGTGTACGCAGCGGTGAGGATAGTAGTGTCGCCCGGAGGGCAACGTGGCGATGTCCGAAACGCCTCGCGTTCGTCGGTCCTCCAGTATGGGGACACTGGAAGCGTATGCTCGAACACCATAGCCGTCTTGCATCCCCAGGACGCTACGACGCGCTGGTCGGCCTCGCTCAGGGTGACGGCTTCGCCCTGAATCATTCTCCACACGACTGGCTTCGCTGCGCTCTCGAGGTCACTCATCCAGCCGCCATTGCATGCCTCGCAGACTCTATTGAGTACCACTTCAATCGAGTCGCTTTGATAGGGGCGCGAACTGCCGCGTGTGACCAAGACACAGGGCGGAGTCGCGTATGCGTCAAGGATCCACCTAGGCCAAGCGTGTTCCCTCGAACAGGGAGCGGAGCCGCAAAATATGCACTCACGAGCCATGGATGCGATGTATCGAGAAGGCCATCGTGGCACTGTCTTCTAGACTTGTCGATATTCCTATCGCTGATGTGGCGGGTGTGCGGTCTACATCAACCAACGGCTGGCTGCACCTCCAGAGCAATTCGCTGCAAACGCGCTGACACCGGCCGGCGCTGGCGGCATCATCCCGGCATGACGCTCACGAGCAAATTCCTGGCGACCGCGGCCGGAATCTGGCTGACGGCGATGGCTGTCGGCGGAGCCGCGGTCATCACGCCGTTCCCGGCGGAGGAGCCCGAGGCCGTCCGCTACGACGCCGACGGCAAACTGGTGCGGCCGGAGTACCGCGAGTGGGTCTTCCTGGGCGCAGGCCTCGACATGACCTACGGGTCCCGGGCCGCGAACGCCCAGCCGGACCACCACATGTTCACGAACGTCTTCGTGAACCCGGCGTCATACCGCACCTTCGTCGGGTCGGGGCGATGGCCGGACAAGACGATCTTCATGCTCGAGGTCCGGCACACCGGCACCGATCGGCGACCGAACAAGGCCGGCCTGTTCCAGGCCGAGGCCGTCGGCCTCGAGGCCCACGTCCTCGACGCCGCCAAGGGCGGCTCGCGGTTCTACGATTTCGACGGCAAGAGCGCCGGCAGCCCGCTGTCGGCGACGTCGTCATGCAACACCTGCCACGTCGAACACGGCGCGGTCGACAACACCTTCGTCCAGTTCTACCCGGAGCTGCTGACGGTCGCCAAGGCCAAGGGCACGCTCAAGCCCGGCTTCGACCTGGAGGCGGCGCACAAGCCCTGACGGCGGGCTCCCGGCGCCATTGCCCGCGCCTGCGCGGCCGCGCACGTTTCCGATCGCTCGCCGTGTGCGGCGGCCCCGATCCGCTGCTACCGTGGTCGACAGGGAGTCCATGCCGGGCGTATTGCTGCCGCTCTCGCTGGCGCTGACCGCGGTGCTCCAAGCCGCGGCGCCGCTGACCAACGCCGACCTCCGACTGGTCGCCACGGCCAGGCCGAGCGTGATGGTCGGTGAGTTCGTCGCCGTCAGGACGATATGGACGGCGCGGCGGCGCATCCCCCTCGTCGTCGGTGCCGAATCCATCGAAATAGACGCCGGCCGCGGATTCCGACCGCACGCCGAAGCCGATTTCGGAGAAACCTGCCCGATCTCGGTGCCGGTCTCGTATGCGGCAGGCCGAAGCACGGTCACCAAGCAGCTGGTTGGTTTCGAGGAGCGCGACCCCGGGGAGCTCTCGTGGCTCGATCAAGCCAACGCCTCGGTCGGGTTCGTGTTCGGGCATCCCGGGCGCTACCGAATCCGCGTCCGCTACGACGACGCTCTGTCCAACGTCGTGGAAGTCGAGGCAGTTGCACCGACCGGACGGGACGCAGAACTGCTTGCCGCGGTCCGGGCTCGACCCATCGTGCTCACCTTTTTTGCCGCGGCCGAGCCGGCCATCCGCGACGAAGGCGCCGCGCTGGTGCGTCGCTACGGGCCTCACCCGCTGCTGCAGCCGTACCTGCGGGCAACGCGCGACGTGCCCGGCGAGCGCTGAAGGTCCGGTTGATCCTGGGCCGGCAGCCGGCCACAATTGACGCGTGCTCCGGGCCGATCTCCACGTCCATACCTGGCATTCCGGCTACAACCATGACCTCCCGTTCCTGCGCAGCCGGGACTGCTTCGCCGATCCGCTGGCGGTGTATCGCGCCGCCAAGCGCCGCGGCATGGACCTGGTCGCGATCACCGATCACGACAGCATCGACGGCGGCCTCGAGCTGCTGAACCGCCTGCCCGACGGGCGCGACGTGATTCTGGGCGAGGAAGTGTCGTGCTGGCTGCCGGTCGACGGTGCGACCGGTGCCGCGAAGCGGGTCGAGGTCCACTTCGGTACGTGGGGGATGACCGAGACGGCGCACCGCGAGCTGCAGCCGCTGCGCGGCAACGCCCTCGAGGTGGCCGCCTACCTGCGCGCCGCCGGCATCTTTTTCGCCTTCAACCACCCGTTCCACTTCTACCAGGGCCAGCTGCCGCTCGAGCGCTATCTCGAGCAGTTGATCGATGCCGCCCCGGCGGTGGAGACCCGCAACGGCGCGATGCTGCCCGCGCACAACCGACTGGCGGCGGAGCTGGCGCAGGCCCGC
>JANOIR010000538.1:0-2013 GCA_031407765.1 Vicinamibacteraceae bacterium
CTCCGTCCGTGTCGCCGCCCCCGTCAGGAGATCCGCGTGCCGTCCATCGATCGTGAAGAGCAGATCCGCCGCTACGAAGACCTCATGAAGCGGTCGGCCGCGATGCGGAGTTATCTTTGACGCAGCACGTCCGGCCGAAGAGCTGACCCGCATCGAGGCGCGGATCGGCGAGCCCGATTTCTGGAAGGACCAGGCCGAGGCGCAGCGCATGATGCAGCGCCGGCGGCGGCTCGAGGAGGACGTGAACCTCGTCGCGTCGCTGGCCCGCCGCGCCGAGGACCTCAAGGTCCTCGCCGACTGGGTGCAGCAGGGCGAAGCTGTCGAAGCCGAGCTCGCCAGCGGGCTCGACGAGCTGCAGCGCGAAGTCGAGGCCGGCGAGGTCAAGAAGATGCTCGGCGGCGAGCACGACGCCCGTAACGCCATCATCTCGATCCACCCGGGCGCCGGCGGCACCGAGTCGCAGGATTGGGCCGAGATGCTGCTGCGCATGTACCTGCGCTGGGCCGAGAAGCGCGGCTTCAAGACCGAGGTCGTCGACTACCTGCCGGGCGACGAGGCCGGGATCAAGTCGGCGACCGTCGACGTGACGGGGGAATACGCCTACGGCCTGCTGATGGCCGAAGTCGGCGTCCACCGCCTGGTCCGCATTTCACCGTACGATTCGGCGAAGCGGCGGCACACGTCGTTCGCCTCGCTCTACGTCTGGCCGGAACTGCCCGAGGACGTCGAGATCGTCATCGACGACAAGGACCTGCGCGTCGACACCTACCGATCGAGCGGTGCCGGCGGCCAGCACGTCAACGTCACCGATTCGGCGATCCGCCTGACGCACCTGCCGACCGGCATCGTCGTGTCGTGCCAGAACGAGCGGTCGCAGCACAAGAACCGGGCGTCAGCGATGAAGGTGCTCAAGGCGCGCCTCTACGACCTCAAGCTGAAGGAACAACTCGCGGTGATGGACAAGCTCGGCGGCGAGAAGAAGGAAATCGGATTCGGCAGCCAGATCCGCAGCTACGTCATGCAGCCCTACCAGATGGTCAAGGATCTGCGGTCGCGGCACACCACCGGCGACGTCCAGAGCGTCCTCGACGGCGAGCTGGATCCCTTCATCAAGGCGTACCTGATGGGCAAGTCGAGTGGCACGCTTGGGCAGCCGGCGCCGGAGGACGACGAGTAGCCACACATGGGGTACGGCGGTTGCGCTCGATCGATCGCCGCGAGGGGCGAATGGCGTGGACGCCGGACGGCGGTCCGGGTGTGCTGTCCGCGCTCGCACGTCAGCGCGAACGCCGGCGCATTGCACGCGTTCGCCCGCACGCGAACGGCCCAACGAGCGCAGACAGCACACCCGCACCGCCACTGCCGCGCGTCCCTGACGTCGATAGTGCGCTGTAGGCTGGTGATGGTGGCCGTGGCTCTTGCGGTGGCGGCATGCGAGCGGCCATCGCCCGCCACGCCACCAGCGGCCACGCCGCCGCCGGCAGTGCTCGCGCCGACACCGGCGCGATCGACCGCGAGGCTCGCGGGCTCCTTCACCGGTGTTCACGTGCTCGCCGAAGGCGCCGACGCGACGTTCTTCTATAAGACGTACACGTCGCTTCGCGACTGCGCCGCCCAGACTGCCGAGATGCCGATTGTCTGGCACGAACATGTCCGCGGCCGGTTGGCGGATGCGCGCTGGACACTTGTCACGCTCTTTCCCGAAGAGCCGTCGCATACGTCGGCGAGCTTCACGTTCCGGCTGGACCAATCCGGCGTCTGGCGCGCCGACGCGCCGTGCCTGGTGACAATCGCGCCCTGACGCAGCCGGGGTTGCGTACTGCTTGGCGGCTGCGCTCGATCGATCGCCGCGAGGGGCGAGTGGCGTGGACGCCGGACGCGGTCCGGGTGTGCTGTCCGCGCTCGCACGTCAGCGCGAACGCCGGCGCATTGCACTGCCGGTCGTCGCGCCCTCGGCGAGATACCACGTCGTCTCCGGGCGAGCGATGCTGGTCTCGGCATGGCTGCCGTAGC
>JANOIR010000629.1:0-5164 GCA_031407765.1 Vicinamibacteraceae bacterium
AGTCGCGACGTGCTGACCGGCGCGCTCGTCGCACACAATCCGTACAATACGGGGTTTGCCGACCGGGTCGCCTTCTCGTGGGCGAGCGAACCCGTGCGGTCGATGACCGGCGACCGGACCGAGTTCATCGGCCGCAACCGCACGCTCACGCGGCCCGCTGCGTTGACCTCGCGCGTGTTGTCGAATCGCCTCGGCGCGGGTCTCGATCCGTGCGGCGCCCTGCAGGTGAGCGTCACGCTGGCGCCGGGTGAGGCGCGGGAGTTGGTCTTCCTGCTCGGTGAGGGCAACTCGATCGAGGAGGTCCGAGCGCTGGTCGGCCGCTGCGGCGGTGTGTCGGCCGCCGAATTGGCGCAGCAGGAAGTCGACGCGCTCTGGCAACGCACGCTCGGAGCGATTCAGGTGCATACGCCTGACGATTCCTTCGACCTGCTCATGAACGGCTGGTTGCTGAATCAGACCGTCAGCTCGCGGCTCTGGGCTCGCACCGGCTTCTATCAGCCGGGCGGTGCGTTCGGCTTCCGGGATCAATTGCAGGACGTGATGGCCCTCGCCTTCACTCGACCGGAGTTGCTGCGCGAGCATCTGCTCCTCGCGGCCAGCCGGCAGTTCGTCGAAGGGGACGTGCAGCACTGGTGGCATCCTCCCGAAGGCCGCGGCACGCGGACGCGATGCTCGGACGACTTGCTCTGGTTGCCCTACGCGGTGGCCCACTACGTCACGGTGACGGCCGACGCTTCGGTCCTGGACGAAGTGGCGCCCTTCCTGGAGATGCGTCCGCTCGAGCCGCACGAGCATGAGATCTACGATCTGCCCTCGACGTCCAGTCAGTCGTCGTCCTTGTTCGATCATTGCGCCCGCGCCATCGACCGCAGCCTGACTGTGGGCGCGCACGGACTGCCGCTGATGGGGAACGGCGACTGGAACGACGGCATGAACCGCGTCGGACACGAAGGACACGGCGAGAGTGTGTGGCTGGGATGGTTCCTGTACACCGTTCTGAAGCAATTCGCCCCGATCGCCGCGCGTCGCACCGATTCCCCGCATGCATCGCGGTGGCGGGCCGAGGCTGAGCGCCTGAAAGGGGCACTGGAACTGGCCTGGGATGGCGAGTGGTATCGCCGGGCCTATTTCGACGACGGCACACCTCTGGGTTCGGCCGAGAACGACGAGTGCCGGATCGACTCGATCAGTCAGTCATGGGCCGTACTGTCGGGCGCCGGACGGCCGGACCGCGCGGAGCGAGCGATGGACTCGGTGCGCAGCCAGCTGGTTCGGCGGGAGGCACAGCTGGTGCTGCTGCTGTCCCCGGCGTTCGATCGCGGCGTGAAGGATCCGGGATACATCAAAGGGTACCTGCCGGGCGTACGCGAGAACGGCGGCCAATATACCCACGCCGCCGTCTGGACGATCATGGCCCTCGCCAAACTGGGGTACGGCGATGAAGCGGTCGAAGTGTTCCACATGATCAACCCGATCAACCATACGCGGGATGCGGCCGGGGCGGCCCGATACGCGGCCGAGCCGTACGTGGTGGCGGGGGACGTCTACGCGCATCCTGAGCACATGGGCCGCGGTGGATGGTCGTGGTACACCGGATCCGCCGGTTGGCTCTATCGGGCCGGCCTGGAGTCGATTCTCGGCCTGACGCGTCGGGGCGCCTCGTTCTCCATCACCCCATCCGTGCCTGCCGCGTGGTCACACTTCCGCATCGACTGGCGATTCGGCCGCAGCACGTATCAGATCAGCGTCGATACGTCGGACCGGAGATTGGGAGGCACGCCGCTCGCCACGCTCGACGGCACGGCAGTCGAGCAGACAGCCATTCCGCTCGTCGACGACGGCCAGGTTCACAAGGTGACTCTGCGCTATGGCCGGCCGCCGCTCGAGACTAGGTGGCCAGCAAGTGGGCGTGTCAGTACCAAGGCGCCCGATCGGTAGCCAATCGCCTGCGAACGTGTCGGTGACCAGTGGGGCTCTTCGCAGCGGCCGGTCCGGCGCGCCGCAGGCTGGCGATTGAGCCGACCAGAGCGTGCCGCACAGTGTCACCGACGAGGCTGTTATTTTGTTTCCACCGCGCCCAATCCTGGGCTAGATTACTGCTCACAACCAAACCAGTCTCGAAACCCTCAGGGAGTTGAGCATGAGGATCAAGCACGCACTCCTGGGCGCAGGTCTGCTCGCGTGTGTCCCAGACGCGACGTTCGCCCAAATTCCCGTGACCGTCGAGGCCGAGCACATGACGCTGGGCGCCAGCCTCGCGATCGCGACGGATGCCGGTGGCGTCACTTACATCACCACCACCGAGAACTCAGCCGTGAATCCGACGCCGCCGCGTACCGCGACCTACGCGGTCACGTTTCCGGCCGCGGGCGGCTACGCCTTGTACGTACGGATTCTCGTCGGGCCCGTCGGCGGCAACGACGACAGCTTCTATCTGAGCAATGGCTTCAATACCACGACGAGCTGGTCTGCACCGTACAACACGAGCGTCGGTGGCGCGACCGCCTCGGGCGCTGGCGTGCCCACCGGGGGTACGGCGGGCCAGAACGTCTGGAAGTGGGTGCGCCTGACGTCGCTGCCCGGAGCCGGCGGCGGCACCGGCCCCAGCGCCTGGGTCGTTCCGGCCGATGCGCTGACACAGACCTTCGCCTGGGGATCACGCGAAGACGGGCTCCTGTTCGACAAGTTCGCCTTCGGCCCGGTCGGCTCGTGCTATACCGTCGGCGATCTAGATGCGGGACGTGCACCCTCCATCAACTGTCCGCCGGCCGCTCCTCCGGATCCGCCCGCATTCACCCGCTCCGGTCCGCCGCTGGCCACCGGCGAGTCGAAGTTCCTCGGCAGTGCGCACAGCCCCGGCAATGCCTCGCTGAACTTCGGGGCGTACTGGAACCAGGTCACGCCGGAAAACGGCGGCAAGTGGGGCACGGCGCAGCCGCAGTCTCCGTTCGGCCCCGCAGACCAGGGATATCCGGTGTTGCCGACCCCCGTGTTCAACTTTGGTCAGGCACGACAGGCGTACGATCACGCGCGGGCCAACGGACACGTCTTCAAGTGGCACGTGCTGTTCTGGGGCAATCAGCAGCCAGGCTGGATCGAGAACCTGCCGGTGGCGAAGCAGGAAGAAGCCATTCGCATCTGGCTGGCTGCGATCGCCCGCGAGTTCCCGGATCTCGAGCAAATCGAGGTCGTGAACGAGCCCCTTCACGATCCGCCGCGCGGCCCCACCAACGGCAACTACATCGAAGCGCTTGGTGGTGACACCGGCCGCTACGGCACCGGCTGGGACTGGATCATCCGCGCGTTCGAGCTGGCCCGGGAGTACTTTCCCAACGCCCAGCTGATGCTGAACGACTTCAGCATCACCAACGACGGGAACGCGACCACGCGATATCTCGAGATCATCGAACTGCTCAAGGCACGGCAGCTCATCGATCTCGTCGGCATCCAGGGCCACGCCTTCGAGTTCAACTACAACAACCTTTCTGGCTCCGCCGCGACGCACACCGCGAACCTGGCGCGCCTGGCGGCCGCCGGGCTGCCCATCTACGTCACCGAGTTCGACATCGATGGCATCGACCAGACTTGGGGCCTGCCGGACGATGCGGCGCAGCTGGCGCGCTACCAGGCGCTCTTTCCGGTGTTCTGGGAGAGCGAACACGTCAGCGGCGTGACCATGTGGGGCTACGTGCGCGGCGCCCACTGGCGCACGAATCAGGGCGCCTGGCTGATGTACCCGAACGGCGCCGAGCGCCCGGCTTTGCAGTGGCTGGTCCGCTACGTCGAGAATGAGCTCGCCGTGGTGACGCCAGGGCAGTCGTTCAGCGTGAGCGAGAACGTCGCAGCAGGTTCGACGATCGGCACGGTGCTGGCGACCGATGCCGACCCGGAGACGACGTTCTCGCAATGGCAGCTCACGGATCCGAGCGGCACGTTCGTGATCGATGCGAGCACGGGCACGATCAGCCTTGCGGCGGGTGCAACGCTCGACTTCGAGGCCGCCGCGAGCTATACGGTCGCCGTCTCGGTCTTCGACGGCTTCCGGCGCAGCGCCGCGGAGAAGGTGGCGATCGCCGTCACCAACCTGAACGACAACTCGCCCGTGATCACCGCCGGACAGGCGTACCGCATCGACGGGGGATCGAACAATCGTGTGGCCAGGGTGCTCGCGACGGATCCGGACGATACGAACCAGCCAGGCTTCACCACGTTCGGCCCCTGGGCAATCACCAGCGGCAACCCGAACCAGGTGTTCCAGTTCGACGCGACCGGTCGGCTGACGGTCGCGCGTCCGCTGCTCGTCGACTGGCGTCGCAGCTCGTACACCCTGGGGACCACTGTCGGCGACGGGACGAACACCAGCGCCGTGCAGACGGTGCAGGTGATCATCCCGAATCGCGTGCGCCTGTGCCTGCTGAACCGCCCGCTCGAAGTGCCGAAGGTGGTCGCGCCGGCGCTGATTCTGTTCGGTGCCGGTTTGGGGTCCTGCCAATAGTCGAACAGGGGAACCCGCGGCAATGCGAGAGGTCGTCGGACCCGGCGACCTCTCGCACGTTCATGGTCACGAAGGGGATTGCCGGCGCGATCACAGCCCGCCGATGCGCAGCACGCGGTCCGCCAGCGCGGCGCTCGGCGCCACCACCACGGGCTGCTTCCATCGATCCCAGACCGGCGGACACCGCCCCACCGTGCGGACCGCTAGGCCCGCTTCTTGGGCGATGACCTGCCCCGGGGCGACGTCCAGTTCATTGCCAGCGCCAAAGTTCACGTACAGATCCAGCCCGCCGAAGACGGCCATCAATATGTTGCCGCCGGCGCTGCCGGTACCTGCGGTCGCCCCAACAATCGGATCGCTGAGCAGCCGTATGGCGCGACCTCGTTCATCCGGCGTCATCTTCACGCCGATCGACACGCAGGCGGTAAGCGCGCGGGGCGGCCGGCGCGGCCGGACCGCAATCGCCCGCGACCTACCTAGCGTGAACGACCGACGGCGATAGGTCGAACGCTGCACGAACGCGCCGGCGCCTCGGATCGCCCAGACCAGTCGGCCGATGGCGCCGGAACGCCCGTCTAGCGGAAGGTGGACTTCGGGCTGGAAGATCACGCCGACGAGCGGCACCCCACCCTCGAGATAATGCGCTTGCACGCAGTACTGGGTGCCGCC
>JANOIR010000589.1:0-23282 GCA_031407765.1 Vicinamibacteraceae bacterium
CCGGGCCGGGCTCGACGTGAAGCTCGTGCCACGCGACGCCGTGACCCTCGATTTCACCATCAATCCGGACTTCAGCCAGGTCGAATCGGACGAGCCGCAAGTGACGGTCAACCAGCGCTTCGAGGTGTTCTTCCCCGAGAAGCGCCCCTTCTTCCTCGAGAACGCCGACTTCTTCGCCTCGCCGATCACGCTGTTCTTCTCACGGCGCCTGAGCGATCCGCAGTTCGGGGCGCGGATGACCGGCAAATTCGGGAGGTGGGCGACCGGCGCGCTGATCATGGACGACCGCGCGCCCGGCCGGACGGCCGACCCGGCGAGCGCCGGCGCCGGGGACCGTGCCGTCGCCGTGGTGGGCACAGCCCGCCGTGACTTCGCGAACCAGTCGAACCTCGGCTTCTTCTACACCTCGCGCGACTTCGGTGCCTCGAGCAACCGGGTCGGGTCGGTGTCGACGCACCTTCGGCTCGACACGAACTGGTACATCAATGGCCAGGCCGCCGCCAGCCGCGATACCGATGCCGACGGGACGACGGTCGACGGCGCCGCCAGCTCCGTCGAGTTGAATCGCAGTGGCCGCGCCTTCAACTACAACCTGTCCTACCTCGGTTTCTCGCCAGGGTTTCGCGCGCCTCTCGGCTTCGTCCCGCGTACCGACATGCACGAGGTCTACAGCTTCATGACCTACCGCTGGTATCCGAAGAAGGGGCCGCTCCAGAACTGGGGCCCGAATTCCTTCGTCCAGGGCACCTGGAACTACGCCGGGGCATTGCAGGACTCGATGGTCCGCTTCCCGGTGCAGTTCGAGTTCAAGCGCCGCGTCGAGGCCTTCTACCGGCATTCGCTGATCTCCGAGACGATCGCCGGACTCCGCTTCGACCAGCGTGAGGACCTGGTCGAGTTCGAGTGGGAGACGCTGCGGTGGCTGAGCGTCGACACCACGGTGTCGGCGGGCACGCGGCCCAACTACTCCCCGGCCGAGGGGCTGGCGCCGTTCCTCGGTAGCTACCGGGACTGGGAGGTCGAGGTGACGTTCAAGCCGGTGTCGCGCCTGTCGATCGACGAGACGCTGCTATGGAGCCGGCTCGATGGCAGGGCCGGGACGCCGGCGGCCGGCGCCCGCATCTTCGACAACGTGCTGTTCCGCTCGCGCGCCAACTACCAGTTCACGCGCGCCTGGTCACTGCGCGCGATCCTCGACTACAACTCGCTCGACCCGAACGCGGCCGTCGTCGGGCTCGAGCGGGGCCGCCACCTGGGCGCCGACATCCTCCTGACGTGGCTCGCACAGCCGGGCACCGCCCTCTACATCGGGTATACGGACGGCTACGACAGCCAGCGCCTCGATCCGACGCGCCGCGAACTCACGCCGGACGGCGCCCTGCGGTCGACCGGACGCCAGGTGTTCGTCAAATCGAGCTGGCTCCTCCGGTTTTGAGAGACGCGTCGTCAGCATGAGCCGCACCGCTGGGGCTGAACGGGCTGACGCGGATGCTCGGGGCGCAGTTGCCCGACGACGGGCCGACCGGCGGATTCTTCCGCGACGGCCGTCCAATCGAATGGTGATAATGCTGTCCACATGTCAGCCCGCGTCACGCCGATTGCCGCCATCACCCTGATCGCGCTCGGCTTCGTCGCCGGGCCGGCCGCGGCCGCTCCAGCCGCCGCCCCACAAGCCGCGCCACCCGTCTCGATCACGCCGCTGCAGGTCGAGCGCAACGTGATCTACGGCATGTACTCCGGCTTCGCGCTGCTGATGGACGTGCACCGGCCGGTGAAGTCGAACGGCTACGGCATCGTCTTCGTCGCCGGCAGCGGCTGGCAGGCGCCGCCGACGTACGACGCGACGCCACTCAAGCAGAGCCAGATCCCGCTGTGGGGCCCGGCCCTGGTCGCGGCCGGTTACACCGTCTTCGCCGTCAACCATCGCGCCGCGCCGCGCTTCCACTATCCCGCCGCGCTCGAGGACGTGCAGCGCGCGGTGCGCTTCATCCGGCACCATGCCAAGGTGTACAGGATCGATCCGAACCGTCTCGGCGGCCTTGGCGGATCGTCCGGCGGACACCTCCTCGGCCTCGTCTCGACGCTTGGCGCGGCCGGCGATCCCGCCGATCGCGATCCGGTCAACCGCGAGCCGGCGACGCTGCAGACAGTGGTGCTGCGCGCGCCGCTGGTCGACCTGCCCAAGATGACCGCGGTGCCGGCCGGCCTCGCGCTGGTCGTCTCGTTCCTCGAAGTGCCGTACGGCGACAACGTGCCGACGTCGAAAGCGCTCTACGCCCAGGCGTCACCGCAGACGCACGTCTCGGCGAAGACGCCGCCGACGCTGCTGCTGCACGGGGATGCCGACGACCTGGTGCCGTACTCGCAGTCGGTCGGCTACGAGGCGGCACTGCGCGCCGCCGGCGTGACGACGAAGCTGATCACGCTGTCCGGCGGGAAGCACGCTCCGGACTTCGGCTTCGCGCAGCCCAGGCCGGGATGGCCGAACTACTTCGCCGAAACGGTGAAGTGGTTCGATCAGTACCTGAAGATGCCGGCCCAGTAGTGCCGCCCGCGTGCGGACGCCGCGGCGCGCCCAGCGCCGCGAATAGCTGGACGCACGCTCGAAGGGCGGCCCGCGGCGGTTCCTGAGGGGAACCGCCGCCAACAATCAACGGTCGGACCAGACGCCGATCTCGTTGCCGGACGGGTCGGCGAATTGGAAGCGCCGTCCACCGGGGAAGCTGAAGATCGCGCGGGTCACGATCCCGCCGGCATCGACCACCTTGGCCTGCGCCGCTTCGAGGTCCTCGACGTAGATCACCGGAAGCGGCTGCAGCGTCCGGTGCTCGGCATCGCCGCTGATGCCGCTGCCGACGCCGCTGCTCTTGGTGTCGCAGTAGTCGGGCCCGTAGTCCTGGTAGGTCCAGCCGAAGGCGGTCTCGAAGAACGTCTTCGTCCTGGCGTAGTCGCCGGCGTTCTTCGCGCCGATCTCGACGTAGTCGATCCGGTTGTGACGTGGATCCATAGAATCCTCACTCGCCGCCGCCTGCGGACGCCGCGGCGCGCCCAGCGCCGCGAATAGCAGGCCGCACGCTCAAAGGCGGCCCGCGGCGGGTCCTGAGGGGACCCGCCGCCAAAAAACAATCTACGACTCGGCCTTGCGCACCGACAGTTCGACGCGGCCGACGCGGAGGCGATCCCCCGGGGACAGCGCCGCCCGGCCGCTGACGCGCTGGTCGTTCACGAACGTGCCGTTGGTGCTGTCCAGATCCTCGACCGTGAGATCGCCGCGGGCGTCGGCCAGCAGCCGGCAGTGCACGCGCGAGACCAGCGGGGCGTCGAGGATGAAATCGGAGCGGGTCGCGCGGCCGAGCGTGCGTTCGGCACTGGTGGTGAGGCGGATGACCACCGGTGGATCCACCACGCCGTCATCCGTCGTCAGAATCCACATGGACACTAGTTCACCTGGGCGGGCGCGACGAGCGCTTTGATCCGTTCGTTGACGACCTGCCCGTCGCGCGTGACCAGCGTGTCCCGGCAGACTTCGTCGTCGAGGTTGATGGTGACCTTGCCGTCCTTCAGGAGCGAGGTGAAGAAGGTCAGGATGTTCTTCGAGTACATCTGGCTGGCGTGGTACGGGACTTCGGCGGCGAGGTTGGTCGGGCCGAGGATGGTCACGCCGTAGGCGACGACCCGCTCGTCGGCCTTGGTGAGCTCGCAGTTGCCGCCGCGCTCGGCGGCGAGATCGACGATCACCGAGCCGGGCTTCATGCCCTTCACGGCGTCGGCGGTGATCAGGACGGGTGACTTCTTGCCCGGGATCGCCGCCGTCGTGATCACCATGTCGGCCGCGGCGACCGACTTCGCCATCAGCTCGCGCTGCTTGCGGTAGAACGCCTCGTCCTGGGCCTTGGCGTAGCCGCCCTTGTCCTCGGCCCCGGCCGATTCGAGCGGCAGCTCGACGAACCTGGCGCCGAGGCTCTGGATCTGTTCCTTCACGGCGGGGCGGACATCGTAGGCCTCGACCTTGGCGCCGAGGCGGCGGGCCGAGGCGATCGCCTGCAGGCCGGCGACGCCGGCGCCGATCACGAACGCGTGGGCCGCCTGGATCGTGCCGGCGGCGGTCATCATCATCGGGCACATGCGCGGCATGGTGTCGGCGGCGAGCAGCACGGCCTTGTAGCCGGCCACCGTGGCCATCGACGACAGCACGTCCATGCTCTGGGCGCGGGTGATGCGGGGAATCAGCTCGAGGGCGAAGCTGGTGACGCCCTTGGTGGCCAGGTAGTCGGCTGCTTCTGGTGTGCCGAGCGGGTCGGCCATGCCGACGATGACCTGGCCGGGGCGGAGGGCTTCGGCGTCCTCGCGGCCGGAGACCGGGTTGGCACCCGGTGTCCGGACCTGCAGCAGGCAATCGGCCTGGGCGATGACGTCCGCCCGCGAGGTGCCCACCGCGGCCCCTTGCGCAACGTATTGATCATCGGGGAAGCCGGCGGACGTGCCCGCGCCGGGCTCGATGACCACCGCGATACCGGCCTTCTTGAGCGTGGCGACGCCCGCCGGAATGACGGCGACGCGCCGTTCTCCCGGGAAGGTTTCCTTGAGGATGCCGACTGTCATTTCGCCGGCATTGTAGCAGTCGGGCGAACCCTTGCGCGTCCGGCGCCGTCCAACTCCCGACAGGAGAACTTTTCAATGGCCAGAAGGACGAAGCGCCTTTTCTACGGGGGCTCGATCACGGCTGCGATCGTGGTCGCCGCCGTGTACTTCCTGGGCCAGTCCGCCCGGGCCGGCACCGACTTCGACCCGACCTCGATCGCCACGGTGGAACGAGGCACCATGACCCGATCGGTGGTCGCCACCGGGCGGATCGAGCCCATCACCAAGGTCGAAGTGAAGTCGAAGGCCAACGGGATCATCGAGGCCCTGCGGGTCGACGTCGGCGACGTCATCGCCCCCGGCCAGGTCCTTGTCGAGCTGGACAAGGAGACCCTGGCCGCCCGCCTGCGTGAAGCGCGGGCCAACTTCCAGGCCGCGACCGCCGGCCTGCGCGGCGCCGAGGCCGCTCTCGAGAAGAACATCGTCGAGGCCGAAGGGCCGGACGTCCAGTTCACGCGGCGTGCCTTCGAGCGTGCCAAGGCGCTGCACTCCGATCGGCTGCTGGCCCAGTCGGGCTTGGACGACGCGCAGGGCGCCCTCGTGGTCGCCGAGAACCGGCAGCGCAGCGCCAAGGGACAGCTCGTCGTGGCGCACGCCAAGGTGGCGGAGGCCGCGGCCAACGTGGCGCAGTCGCGCGCCGCCGTGGAGCGGGCCGAGGAGGAGCTGCGCAACGCCACCATCCGCTCGCCGCTGCGCGGCATGGTGCTGACGCGCGACGTCGAGGTCGGCAGCCCGGTCTCCTCGATCCTCAACATGGGCTCGGCGGCGACGCTGGTCATGACGGTCGGGGACATCGAGCGCGTGTTCGTGCGCGGCAAGGTCGACGAGGCGGACGTCGGACGCGTCAAGCTGGGACAGCCGGCACGCATCAGCGTCGAGACCTTCAAGGATCGCAGCTTCGAGGGCAAGGTCACGCAGATCTCGCCGATCGGCGTCGAGCGCGACAACGTGACGACCTTCGCGGTCCAGGTGTCGATCGACAACCCGGGCAGTGCGCTCAAGGCCAACATGACGGCCAACGCCGAGATCGTGCTCGAGGAGCACCCCAACGTGCTCATCGTGCCGGAGGCGGCGATCGTCTACGACGCCGGCAAGAACCCGTTCGTCGAGGTGCCGGATCCGAACGCCGCCGGCGGCCGCCGCCGAGTCGCCGTACGCCTGGGAGTCGGCAGCGGCACCCGCACCGAGGTGGTGTCGGGCGTGCAGGCCGGCGATCGCGTCCTGCTGCCGCGATAGGCGGCGACGGATTCCCTCGGACAGTCGCCGATGCGCGAAGCCATCCGCCAGTCGCTCGAGAACCTGCGCGCCAATACCCTGCGCAGCGTGCTCACGATGTTCGGCATCCTGTGGGGCATCGTGTCGATCGTCGTGCTGTCGGCGATGGGTGAGGGCTTCCGCCGCGGCAACGACGCCGTGCTGCGCGAGTTCGGCCGCAACATCGGCATCGTGTGGGGCGGCCGCACCAGCATGCAGGTCGGCGGCGAGCGCGCCGGCCGCGTCATCCGCCTCACCATCGAGGATGCCCGGGCGGTCCAGCGCCAGGCCCGCCTGGTCGCCACGCTCAGCCCCGAGATCAACCGCGGCGGTGTCCAGGTCAAGAGCCGCTACAACGCGGCCGCGGTCGGCGTGCACGGCATCGAGCCGCCGTATCAGGACATCAGGACGATCGAGCTGCAGTACGGCCGTCACCTGAACTGGGAGGACGAGCGTCAGGCGAGGCGCGTCGCGCTGATCGGCTGGGAGATGAGCCAGCAGCTGTTCGGTGCGCGGCATCCGATCGGCGAGACGATTTCGATCGCTGGTGTCCGCTTCACCATCGTCGGCCGGCTCCGCCGCAAGGATCAGGACAGCAGCTACAGCGGCCCGGACAACAACAAGATCTTCATCCCGTTCTCGGTGATGTCGCAGATCCTCCCGATCGCCAACGCCGATCCGGGGACACTGTCGCAGCTGATCGTCGCGCCGACGGCGGAGGCGGTCGCCGAGATGCCGGGCATCCTGGCCCGGCGCAGCGGGCGCGTCGCCGACGTCGACTGGCCGATCGAGCGCGAGGTGCGCGGCATCATCGCCCGCCGCAAGGGGTTCAATCCTGACGATCAGGAAGCGATTTCGATGTGGAACACCGCGATGCAGTCGCTGTTCTTCGAGCGCATCGTCTACTACATGCGCCAGTTCTTCACGCTGGTCGGCGTGGTCACGCTGGCCCTCGGCGGCATGGGCGTGATGAACATCATGCTGATCGCGGTCAAGGATCGGACGCGCGAGATCGGCGTCCGCAAGGCTCTCGGAGCGACCACGCGCGCGATCGAGCGGCAGTTCTTCCTCGAAGGCTTCGTGCTGACCATGACGAGCGGCCTCGCCGGCCTGATCGTGGCAGGGGCGTTGTGCCTCGCGGTGAACACGCTGGCGCCGCTGCCGATCCGCTTCTCCGGGATGATCGTGACCTGGCAAACCGGCGTGCTCGCGCTCGGCGCGCTGGTCGCGGTCGGCGTCGCCACGGCTACGTTGCCGGCGCGGCGCGCCGCGCAGCTGCCGCCCACCGAGGCGCTGCGCTACGAGGCGTGATGTGATTCCCCTGAGGCTGGCGGTCTATCGTGAAGTCGGGCGCGAGGCCTGGCACGGCCTGACCCGCAACGCCTTCCGCGCCGTGCTGTCGATGCTCGGGATCTCGTGGGGCATCGTGTCGGTGGTGATGCTGCTGGCCTACGGCAACGGCTTCCACGGTGCCATCGAGGCGGGGTTCCGCGGCGCCTTCGGCAGCGGCGTCGCGGTGATCTGGCCGGGCCAGACCAGCATGCAGGCCGGCGGCGAGCGCGCCGGGCGACGCGTCCGGCTGCAGGTGGCCGACGTCGATGCCCTCGAGGCGCTGCCGCTGGTCCGGTCGGCGAGCCCGGAGTTCTTCGAGCGCTTGCCGATCGCCTACGGCGACCGCCAGGCGGTGCACGGCGTCCGCGGCGTCAACCCGATCTACGGCGAGATGCGGGCCGAGAACGCCGCCCCTGGACAGGGCCGGTTCCTGAACGATCAGGACATCGAGGAGCGCCGCCGCGTCGCGTTCGTCGGGCGCGAGGTCTATCGCAAGCTGTTTGGCGGCCGGCCGGCCGTCGGCGAGACGATCCGCATCGCGGGGCGTCCGTTCGAAGTAGTCGGGCTGATGGAGGACAAGGTGCAGATGTCCTCGTACTTCTCGCCCGACGCCTTCTGCGTCTTCATCCCCTACACCACGATGGCGCAGCTCGCCGACACGCAGTACGTCGACACGGTGGTGTTCCAGAGCGTCGACCCGATGCGGCAACCGGAGGCGATCCGCCAGGTGCGGGCCGAACTGGGCAAGCGGCTGCGCTTCAACCCGGCCGACGAGCGCGCGCTCAACATCAACGACTCGGTCGAGAACATGAAGGAGATCGGTGGCATCACCACCGGGCTCAAGGTGGTGCTGTCGTTCATCGGCGTGCTGACGCTGGCCATCGGCGGCGTCGGCATCATGAACATCATGTTCGTCTCGGTGAAGGAGCGAACGCGCGAGATCGGCATCCGCAAGGCGCTCGGTGCGAAGCGTCGCGAGATCCTCTGGCAGTTCCTGCTCGAGGGGATGGCGATCACGACGCTGGGCGGCATCGCCGGGGTGCTGCTCTCCGGCCTGCTGATCGCGATCTTCAGCCCGCGCCCCTTCCTCGCCGAGCTGCTCGACGACGTCACTGGCGTCACCGACATCCACCTGGTGCTGTCGCTGCGTGTGCTCGGCATCTGCGCCGGCATCCTGATGACGGTCGGCCTGATCAGCGGCTTCATCCCCGCCTGGCGCGCTTCGCGGGTCGATCCGATCGAGTCGCTGAGGTACGAATAATCTGCAAGTTGCGGGGAGCATGCTCCCAGCACGCTCCGAGCCAGCTTAATAGCGCGTGCGCAGGATGATGTGGTGGCGGCCGTTGGGATTGTCGCCTGACAGGCCGGCGATCTCGAGATAGCCGTCGGCATCGACGTCGCGGGTATGCGCCTGCACGCTGTAGCGAACCTGCCCGCCGCCGGTTCCGCTGAAGCCCGACGTGATCTGGACGCCGAGCGCCGCCAAGCCGTTGACGAGGTTCCACCGGCAGTTGTTGGGTGTCGTGATGACACGGAACTGACCCGTGCCGCCGGAGGCCGGGAACACGGCCTCTTCCGGGTCCGTCACGTAGCTGCACCCCGTGGTGCGATTGACCGTGATCGCGTGCACGGTGCTCTCACCGGTGGAGGTCGTGACGACGATGTTGGCGGTGCGAGGATCGGTCGTGCTGTTGGCGGGCGCGGTGTAGCCGAAATTTCCACTGCCCGCGGCCGAGGGTTCGAAAACGAGCGGCAGCCAGGGCGCGTCGCTGCGCGCGCTCCACCGGCACGACGCCGCGCTCACCAGAACCTGGACGCTGTTCGTGCCGCCGAACGGGCCGAAGGTGGCCGCGCCGGGGGAGATCGACAAGGCGCAACGCACCGGCCGCACGCCGACGCCGATCGTGCCTCTCACACTCTGAAACGTCGCGCTGACTTCCACGTCGCCTTCGGCCACCGCGGTCACGAGACCAGTTGCCGAGACGGTGGCGATGCCGGGCGCCGATGACAGCCACGTCGCCTGCTGCGTCACGTCGGACGTCGAGCCCGTGCTCTGCGTCGCCGTCGCGGCGAGCTGGCGCGTCTGTCCGGCGTCGAGCGGGCCCGACGCATCTCCACTCGCCCGCACCTGGACGGCGCTTGTCGTCGGCGTCGGTGTCGGCGTGGTCGGCGGCGGGGGAGTGTCCGAGCCGCAGGCCGCAGCGACGAGGCACAGGGACAGCGACACGAGCACCAGATAAGAAGAACGGCAGAAGGAGTGGACGCCTGACATAGTAAGTCCAGCATTCTAACGGAACCGTTGCCGAATCGAGCCCCGAACGCGCGATTGCGCGAAGCCGTTACTTCACGGGCAGGGCCTTGAGCCAGGCGGCGATCTTCGCGGCTACTTCGGGCGAGACCGTGCGGTCCGGCAGCGAGCCGTATTCCGAGACGTCGCCGGTCTTGGCCGGCACCAGCAGGTGGTTGATCCCGGGCAGAACGACGACCTCGGTCTTCGGCGCCTTCTTGCGCGCGTTGGCCAGCACGCCGAGCTTCTCGGCATGGTGCGGCGGCACCTGGGTGTCGAGCGCCCCCTGGATCACGAACAGCGGCCGATCGACCTTGGCGATGGCCGCCGCCGGATCGAACGCCAGGAGGCTGGCGAACCACGGCGAGTCGGCCTGCCGCCGGACGTTGTCGGGGACGCCGTCCCAGCCCTTGCCGCTCAGGACCGCGGCATGCACCTTCTTCTGCAGTTCGACCTTGGCGGCTCGCTCCGCTTCCGGAATCTTTGCCGCGACGAACGCCCGCTGCTGCTGCTCGAGGTTCAGGTCGGCGCCGGTCGTGCCCGGGCCGGCGATGAGCGCCGCCGCCCCGACCCGCCCGACCCGGCGCGCCGCGAGCAGCGCCACCGCGGCGCCTTCGCTGTGTCCGACGAGCGCGATGCGCGTCTTGTCGATGTCCTTGCGCTTCTCGAGGAATTTGACGACCGCTCCGGCGTCCTCGGCGTAGTCGCCGAGCGTCGCGGATTCGCTGCGCCCGCCGCTCTGGCCGACGCCGCGCTTGTCGTAGCGGACCACGGCGAAGCCAGCCTCGGCGAAGGCGTGCGCGAGCTGCGCGAAGATCGGGATCCCGGCGACGTTCTCGTCGCGATCGAGCGGCCCCGATCCGGCGATCAGGACGATCGCCGGCAGCGCCGCCGCCGGTGCCGCGTTGGCCGGCTTCGATAACGTGCCCTTGAGGTAGAACGCCGTCGGCGTGGGGATCGATACGTCGGCGTCGTTGGCGCGATAGTGGCTCGACGTCCGCGCCGCCACCGTCGCCACGTCGTCGCGGATCACGTCGAGGCCGGCGGACACGATCGAGAGCCGCATCAGCCGCGGGCCGTCGGTCCACAGGTCCGCGGCCAGCGGCGTGCCCGGGTTGTCGAAGGTCAGCGCGTAGCGGTACGCTTCGAACGACCGCCCCGGCGCCGAGACGCGCTCGGTCGACACGCTCCCGACCCGCACGGTGATCTCGGCCTGCGGCGCGACGTACACGCGGAAGGTCGCGCCCGCCGTCGCCCCTTGCAGCCGCGCCGCCAGCGCCTCGTAGGTGCCGAAGATCAGGTTCGGCATCACGATGGTCTGCGCGTCGACGGTGTCGGTCTTCTGGAAATTGCGGTCGTCCTGGACGATGTCCGATGCCGCGGAGGTGCCGGTGAACGTGGTCTTGACTGTCGTCACCTTGCCCTTGACCACGCCGTCGACGACCAGCGACCGTGGATGCCAGGCGCGGTCGTAGACGACCTCGGCGAGCCGGGTGGTGAGCGACACCGGCGCGGCGATCTGGCCGGTCGACATGACCTTCCAGCCGTCGTCGCTGACGAGCACGGTCACCGTCTCGGTGCCGATCGGCTGTCCCTGGGCGAAGATCAGGAAGGTGACCGCGGCTGGCGCGGCCGGAGCCACCGGCGCCTGGGCCGGCTTGCCGCCGGACTTCGGCTGGACCGCTTGACCGGCAACGGCCGGGACGGCCGCCGCAAGGGCAGACGTCAGCAGCGCCGCTGCGCTCAGCAGGCGCCACGCGCCGCGTTCGCCCGTCAGCCCTCGTATCATGTCCGTCAGCATACGATGAGCACCATGCCTGGGTATGACGCCGCGCGTTCCAGCGCGGTCGTCGTCGACCGTTCGGGGGAAGGCCGGCTGCGCCTGACGGGCGTGGATCGCGTGGCCTGGCTGCAGGGCCTGGTGACCAACGACGTCGCCGCGCTGCAGCCCGGGGAAGGCTGCTACGCCGCCTATCTCACGCCCCAGGGCCGCATGATCAGCGATCTGCGCATCCTCGCGACACGCGAAGCGCTGCTGCTCGACGTGCCGACGGTGGCCCGGGCCACCGTCGCCGCCCGCTTCGAGCAGTTCATCATCACCGAGGACGTCGTGGTCGAGGACGTCACGGCCCGCGTCGCGCGCCTCGCCGTGCACGGTCCCACGGCGGCCGCTGTCGTGGCCAGGGCGCTCGACGTGCCGGTGGCGACGCTGGCGTTCCTGACCGAGCATGCCCACGTCGACGTCGAGTTCCAGGACGCGCCGGTGTTCGTCGCCGGCTGCCAGGCTCTGGGCGGCCCAGGTTTCGACGTCTATTGCGCGGCCGAGCGCGTCACCGATGTCGCGGCGCGGCTTTTCGCCTCGGGCGCGCACGACATCACCGCCGACGCCTGGGACACGCTGCGGATCGAGGCCGGCCTGCCGCTCTTCGGCGTCGACATGGACTCCGACACGATCCCGCTCGAGGCCGGGCTCGAGGCCAGCGCGATCAGCCAGACCAAGGGTTGCTACGTCGGTCAGGAAGTGGTGATCCGCATCCTGCACCGCGGCGGCGGCCGCGTCGTGCGCCGGCTGGTGGCGTGGACGGCCGATGCGGAGTCGGGTGAGGACGCGCCGGTGCCAGGCGCCGGCACGCCGGTGTCGGTCGACGGCAAGGACATCGGTCGCGTCACCAGCGCCGCGTGGTCGCCGACCCTACGGCGCCTGGTCGGGCTCGGCTACGCGCACCGCGATCACACCGAGGTGGGCACGGCGCTGACGCTCAGCCTCGATCCACCTGTCGCTGCGACCATCGCTGCGCTGCCGCTGGTGGCGATGCCGGCCGCCGCCTCCGCGGGCGGCGCGTGACGTCCGCCGCGTCCACGATCGTCGTCGCCGCGGCGATCATCGAGCGCGACGGACGTTGGTTGATGGCCCGCCGGCTGAAGGGCACGCACCTCGAGGGGCTGTGGGAGTTCCCTGGCGGCAAGGTCGATTCCGGCGAGACGCTCGAGGCCTGCCTGGTGCGCGAGCTGGCCGAGGAGCTGGGCGTCGAGAGCCGCGTCGCCGGCCTGCGCTGGTCGACGACCCACGACTATCCGAGCAAGCGCGTCGAGCTGCACTTTTACGACTGCACGATTGCCGGCGAGCCGCTGCCGCTGCTCGGGCAGGAGCTGCGTTGGGTCAGCGCGTCCGAGCTCGCGAGCCTGCCACTCCCGGAAGCCGACGCTGCGCTGGTGGCGTTGCTGACGCGTAGGTGACGCAGCCGCGCGACATCGGGCAGGCGTCGCACAGCGGCTTGCGCGCCGCGCACACCGTCGCGCCGAAATCCATCAGCGCCTGGTTGAAGTCGAAGACGTGGCGGTGGGGAAGCACGGCACGCGACACGTCCCACAGGTGCGCCTTCATCGCGTGCGCCTTGGGCTCGCCGGCGCCGACGAAGATGCGGAACAGCACCCGCGCCACGTTGGTGTCGACGATGGCGGCGCGCTGCCGGAAGGCGAAGCTCATGATCGCGCCCGCCGTGTAGGGGCCGATGCCCTTGAAGCTGCGCAGCGTCGCCTCGTCGGAGGGCAGCCGCCCGTCGTAGCGCTCGACCGCCTCGCGCGCGATCGCCTGCAGCCGCCGCGGCCGGATGTTGTAGCCGAGCGGCCGCCACGTCTGCACGACGTCGGCCTCGTCGGCGCCGGCCAGGGCGTCGAGCGACGGATAGCGCGTCAGCCACTCCTCGTACTTCGGCAGCACGCGGTCGACCTGCGTCTGCTGCAGCATCACCTCGGAGACGAGGATGTGGTACGGGTCGTCGGTCGTGCGCCACGGCAGGGTGCGCCCGTTCTTGCGATACCAGACGAGCAGGCGCTGCCGGAACCACTGTCGCCGGGCGGGTGCCGGCGGCGCCACCGCCAAGGCGGTCCCGGCCGATTTCTGCGATCGAGAGCCTGGTCGGGAAGTCACCCGGCGCGCCATTGCGTGTAAGCGTAGCAGCGAACGCGTCGCGAGCGTTGCGCCCCGTCGGCGGTGGTGCCGATAGCCCGTAATCATGACCGACACCTTCATCGGCACCGGCGCCGCGGCGGACGGCCTGGTTGCCATCACCGACAACAACGTGCTGATCGCGAACGTCGATGCCGCCACCGCGACGGCGCTCGCTCTGGCGATGGCGGAAGGCCTCACCGACATCCCGCGTGCCAAGAAGGTTCCGTTCCGGACGCTGGCCTCGGTGAGCACCAACAAGCATCGCGACGACATCACGTTCACAGTCGGCGACGGCCGCAAGACCGAGAGCGAGGTTGCGACCTTCGCTAACGGCGACGTCCGCGATCAGGCGCTGGCCGCGATTGAGAGCCGCGTCAAGGGACTGTTCACCCGCTCCGAGGTGCAGTACGGAGTCGTGCGCGCGGTCGGCATCCCGCTGCTCTGCACGGCCGGCGTGCTCCTCCTCACGTGGGTGTTCGCCGGTGCGGCGGCCGAGATGCAGAACGGCGCCGAGATGGAGGCACGCCGTGCCCGCAGCGCTGCCGTCGCCTCGATCCTGGGGTTCATCGGACCGGTCGGCACCAGCCTGATCGGGCTGATCGTCGCGGGGTTCACCGCGCATTGGACCTGGCAGCGCTGGCAGAAGCCGCCGCTCATGATTCGCCTCAGGCGGAACTAGTGTCAGGACACTAGCATGCACTTCATCAAAGGTGTGGCCAAGTGGGCCACCATCTGGACCGTGCTGCTCACCGGGTCCGTCGTGTTCTCGTCGATCCGAGACGGTGAGCCAACCCCCTTGTTCGGGACGCTCGTCTTCGCCGTGCTCTGCTGGGCGGCGATGGCGGCCCTGGTGACGATCTTCCGCTTCCACAGGTTCCTGGACACCATCGGCTCCAGCCTCGGCCGGCAGGTGGTTCGCAGCCCCGGCAGGAGCGCCGAGGATGCCGTCAGACAGGCCGCCGGCGACGCGGTGGTTGCCGCCGGCTTCAAGCCTCGGCCGCCCACGGCAAGCGTACCGCCGCCCCTGCCGCGAACGTAGCGCCGGGTTCCGGAAGTTGCGCGCCGGCCTGGACTCGACCGCCCGCATACGAAATATCGAGCCAATTCGCTCGCCGCGAAGGGATGCCGATAGCATGGTGTGGCTACCGGTGTGGACTGCTTCATTGGCGCGGGCGGAGCCTCGGACGGGCTCATCGCCATTGGCGACGCCGAGATCCTTGTTGCCGACGTCGAGCCGGCGGCGGCGCGGACGCTCGCGCAGGCGTTGGCGGAAGGTGTCGTCGAAGTGCCTGGCGCCAAACACGTCGCGTTCGCTGCACTCAGCTCGGTGCACGCGAACCAGCACCGCGACGACGTCACCATCAAATACTGGGACGGAAAGACCACCCAGGCGGTGTACGCGACCTTCGCCGATGGGGCCGCGCGTGACCGCGCCTTGACGTCCCTGGAGCGCCGGTTCGCCGGGCGGATGCGCCGCGACGAAACGCAATACGGGGCCGCCCGGGCGATCGGAATTCCGCTTGTCTCGACGGTCGGGATTGCGCTGTTTTCCTGGCTGCTGGTCGGCGCCGCCCAGGAACTCGCCGATGGCGCGGCCGTTCCGATACGGCACGCGGTTCGACCGCAGACAGCGGGCGCCGCCGCGCTGTTGTCCTTCATCGGCCCGATCGGCACGGCGCTCATCGGGATGATCGCCACCGCCGCGGGCCTGCGTTGGGCCTACCAGCGCTGGCAGAAGCCACCGCTCATGATCCGTCTCACTCGCCGGTAACCCCGCAGACATGAGGGAATGTCGTCATGGCCGTTGATCCCGTCGCCGTTCGACCCGCCAACCAGCGAAACTCCGACGCGGAATTGCCGTCAGTCTCGCATCTCGGCCCGCCGCCGCCCGAACACGGTTTCTGGGCGCGCTGGTGGAGTCATCCGCGCAACCGCATCCGCGTCGGTGTGTCGGTTGGCGGGCTCGGAATGCTGGTGCTCTATGCGTTGTTCATGGACCTGACGGGCCGCTGACGCTTCGCTTCGGCCATGCGCCGGGGACTATCATCGGTCGTGGCCTCCGACACCCGTCTCCTCTCGGATCGTTTCCCGCGCGCGTCGCGCTACAACCCCGATTGGCTGATCTCGAGCATCAGCGGCGGCGCCAACTCGCTGTGGCTGGCCGAGTGGCTCGGCGAGGTCGTCGAGCTGAAGCCCGGCATGCGTGTACTCGATCTCGGCTGCGGCCGCGCGGCGCAGTCGATCTTCCTGGCCCGCGAGTTCGGCGTGCAGGTGTGGGCCGCGGACCTGTGGTTCAGCGCCACCGAGAACCAGCAGCGGATCCGCGACGCCGGCCTCGAGGACCGGGTCGTCGCCGTGCAGGCAGACGCACGCGCGCTGCCGTTCGAGCCCGATTTCTTCGACGCCATCGTCTGCATCGACTCGTTCCCGTACTTCGCGACCGACGATCACTACCTGGCCTACCTGGCGCGGTTCGCCAGGCCGGACGGCGCTCTGGCGCTCGCCGGCGCCTGCATGCTCCAGGAGATCGACGGCGCGGTGCCGGAACACCTCGCCGCGTGGTGGGACCCCTCCTGCTGGGCGCTTCATTCGCCCTCCTGGTGGCGCCGGCACTGGGAGAAGACGGGCTTCGTCACCGTCGAGCGCGCCGAGGCGATGCCCGACGGCTGGAAGCGGTGGCTCGACTGGCAGCACGTGATCTGTCCGGATAACTCCGTCGAGCTCGCGGCGGTCGAGGCAGACGCGGGCCGCTACTTCGGCTACCTTCGTGTCGTAGCCAGGCGCCGTCCAGAGGTGCAGATCGACGGCCCGATCTCGACCGTCCCGTCGGAATACACCAAGGCGCCGCTTCTGCGCGGCTAGTATCATCGGGCTGTCCGGCAGCGCCGGCCAGGAGCCATGTACATCCCCAGACACTTCGAGGAGTCGCGCATCGACGTGCTGCACCGTCTGATGCGCGACGAGCCCTTCGCCACCCTCGTCACGCTCGGCGGCGACGGTCTGAACGCCAACCATCTGCCGCTCGAGCTCGACGCGGAGCCGGGGCCCTTCGGGACGCTGCGCGGCCACGTGTCGCGCGCCAACGCGGTCTGGCGCGACACCGATCCCGCGGTCGAGGCGCTCGTGGTGTTCCAGGGTCCTCAGCGCTACGTCACGCCCTCCTGGTACCCGAGCAAGCCGGAGACCGGCAAGGTCACGCCGACCTGGAACTATGTTGTCGTCCATGCCTGCGGGACGCCGCGTTTCATCGAGGACGCGACCTGGCTGCGGGCCCACATCGAGCGACTGACGGCCCTGCACGAGGCGGCGCGGCCCCAACCCTGGCACGTCAGCGACGCGCCCGAGGACTACATCGCCGGGCTCGTGCGCGGCATCGTCGGGTTCGAGATTCCAATCGCGCGCCTGACCGGCAAGTGGAAGGTGAGCCAGAACCGCGGCGACGCGGATCGGGCAGGGGTCACGACCGGCCTGCGCGCCGACGCGGATCCGGCGTCGGCGGTGATGGCCGATCTCATCGAGCGGCGGGAGTAGGCTCGCCGGGGAGGCACGCCATGTTCACCCTCGATCAGGTGGTGCCCTGGGGGCGGTCGTTCGCCGAGTACCAGCAACTGTTCGCGCTGACGCCCGCCGATCTCGAGTGCCGCATCCTCGGCTGCGGTGACGGCCCGGCCGCCTTCAACGCCGAGGCCACGCGCCGCGGCGGACGGGTCGTCTCCTGCGATCCCCTCTATGCCTTCAGCCGCGCCGACATAGAGGCGCGGATTGCCGCGACGTGCGACACCGTCCTGGAGCAGACCCGCCGTCACGCCGACCAGTTCGTCTGGGGTCACGGCATCGCCTCGATCGACGAGCTGGGCGAGGTCCGGATGCGGGCGATGCGCGTCTTCCTCGCGGACTACGACGCAGGCAAGGCGGCCGGCCGCTACGTCGAGGCCGGGCTGCCCACCCTGCCGTTCGCGGACAACAGCTTCGACGTCGCGCTCTGCTCGCACCTCCTGTTCCTCTACAGCGCCCAGTTCGACGAGGCGTTCCACCGCGCGTCGCTTCGCGAGCTGTGCCGCGTCGCCGCCGACGTCCGCATCTTCCCGCTGCTCGCGCTGGATGGCTCCCGCTCGCCGTTCATCGACGCCTGCGTCGCGGAAGCGCGTGCGGCGGGTGCCGAGGCCGAGATGGTCCGGGTGCCCTACGAGTTCCAGCGTGGCGGCAACGAGATGCTGCGGGTCCGGCGGAGCGCGCCGGCGTCGTGACTGCGGCACCAGGCACGCGCGCTCGGCTGGCGATCCCGCCGACTCACGCCGCGGCCTACGCGCACTGCGAAGCGGTGGCGCGCGCCCACTACGAGAACTTCCCGGTGGCGTCGCGCCTGCTGCCGGCGGCGATGCGTCCGCACGTCGCCGCGGTCTACGCCTTCGCGCGCGCGGCCGACGACTTCGCCGACGAAGGCACGCTGGCACCGGCCGAGCGCTACCGGCTGCTGGACGACTGGAAGGCCCGCCTCCATGCGGCGGCGCCGGCCGCCACGAGCGCAGATGCCACCGACCGGGTTTTTGCGGCGGTGGCCCAGACGCGCCAACAATGCGAGCTGGCCATCGGGCTGTTCGACGACCTGCTCAGCGCCTTTCGCCAGGACGTCGAGACGCGCCGCTACGCCGAGTGGTCCGCGGTGCTCGACTACTGCCGTCGATCGGCCAACCCGGTGGGACGCCTCGTCCTGGGCATCGCCGGCTACCGTGGCCAGGAGGTCGAACAGGCGTCGGACGCCGTGTGCACCGCGCTGCAACTCGCCAACTTCTGGCAGGACTTCGGCGTCGACTACCGCCGCGGCCGTCTCTACGTCCCGGCCGACGTCTCCGGCCGGCGCCGTGCTCAGGAGGGCGATCTCACCGCCGGCGTGTGGACCGACGGCTGGCAGGAGGCCTTCGACGAAGTGGTGCGCCGGACGCGCATCCTCTTCGATCAGGGCCGTCCGGTGGCCGATCTGGTGGGCGGGCGGTTGCGCCTCGAGCTGCGCCTGACCTGGCTGGGCGGCATGCTGATCCTCCAGCGGGCGTCGGATCCGGCTCGCAATCCGCTGACCTCCCGACCCACCCTCGGCGCCGCTGATTTTCCGGCGCTGCTGTGGCGCGCCATCCGCTGGCGTGGGCGGTAGAATTGACGATCGACTCAGGAAAATGGCCCGCGACACCAATTTCTACTATTCGTTTCTCGTCCTGACCCCGGCCCGCCGGCAGGCGATCGTTGCGGTGTGGGATTTCTGCCGCGCCGTCGACGACGCCGTGGACGAGGCGCGCGTCGAGACCGACGCCGATCGCGCCGCCGCCCACGCGCGGCTCGATGAGTGGCGCGCCGAGATCGCGCGGTGCTTTGCCACCGATCCGACGGCGACGCCGCGCACCCCGCAGGGCCGGGCGCTGATGCCGTTCATCGCACAGTTCAACCTGCCGCGCGGCCCGTTCGCCGACCTGGTCGACGGCGTGGCCATGGACATCGGCCACCGGCGCTTCAAGACCTTCGCCGAGCTCTATCAGTACTGCTACCGCGTTGCGTCGACGGTCGGGATCATCTGCGTCCAGATCTTCGGATGCGAGGATGCCCAGTCGCGCGACTACGCGATGGATCTCGGCCTGGCGCTGCAGCTCACCAACATCCTGCGCGACGTGAAGAAGGATCTCGCGCTCGGGCGCCTCTACCTGCCGCTCGACGATCTCGCGCGCTTCGGCGTCACCGAGGACATGCTGGCGCACGACACCGGCTCGCCGAACGTGCGCGCGCTGCTGCGGGCCCACGGCGCACGCGCCCGCGACTATTACGCCCGCGCCACCCGCGCCATCCCGCCCGACGAATCGCGCCGCCTCACCGCGGCCGAGATCATGTCGGGGATCTACCAGGCGATCCTCGCCGAGATCGAGCGCCGTGACTTCGACGTGTTCGGCGAGACCGTGCGGGTCTCGCGGCCGCGCCGGGCGTGGATCGCGGTCGCCGTGTGGGCGCGCATGACCTTCCGCATCAAGGAAGCGTTCGCCGAGGTCTCGCGCGAAGTCAGCCGCCGCTTCGGCGGTCCCATGTAAGCCCGCGTGCACCACGACATCATCGTCATCGGCGCGGGCTTCGCCGGCCTCTCGGCCGCCGTGCGCCTGGCCGCGGCCGGGCGGCGCGTGCTGGTCCTCGAAGCGCGCGGGCGCCTCGGCGGGCGGGCCACGGCGTTCGAGGACCGCGACACCGGCTACCGCGTCGACAACGGGCAGCACGTCCTCGCCGGCTGCTACCACGAGACGTTCCGCTTTCTCGATGCCATCGGCGCTCGCGATCGCGTCGCGCTGCAGACCGGACTGGACGTCGCCTTCATCGATCGCGACGGACGTCGCTCGCGCCTGCGCTGCCCGTCGCTGCCCGCGCCGTGGCACCTGGCCGCGGGCGTGGCGCGGTGGTCCGGCGTCGGCTGGCGCGATCGGCTGCCGCTGGCCAAGCTCGGCCCCGCCCTTCGCCCGGGGGCGCCGCCGCCCGGCCCCACGGAGACCGTCGCCGCCTGGCTCGCCCGCCTCGGCCAGACGCCGAGGATGATCGAGATGCTGTGGGAGCCGCTCGCCGTCGCCGCGCTCAATCAAGGCATCGACGGCGCGCTGGCGGCGCCGTTCGTACGCGTGCTTGCACAGATGTTCACGGGGGCGACGCGGGACGCCGCGCTCGGCATGACCGCGACGCCGCTCGACGAGATGTACGCCGAGCCGGCGCGCGCCTTCGTCGAGCGCCACGGCGGCGAGGTCCGCGTCAACGCGCTGGCGCGGGTCGCCGTCCGCGGCGGGCGGGTCGAGGCCGTCTCGGTCCGGGGTGAGGCGCTGCCGCTGCCGGCAGCGGTGATCGCCGCCGTGCCTTGGTTCGGCCTGGGCGGGCTGCTTCAGGATCCCGACGGTGCGCTGGCGCCTTTGCTCGCCGCCGCGGCGGGCACGGCGGCGTCGCCGATCGTGACCGTGAACCTCTGGCTCGATCGGCAGGTGCTGCCCGATGCGTTCGTCGGCCTGCCCGGCCGCACGATGCAGTGGGTGTTCGACACGTCCCAGATTCGCCGCTCCCGAACGACTCCGGGGTCGTTGCGGGGGACGGGGCACCTTTCCCTCGTGTCGAGCGGGGCGGAGGCGGTGCTGCGGCAGTCGAACGACGAGCTGATCGCGCTCGCCTGGCGCGAGCTGACGGACGCCGTGCCCGAGGCGCGCGGCGCCGTGCTGAGCCGGGCGACCGTGGTCCGCGAGCCGCAGGCGTCGTTCTCGCTGGCGCCGGGCCAGCCGGCCCGGCCGGGCACCCGGACGGCGGTGGCCGGGCTGTTCCTGGCTGGCGACTGGGTCGATACCGGGCTGCCGGCGACCATCGAAAGTGCCGTCGTCAGCGGGCACCGGGCAGCGGACGATATACTGTCCGGACGCGTGCAGCACGACGCCTCCCGCTGAGGCTGATAGACCGCCGGAATTTCGAGGATTCGACGAATATGACGACCGCAGCTACCACCAAGGCCTATGAGCTCCTGGGCGCCGAGGCCGAAGCGCTTCTGAGCTACGAAGCGAAGGGCTTCAACAAGAAGGACCTCCACCTGCCCGGGCCGGATTTCGTCGATCGCGTCATGTCGCAGACCGACCGCTCGCCCTCGGTGCTGCGCAACTTCCAGACGATCCTCAACGCCGGTCGCCTCGGCGGCACGGGCTACGTCTCGATCCTGCCGGTCGACCAGGGCATCGAGCACTCGGCGGGCGCGAGCTTCGCGCCGGCGCCCATCTATTTCGACCCGGCCAACATCGTGAAGCTGGCGATCGAAGGGGGCTGCAACTGTGTCGTCTCGACGCTCGGGACCCTGGGCGCGATCTCCCGCCGCTACGCCCACAAGATCCCGTTCATGGTGAAGTTGAACCACAACGAGTTCCTCACCTACCCGAACCGCTTCGACCAGATCATGTTCGCCAGCGTCGAGCAGGCGTTCGAGATGGGCGCGGTCGCAGTCGGCGCGACGGTCTACTTCGGCTCGGACGAGTCGACGCGGCAGATCCAGGAAGTGTCGGAGGCCTTCGCCCGCGCGCACGAGCTCGGCCTGGTCACCGTCCTGTGGTGCTACACGCGCAACCCGGCCTTCAAGACGCCGGACAAGGACTACCACGTGTCGGCCGACCTGACCGGTCAGGCCAACCACCTCGGCGTGACGATCGAGGCCGACATCATCAAGCAGAAGATGCCGGAGAACAACGGCGGGTTCGCCGCGCTCAACACCAAGGAAAGCCCGTACGGGAAGATCGACAAGCGGGTCTACTCGGATCTCGTCCCGGGCGATCACCCGATCGAGATGACGCGCTACCAGCTGGCCAACTGCTACATGGGCCGCATGCCGCTGATCAACTCGGGCGGCGCCTCGGGCAAGAACGACACCGCAGACGCGTTCCGCACCGCCGTGATCAACAAGCGCGCCGGCGGGATGGGGCTGATCAGCGGCCGCAAGGCGTTCCAGAAGCCGATGGCCGAAGGCGCCAAGCTGCTGCAGCTGATCCAGGACGTCTACCTCGATTCGTCGATCACGGTGGCCTAGCGTCGGCGGATCCGGGCGAGGGCGGACGGTCATGTCGATTCTGAAGGTCGCGCGCATGGGGCATCCCGTGCTCCGCGAGGTGGCGGACGAGGTCGATCCGACGACCGTCCGCTCACCCGCCTTCCAGAAGCTGATCGACGACATGATCGAGACGATGGTGGAATACGACGGGATCGGGCTCGCGGCGCCGCAGGTGCACGAGTCCGTCCGCCTGTTCGTCGCCGGCGTCGAGGGCAGCGGCGAGAACCTCAAGATCGTGCCCTTCGTGAACCCGGTCATCGCCCCCAACGGCGCCGAAACGACCGAGGATTGGGAAGGGTGCCTGAGCATTCCGGACCTCCGCGGGCGGGTGCCCCGCGCCCGCGAGGTCGTGATCAGGGCCCTCGATCGCCGCGGCAAGCCGTTCGAGATGAGCCTGAAGAACTTTCCCGCCCGCGTCGTCCAGCACGAGACCGATCACCTCGACGGCGTGCTGTTCCTCGATCGGATGAAGACGCTCGATTCGCTCGCGTTCCTCGACGAGTTCCAGCGCTTCGGCAACCCGCGCGACGAGTAGCGCGTCGCCCGCCCGTCCCCCTGACAGCCGCGACTGCCGCGAGATGACGCTCGAGACCGGCGCCCCCAAGGTCACGCTGCGCAACGCGCCGACGGCGCCGTACGACGGCGCGATCGCGGCCGCCCGCACCTGCTACGCGCCGCGTGTCATCACCGCCGCCGAGATTACCGATCGGCAGCGCGACACCATCGGCAAGCTGACGTTCGACGCTGGCCACCACACCGTCTACCAGCACGCGACCTTCGAATTCGGGCTGGAGCAGGTATCGCGCCAGTTCGTGTGGACGGCGCTGCACAGCTACCCGTTCTACAACTCCGAGCAACAGAGCCAGCGCTACGTGAAGCTGGGCGAGCCGAAGGCCTACGTGCCGCCGTTCGAGGGCGAGGCGCGCGCCGTGTTCGAGCGGGCCGTGGTCGAGGCCTGGGAGAGCTACGCGCGGCTGTCGGCGCTGCTCAAGGACGACACCTTCCGCATCCTGAAGCGGCTGCGCAACCTGACACCGAAGGCGAGCCCGGATCGCCTGAAGGCGCTCGAGAAGGAAGCCGAGAAGAAGGCCATCGAGACGGCGCGCTACGTGATCCCGCTGGCGGCGTTCACGGCGATGGTCCACACCATCTCGGGGATCACGCTCTATCGCCTGATGCGGATGGCGCAGGCGTCCGACACGCCGTGCGAAGCGCGCGAGGTGATCGGCGCG
>JANOIR010000597.1:0-7028 GCA_031407765.1 Vicinamibacteraceae bacterium
CTGAACGAGAACAAAGGGACGTCGCTCTACAACTCGCTGCAGGTGAAGCTCGAGAAGCGATTCTCCGGCAGCACCTACGCCCTGGTGTCGTACACGCTCTCGAAGACGCTTGGGAGCGGATCGGACAACACGCAGCGCGACGCCACGACATGGAGCGGGCTGCAGGGCATCATCTCGCCGTTCGAGCGCGAACGGAACGAGGCGATCGCCGCGACTGACACGCCGCACGTGCTGTCGGCGGCCTTCGTCTACCAGCTGCCGTTCGGCGAGGGCAAGCGATGGGCCAACACCGGCGGGCTCGACAACGCGCTCGTCGGTGGCTGGCAGATGAGCACGATCTTCCGCTACTCCTCGGGCCTGCCGCTCTACTTCCGATCGGGCTTCTGCAACGTGCCGGGCCAGTTCCGGGCCGGCTGCATCCCGGCCATCGTCAATCCCTCTGCAGTGTTCGCCCAGGACAAGGGCGACTACGACCCGGCGCGCGGGCCGCTGTTCAACGCCGGGGCCTTCGAGCCGGTGAGCGCGTTCAACTACTACTACGGGCAGGGCAACCGGGTGGAGGAGACGGTGCGGGGCTTCGGCTTCCACAACCAGGATCTCTCCTTCATCAAGAACACGAAGCTGCCGGGCAACACCAATCTCCAGTTCCGGCTGGAGGCGTTCAACGTGTGGAACTGGCACATCTTCACCAACGCCGGCGTGTGGGGCGGTCTCGCCTTCACCAACGACATCGCCAGCCCGGACTTCGGCAACTGGAACGGATCGGTGACCGACCCGCGCTCGATCCAGCTCGCGCTACGGTTCGAGTTTTGATGGCGCTCGTGTCCGCGGGGCGCCGGCGAGGCCGGCGCTCCGTCCTGCCCGGCCTTGCGCTGGGCTGTCTCCTCGCGGTCGCGGCGGGCGCCCGCGCCCAGTCCGCGGACCTGCCGCCGGCGCTCGCCAGCCGCTTCACCGCCGGCGTCGCCGCCCTCCAAAGCGGATCGCTCGACGAAGCCGAGGCCGCGTTCCGCGGCGTGCTTCGGGACGGTGGAGAGCGGGCCTTCGTCCACCACAACCTCGGCATCGTCCTCCAACAGCGTGGCCGGCACGCGCTTGCGATCGCCGAGTTCCACCGCGCCAGCACGCTCGATCCGGCCTTTGGGCCGGCCCGGCTGCTGGCCGGCTCCAGCCTGATCACGCTCAGCCGTCCGGCCGAGGCCATGGTCGATCTCGAGCGCGCCGTCACGCTGATGCCACGCGAGATCGCGGCGCACCCGCAGCTCGCCGATGCCTGCGAGCGGACCGGGCGAATCGCACGGCTGACGGAAGCCTATCGCGCCGTCGTCGCCCTCGCGCCCGATGATCCGGAGTATGTCTACCGGCTCGGGAAGGCCTACCTGCGCCTGTCACAACAGACCTACGAGCGCCTGCGAGCCGTCGATCCGCAGTCGGCGCGGCTGAGCCAGGCGCTCGCACAGGAATACGTCGCCCAGGGCCAGCCGCAGCGCGCACGTCAGGCGTTCGAGGCCGCTGCTGTCCGCGATCCGCGTCTCGCCGAGGTGCATCTGGCGCTTGCCCGGCTGCATGCCGATGACGGACGATGGGAGGACGCCGCCCGCGAAGTCGCGCTCGAGCTCGCCGTGCAGCCGACCAGCCGCGAGGCCCTGGCGCTGCGGGCGCACATCGAGGCGGCCCGGTCCGCGGGGCGGCCGTGATCCCGCCATGCCTGCGTGGCTGCTACGTGCCGTCGCCTGCGGATGCCTGTTGGTCATGCCGGCGATGGTCGCCGCGCAGGCCCCGCCACCGCGCGCGGCTCTCGAAGCGTTGGCCGGGGTTGTGCCGCCGCGTCCCCCGACTGCCGGTGACGCTGCCGGCGAGCTCCGTCGCGCCCTCGCCGCGAAGGACTGGCCGCGAGCCGAACAGCTCCTCGCCCGGGCCATCGAGCGCTCGCCGCGCTCGACCGAGCTGCTCAAGCAAATCGCCGGTGTGTTCCTCGCCGACCGCAGGCCGTTGAACGCCGCGATTGCGTTGAAGAAGGCCGAGGCGCTGGCACCGCTCGATGCCGAGTCGCGCTTCCGCCTCGTGCTCGCCTACGTCGCGATGGGGCAGCGCGAGTGGGCCCGGCCGGAGCTCGAACGGCTCGTCGGCGACGCACCGGAGAGCGCGATCTACCGCTACTGGCTCGGACGGCTCGACTACGACGCCGGGCAGTACGCCGCCGCCGTCGCGCACCTGCAGGCCGCCGCAATCCGCGACCCGTCGTTTCCACGCACGTTCGACAACCTTGGACTCTGCTACGAGGCGCTGAACCAGGTCGATCTGGCGATCGCGCAGTATCGCGAAGGGGTCCGCCTCAATCGCCTCGCCGTCGAGCCGTCGCCGTGGCCGGCCATCAACCTCGGGAGTGCGCTGGCGCGCGGCGGTGCCTACGAGGAGGCCGAGGCGCTGCTGCGCGAGGCGGTCCGCATCGATCCGGCGGCCGCGCCTGCGCAGTACCATCTCGGCACGGTGCTGGAGCAGACGAACCGGCCTGACGAGGCGATCCAGGCGCTACAGGCGGCAGCCGACGCCGATTCCGCCTACGCCGATCCGCTCTACGCGCTGGCCCGGATCTACCGGCGCCAGCGCCGGACCGTCGAGGCCGATGCTGCGCTTGCCGCGTTCAAGACGCGACAGCGGGCCGGCACCCCGGCGACGGCTGGAGTGGCGTCGAAGCCGTGACCTGCGCCCGCCTCGTCGTCGCCGCGTTCACCCTCGTCGCCCTTGCCGCACCCGCCCAGCCCCGGGCCCAGTCCGCCCAGCCCGGGCCTCAGCCCGGGATTCAGTCCGAGACTCAGCCTGGGCCGGGGCTGGCCCCGCGCAACACGCTCGACGCGATCGCCGCCGCCCTCGGACGCGATGATCTGGCGGCGGCGACAGCGGCCATCGCTCCGGCGATCGCCGCGTTCCCCGCGGATCCGGTCGTCCATAACCTGGCCGGCGTGATCGCGGCGCGGCGCGGCGAGTCCCGAGCCGCCGAGGATCACTTCGAGGCGGCCATCCGCCTGCAGCCGCGATCGCCGGCGGCCTACGTCAACCTGGGCCGGCTGCTGCAGGAGCGCGCGGACGCGGATCCGGCCGCGCGCTCCGCACTGGCCGTCTACGCCCGCCTGCTGGCGATCGATGCGCACCATCCCGAGGCGCTGTTCCAGACGGCGCGGCTCGAGACGCTCGATGGCCGCTTCGACGCGGCGCGGCGGGCGATCGATCGCCTGCCCAAGGCGGCGCGTGGGCGTCCGGCGGTCCTCGCGGTGCGGGCCGTCGTCCTGGCCGGCGGCGGCGACGCGGACGGCGCCCGGAGCACCGTCGCCGCGCTCGCGGTACATCCACAACTGGCGCGCGAGGACCTCGACGCTGTGCTGCCGGCGCTCTCCCGATTGCCCTCCCCCGGAACCGAGCAAAGGACCGAGCAGGCGCTGCTCGAGCTCCTCGATCGCCGCGGCTGGGCGACGCCGGCGACGCTGCGCCGTCTCGCGACGATCGAGAGCGCCGGCGGCCGCTACGGCGAGGCCCGGGCCTGGCTCGAGAAGGCGGCGGCTCGAAGCGTGCCCGACGCGGCCTTGCTGATCGAGCTGGCGCGCGCCGCGTTCAAGGCCGGCGACCCGAAAGGCTCGCTCGGCTACCTGGCGCACGCACGCGAGCTCGAGCCGACCAACGTCGTGATCCACTTTCTGTTCGGTATCGTGTGCGTCGAGCTGAACCTCGGCGCCGAGGCCCATGAATCGCTGGCCAAGGCCGTGGCGCTGGCGCCTGACGATCCCGACGTCAACTACGCGATGGGCGCGGTGTCGTTGCACCGGCACGATCCGTCGGAGGCGCATCCGTACTTCGAGGCCTACCTGCGGCTGCGGCCCGGCGATCCGCGGGGGCGCTTCGCGCTTGGCGCGGCCAAGTACCACAGCCAGCACCTGGAGGACGCCCGCCTCGACCTGGCCGTCGCCGCGACGAATCCGCAGACAGCCGCCGGCGCGCACTACTACCTGGCGCGGATCGCGCGGCAGCAGCACGATCTCGAGACGGCGGGGCGCGAGATCGACGCGGCGCTGCAGGCCAATCCCTCGCACGCCGACGGCTGGGCCGAGCGTGGGCTGATCGCGACGCGGCGTGGCGACTACGCCGGCGCCGAGGCCGCACTGCAGCAGGCGCTCGCGCTCGATCCCGACAACTACGAAGCGACGCTGCACCTGGCGGCGCTCTACGGTCGCACCCGCGACCCCCGTCGGGCGGCCCAGGAAACGCGGCTGCAGGCCCTGGTCGCCCGGCGCGAGACGCGGGCCCAGGAATTCCTGCGGCTCGTCCAGGCGGTGCCGTGACGCCAGTCCCCTGGAAACGTGATACCTCACATGATTCCCGGGCGGGGCATCCCCGCTGGCGGCGTTGCTCGTCGGTCGAATATGCCCAATATTCTTCCTCCTCGCGCCTTGCCAGCGGGGCGCCGCGCTCCGGGACTCATGCAAGCCATCACGTTTCCAGGGGCCTAGCCGCCCGGCTCGCGGCGGCCGTCCTGGCGACGTGCGTCGTGGCCGCGTCGTCGGCCGCGGCTGGCACGCAGGCGCCTGGGAAGGCTCCGGCGAAGAAGGGCGGCGCTGCGGCCGCGACCGCGCCAGAACCCTTCGCGGCTGCTGTCGTTGCCGCCACCAGCGCCCTGGCCGCTGGCGATCTCAATCGCGCGGCGTCGCTGGCCGCTGGCCATCTCCGGCAGCATCCGCGCAGCGCCGCGGCCCGCGTGCTCATCGCCCGCGTCCACCTCGCGCGTGGGGATCTCGACGCGGGGTGGCGGGAGCTCCATCGGGCCGCCGCCAATCACCCGCGCGACGTCGACGTCCTGTACTACCTCGGACAGGTGTCGGCCCAGCTCGCGGCGGAACAGTTCGAGCGGCTCGTGCAGCAGTCGCCGATGCCGGCGCGGGGCCATCAGCTGCTCGCCGAGTCGCTCGAAGCGCGGGAGCGGCGCAGCGATGCGGAGCGCGAGTACCAGGCGGCGCTCGACGCCACGCCCGATTTGCTCGAGGCTCTCCTCGGCCTGGCCCGGTTGCAGCGGATCCGACTCGATTGCGACGGTGCGAAGACGCTCTACGCGCGCGCGGAGGCGGTCCGTCCGACGTTCGAGGCAGCCTATGGCATCGGCGCCTGCCTGCTGCGCGAGCAGGCGTATGAGGCGGCGAGCGCGCAGTTCGAGAAGGCCCGGGCCCGCGACCCCGGTTCGGCCGTGGCGCTCGTCGGCGCCGGCTCGGCGCTGCTCGGGCTGAATCGCCCGGGCGAGGCGATCGTGCCGCTCGAGCGGGCGGTGGACATCGAGCCGGCCATGGACGACGGCTGGTACGTCCTCGGCCGCGCCTACCAGTTGGCGGGACGGCGCGAGCAGGCGCAACGCGCCTTTGCCACCGTCGAGCGGCTGCGGGCGGAGAAGCCGCGATGACCGCACCGGCCACGGTGATCGTGGTCTGTGCGGCGTGCGCCACGGCCATCGCCTTCGGGGCCGCGCCACGACAGTCGGTGCGCGCGCCGACCTTGGAGGCGCCGCCCGCGCCACCCGAGGCGGCAGCGGGCGTCCGCTTCGTCGATCGCACCGAGGCGTCCGGGTTGTCCGCGTTCCAGCATCGCTCCGGCACGCCGGAGAAGCGCTACGTCGTCGAGACGACCGGGTCCGGCGTCGCCCTGTGGGACTTCGATCGCGATGGACGGCTCGACGTCTACCTGGTCAACGGGTCGACCATCGACGCGCTGCTGCGTGGAACGCCGGCGCCGCGGGCGGCGCTGTTCCGCAACGTGGGCGGTGGGCGCTTCGAGGACGTGACGATGGCCACCGGCACCGGCAACGAGCGCTGGGGCCAGGGCGTCTGCGCCGGTGACGTGGACAACGACGGGTTCGAGGATCTCTACGTGACCAACGTCGGCGCCAACCGCCTGTTCGTCAGCCAGCGCCCCGCCGCGCATGCGGCGCGTGAAGAAGGCATGGCCCGTTTCGAGGATCGTGCCCCTGCGGCGGGCGTCGCCGTCGACAGCTGGTCGACCGGCTGTGCGTTCGGCGACTACGACGGTGACGGCTGGCTCGATCTCTACGTGGCCGGCTATGTCGCCATCGATCCTCGCCACTTGCCGCCGGCGCCACCGTTGGCCGGCTCGATGCCGCCGGCTCCGCCCGCGTCGGCCGCGCCGGCCGCGCCACCGTCCAGCGAGCCAGGCGGGCGGGTCGGCGTCGGGGCCGCGCTCGTTGCGGGTGCGGCCTTCTGCACCTACCGCGGCGAACCGGTCATGTGCGGGCCGCTCGGCCTGATCGGCGCGCCCGATCACCTGTTCCGCAACAATCGCGACGGCACGTTCACTGACGTCACGCGAGCGGCCGGCGTGGCGGAGCGTGAGCCGCGCTTTGGTTTCGGCGTCGCCTGGTTCGACATGGACGACGACGGCCGGCTCGATCTGTTCGTGGCCAACGACTCGGGCCCGAACCACGTCTACCGCAATCTCGGCGGCGGCCGGTTCGCCGACGTCGGCTACGCCTCGGGCGCCGCGCTCGACGCCAACGGGCGCACCCAGGCCCACATGGGCGTCGCGGTGGGCGACTACGACAACGACGGCCGCGACGACCTGCACGTCACCAACTTCGCCGACGACTACAACGTCCTCTATCGCAATCACGACGGCGCCAGCTTCTCGGACGTGAGCTACCCGGCCGGCGTGGCGCAGCCCTCGATCCCGTTCCTCGGCTGGGGGACGGCGTTCCTCGACTACGACAACGATGGCTGGCTCGACCTCGTGGTCGCCAACGGCCACGTCTACCCGGCCGCGGATCGGCGGCCCTGGAACACCTCGTACGCCCAGCGCGCGTTGCTGTTCCGCAACGTAGACGGGCGGCGGTTCGTCGAGACCGGCGCCGGGGCCGGCCCGGCGTTGTCGACGCCGCGGGTGGCGCGCGGCCTGGCGATCGGCGATCTCGACGGCGACGGCGATGTCGACCTGGTGGTCAACACGCTCGACGGGCCGCCGCTGCTCGCGATCAACGACGGGGG
>JANOIR010000611.1:0-8462 GCA_031407765.1 Vicinamibacteraceae bacterium
ACAATGCCGCATGCACAGCCGGACTGTGGGGTCCGCCGGCGCTGCGGTGCTGGTTGCCATCGTGGCGGCCTGCAGCCCGCCGCCTCCGCCCCCGCCAGCGGCCGCGCAGCGCACGACGTGCGGCGACGTGCTGAGCGTGGCTCTTCCGCCCGGCTTCACGTGCACGCCGCGGGCCTCGCCGGCGATGACCGCGGCGTTTGTCGAGGGCCCACGCGTCCGCCTGGTCGTTATGACGTCGCCGCATCTCGCGCCGGGCGACTCCTCGACCGACCGGCCGCTGCGTCGTGGTGAGCGCATGCGCCCGCTGTCCTTCAACGGCCGTGGCGCCAACGCCATCGTCACCGAAGGCGGGCTCTGGGAGTCGCAGCTCGCGGTATGGGTGCCGGACGTCGGCAACGGCGATCGGCTGGCCGCGCTCGCGCGCTGGCAGGCCCCGGCCGACGAGGCCGTCGCCGCCGACATCATCGCGTCGACCCAGGTGATGCGCTCGCCGGGCGCACCGGCAGCCAACGATCCCGCGGCGGCGCCGTCCACTGGACCAGCCGCGCCGGCCACCGGCGCCACCGTGATCCCGGCGGCGGCGCCGGCCATCCCGGGCGGCGATCCGCCCGGATGGCTGCGACACTTCGCCGGCTTCCAGGTCTCCTTCGCGGCACCGGCCGATCTCGAAGTGACGACCCATGATCCGACGGAGGGCGCCAACGTCTCATTGAACGGCAAGACCTTCGAGGTGCACGCCTACCTGAGTCCCGACGGCGTGCGATCGGTCGCCGCGCAGGGCCAGGACACGGTCGCGTCGGAGGCGATCGTCGTGGACGGCCCGCAGGGCCAGCTGCATCGCTGGCACCGCGCGGCAGGCGGACGACCGGGCCGCCCGTTCGAGCTGGAGCTGCAAACCCGCCTCAGCCCGGACGTCCACTTGAGCGTGTTCGCTTCGTGCCACACCGCTGCCGCATGCGGCACGGCCGAAACGATCCTCCGCTCGATCCGCGTGGTTCAGCGACCCTAGGTCTGCTCCCCATATGGCGTATCGCATCACCCTCATCCCCGGCGACGGGATCGGTCCCGAAGTCACCGCTGCGGTCGTCCGCATCCTGCAGGCGTCCGGTGTGGCGATCGAGTGGGACATCCACGAGGCCGGCATCAACGCGGTCGAGAAGACAGGGCAGACGCTGCCGCAGACGCTGCTCGATTCGATCCTCGCCAACCGGGTCGCGCTGAAGGGCCCGGTGACGACGCCGATCGGCGAAGGCTTCACCAGCGTCAACGTCGGCCTGCGCAAGGCGCTCGAGCTCTATGCCAACCTGCGGCCGGTCTCCAACCTGCCGGGGGTGCCGTCGCGGTTCCAGAACGTCGATCTGGTGATCGTCCGCGAGAACACCGAGGATCTCTACGCCGGCCTCGAGCACACCATCGTGCCCGGCGTCGTCGAGAGCCTGAAGATCATCACGGCGGTCGCCTCCGAGCGCATCGCCCAGTTCGCCTTCGAGCACGCGAGGACCTTCGGGCGCAAGAAGGTCACGGCCGTGCACAAGGCGAACATCATGAAGCTGAGCGACGGGCTGTTCCTCGAGAGCGCCCGCAAGATCGCCAAACACTTCCCCGAGATTCCCTACGAGGAGAAGATCGTCGACAACGCCTGCATGCAGCTCGTGATGCGGCCCGAACAGTTCGACGTGATCGTGCTGCCGAACCTCTACGGCGACATCGTCTCGGATCTGTGCGCCGGTCTCGTCGGCGGCCTGGGCGTCGTGCCGGGCGCCAACATCGGCATCAAGGCGTCCGTCTTCGAGGCCGTGCACGGCTCCGCCCCCGACATCGCCGGCCAGAACGCGGCCAATCCCACCGCTCTCCTCCTTTCGGGCCTGATGATGCTGCGGCACCTCGGCGAAGGCGCCGCGGCCGATCGCGTGTTCGCCGCGCTGATGCGGGTGCTCGCGGCCGGCACGACCCTCACCCGGGACCTGAAAGGCACCGCCACCACCACGGCGTTCACCGACGCCGTCTGCCGGGAGATGGACGCAGCCGCCTGACCGGGCCGGCCGCGCCTTCGCCATGCCGATTCAAGACGACATCACCGAAGCCGTCCTCGCCCGCGAGGACGTCGCCCGCTACCTGCAACCGGGCAACGACACCAAGAAGCCCTCGGCGCGCGAGCGGGTCGAGGCGTACCTCGACGAAATGCGCACGACGCAGCGCCACGCCATCTACAAGGCGCTGCGGCATCCGCTCTATCCGATCCTGCGCAAGGTCGATCGCCGGGCCGAGGGCATCGAGCACGTGCGCGCGGCGACCAACGCCGGCCGGGTCGTCTACATCTCGAACCACAAGAGCCATCTCGACTACGTGCTCGAGCCGCTGGCCCTGGTCGACTTCGAGATCCGGCCGCCGGTGATCGCGGCCGGCATCAACCTGTTCGGGGGCCCGCTCGGCGTCATCAACCGCCACGTGACCGGCGCCATCCCGATCCGCCGCAACACCAAGGATCCCGTCTACCTCGCCACGCTGAAGGCCTACGTCGCCGAGGTGCTGCACCACCACGACGTGTTCTTCTACATCGAGGGCGGGCGCAGCTATACCGGCGAGTTCAAGGCGCCGAAGACCGGCCTGGTGCACGCGGCGATGCAGGCCGAGGAGCCCGGCCTGCACATCATCCCGGTCGCCATCGCCTACGACCTGGTGCTCGAAGACCGCACGCTGGCGCGGCAGGGCGTCAAGCGCAGTCAGCGTCCGTTCAGCCGTGAGCTGGCGGAGATGATCGGGTCGGCGGTCGGCTACCAGACACGGTCGTTCACCGCCTTTGGCGCGCCGATCTCGATTGACGGCTTCGACCATCACTCACGCCGCGACGTGCTCGAGCTCGCCCACGTCGTACGCGGCCAGATCAGCCGCCTGCACAAGGTGGTGCCGACCGCGCTGGTCGCGGCGGCGATGCGGCCGTCGAGCGCGCCGGCCGATCTGCGCGCGCGGATCGCCGACCTCGTCGAGGGATTGCGCGCGCGGGGCGCCAACCTCGATGCGACCGACCCGCAGGAGATCATGGAGCGCGGCGCCGAGCTGCTCGTCGATCGCGACGCGATGGCGATTGACGCGGGCCGCTACCGCGTCCGCGATCGGACGCTGCTGCGCTACTACGCGCGGTCGATCTCGCACCTGATTGCCCCGCTGCGCGCCGCCGCCACCGCCGCGCCTGTCGCCTGACGGGAGTGCAGCGAAGGCCATGCTGAACGCACTGTCGAAGGCGTTCTTCCTCACGCTCGCCTCGAACCGGTCGCTCAAGCGGCTCGCCTCGCGCTATGGCCTGCGCAAGCCAACCAGCTTCGGCCGCCGCTTCATCGCCGGCGAGACAACCGCCGACGCCATCGCCGCCGCCCGCGTCGTCCAGGCCGCCGGACTTTTCATCAGCCTCGACCTGCTCGGCGAAAGCGTCGTCACGCTCGACGAAGCGGACGCGGCGACGCGCGGCTGCATCGCGCTGATCCGCGACATCGTCGACGCCGGCATCGAGCGCAACATCTCGCTCAAGCTCACCCAACTCGGACTCGACGTCGATCACGCCACCGCCGTCGACAACCTGCGCAAGGTACTGACCCTCGCCGATCGCCACGACTTCTTCATCCGCATCGACATGGAGGGGTCGACCTACACGCAGGAGACGCTCGACATCTGGGAGACGTTGTGGGGTCTGGGCCACCGCCGTCTTGGCGTGGTCCTGCAGTCGGCGCTGAAGCGCAGCGAGGACGACACCCGCCGGGTGATCGATCTCGGCGGCCGCATCCGCCTGGTCAAGGGCGCCTACAAAGAGCCGAAGGCGATCGCGCACCAGAACAAGGCGGACGTCGACGACGCCTTCGTGCGCGTGATGCGCATGCTCCTGAAGGAAGCCGACTATCCGGCGATCGCCACCCACGATCCGGCGATGATCGAGGCCACCAAGGCCTTCGCCGCGGAGATCGGGGTCGGCCGCGATCGCTTCGAGTTCCAGATGTTGTACGGCGTCCGGCGTGACCTTCAGGCCGCCCTGGCCGCGGACGGCTACCGGGTGCGCGTCTACATCCCGTTCGGCCGCGAATGGTTCCCGTACTTCATGCGCCGGCTCGCCGAACGCCCCGCCAACGTCGCCTTCGTGGTCAAGAGTCTGTTCCGCGAACGGTAACCGACGCTCCGGCGTCCCGCGGCACCCCGGCCGCATGACGGCCATGCCTGACAAGTCTCGGTCGTTCAACTGATTAGCTGAGATTGAACGGCTGAGTTTATAGCCCATTAAGTCGCCACAGAGGCCGACTCTATTCCGAATCTGGCCGGTTTTCTGCCTTGCAGGTTCGTAATTCCTCGAGCAGCCGTTACTTGAGTGAAGGGGTTGCGGAACCTCACGCGCTGGCACGCATCTTGGGAATGGGAGAGCCGGTGCGCTGGTCCCGGCATCGGTCGCACCGCCGGTGACAGCCAGGTCAGAGGAGGAGAGAGGTAACCGTTTATGGTCACGAACTATCCCCAGGTACTCGTCGCGACGGATCGCAATACCCGGACGGACGCGCGCCGCACGGTCGTGGGGGTGATGGAATCGGCGCTCCGGCGGGTCGGGCAGATCGCGTGTGGCCTGCGTGGCCACGAAATGCTCTGGCACTACGAGCGGAATCGCGTGATGCTCGAATGCGGTCGCTGCGGCCACGCGTCGAAGGGATGGGACGTCAGCGGCGCGGCGGCGCCCCAGTTGCGCTACGCGGGTGACGCCCGCCGTCACGAGCTGCATCCGCTGAAGATCGCCACCCGCCGCTCCGCCTGATACGACGCAGGCGTGACGTCGACGGGCACTCCCCAGGCCCGTCAGCGCATCACAGACCCGTTCCGCGGCGCCGCCGCGGCAGTTCAAAACGCTGCACCCGGGTCGTTCGTTGTACAACCGCTAGACAGCGCCAGTCCGGACAGGCCGACCCTACTTCGCCGGGGTCGCCACCCAGTCGGCGAGGAACACGTTCGTGTCGCCTTCGCGAGCGGCGAACCGGTTCGACGCGAACACCACTTTCGTCCCGTCGGGCGAGAACATCGGGAACCCGTCGAAGGTGACATTGAATGTCACCTGCTCGAGGCCGGTGCCGTCGACGTTCACCAGGTAGACGTCGAAGTTGCGGCCGCGCGGGTCGGCCGCATTCGACGCGAAGACGATCTGGCGGCCGTCCGGCGTGAAATACGGCGCGAAGTTCGCCGCCCCGTTCTTCGTCACCTGCCGCACCCCAGATCCATCCCGGTTCATCACGAACAGCTCCAGCGACGTCGGCCGCCACAGGCCCTGCTTCAGCAGGCTGCGGTAGTCGTCGAGCTCCTGCCCCGCCGCGATGGCGCGGCCGCGGAAGACGATGTGCTGGCCGTCGCGCGACCAGAACGGACCGCCGTCGGGACCGACCCGGTTGGTCAGCCGCTTGACGTCCGATCCGTCGGCGCTCATCGAGTAGATCTCCATGTCGCCGTCGCGGACGCTGGTGAAGGCGATGCGGCCGTCGGGGGCGATCGTCGCCTCGGCGTCGTAGCCCACCGTCGTCGTCAGCGCCTTCACGCCGCTGCCGTCGGCATTCGCGGTGTAGATGTCGTAGCTGTCGTAGACCGGCCAGACGTAGCCGCGCGCGTAGGACGGCTTCGGCGGACACGCGGCGCCGCCGCCGTGCGTGCTGGCATAGACGATTCGCTTCCCGTCCGACGTGAAGTAGCCGCAGGTGGTGCGGCCGGCACCCGACGAGACGCGGCGTACGCCGGAGCCGTCGACGTTCATCACGTATATCTGGTCGCAGCCGCCGCCGTCGCGCGTCGACTGGAAGATCAGCTGCTTGCCGTCGGGCGAGAAGTAGGCCTCGGCGTTCTCGCCGCCAAAGGTGAGCTGCGTGATGTTGCGCAGGCGCGGCTCCGGCGCCGAGGGGCCGCCGACGGGCGTCGCCGACGAGGCCGGCGGCTGTTGCGCGGCAACGAGCGAGAGGACGGACAGTGCCGCGCCGGCGGCGGCGACGAACAGGTGCAGACGGGATCGCATATCCGGAATACCTTGGCCGATCGCGCCGCCGGCTGGCAAGGCGGGCGGCGGCCAACGCCCAGCCCGGCGCCACGATAAGCTGTGGACCGCATGGGGATCTGGGGCAACCGGGTCGCGCTGGTCAGCGGGGCATCGGCGGGGATCGGGGCGGCGACGGCCGTGGCGCTGGGCGCGAAGGGCTGCGCGGTGACGCTGCTGGCCCGCCGGCGGGATCGACTGGACGCCGTCGCCCAGCGGGTGCGAGCCGCCGGCGGCCGGGCCCATGTCGTCGCGGGCGACGTCACAGCGGATGACGACGTCGCCCGCGCCATCGACGAAACCATCGCGTCCTTCGGCAGCCTCGACATCGTCGTCGCCAACGCCGGCGCCGGTTTCCACGGCTCGCTGCTCGACACATCACCGGACGCGATGGCGCGCCTCATGGATCTGAACTACATGGGGACCTTCCTGCTCGCGCGCCAGGCCTTGCCCCACCTGCTGCGTGCGCCGCGCGCCAACCTCGTCATCGTCTCGTCGATCGTCGGCCGCCGGGGCCTCGGCTGGGGCAGCGCCTACGCCGCCACCAAGTTCGCCCAGGTCGGGCTCGCCGAGAGCCTGCGCGTGGAACTGGCTGGCACGTCCGTGCGCGTCAGCGTGGTCTTCCCGGTCAGCACCGAGACCGAGTTCCGCGACGCGATGGCCCGCGAGCAGGGGTTCGCGATCGAGGGCAAGGGCCCGCGCCAGTCGGCGGAGCACGTCGCGCGGGCGATCGTCGCCGGCATCGCCGGCGGCCGGCCCGAGATCTACCCGCACGCGGCGTCGAAGCTGCTCTCGATCCTCGGCGCGACGTGGCCGGGGCTGGCCGACCGGATCGTCCGCCGCTTTGGCCGCAAGCCGATGGCGAAGACCGACGCGCTATGAGCGACACGCCCGACTTCACCGATCCGCTCGACGCCGCCCGCGCCATCGCGCGCGCCGTCGAGGCCATCGGCGGCCGGGCCTTGATCGTCGGCGGCTGGGTCCGCGATCAGCTGCTCGGGCGCGTCGCCAAGGATCTCGACCTCGAGGTCTACGGCCTGCACCCACTGAAATTGAAGACGCTGCTCACCGGCTTCGGGCCGGTCAACACCGTCGGGGAAAGCTTCACCGTCTACAAGGTCGCCGGCCTCGACGTGTCGCTTCCCCGCCGCGAATCGAAGACCGGCCGCGGTCACAAAGGCTTCGAGGTGATCGGCGATCCCGCCCTCGATCCGAAGGAAGCGGCCCGCCGCCGGGATTTCACCATCAACGCCATCTCGTGGGATCCGCTGCGCGAGACCTACCTCGATCCGTTCAACGGCCGCTACGACCTCGCCGACCGGGTGCTGCGCGTCGTCGATCCGCGGACGTTCGGCGACGACAGCCTGCGCGTGCTGCGCGCGGTGCAGTTCGCGGCCCGCTTCGATGCGCGTCTCGATCCCGACACGTTCGCGCTGTGCCGATCGATCCCGCTCGACGATCTGCCGTCCGAGCGCGTCTGGGGCGAGGTCGAAAAGCTGCTGCGGCAGGCGCAGAGGCCCTCGCTCGGCCTCCAGCTGGCGCTCGACCTCGGCATCGTCGCGCGACTGTGGCCGGAGCTGCAGGCGCTCGTCGGCTGCGAGCAGGATCCCGAGTGGCATCCCGAAGGCGACGTCTGGGTCCACACGCTGATGGTCGTCGACGAGGCGCGGCAGCGCCTCGAGGGCCTCGATCGCGGCCGCGCCGTGACCGTGATGCTGGGCGCCGTCACGCACGACTTCGGCAAGCCGGCGACGACCGCGTTCGTCGACGGGCGCATCCGCTCGCGGGGGCACGAAGCCGCGGGCGTGGCGCCGGCGACCGCCTTCCTCGATCGCCTCAACATCCACACCATCGACGGCTTCGACGTCCGCAAGCACGTGCTGACGATCGTCTCGGATCACCTGGCGCCGGGAATGTGGCACAAGGCGTCGACGCCGGTCGGCGACGGCGCCTTCCGCCGCCTGGCCGCGCGCGTCGATCTGGAGCTGCTGGCCCGCGTCGCCGACGCCGACTGCCACGGCCGCACCGGCCACTTCGACTGTTCGGCGATGACCTGGTTCCGCGAGCGGGCCGAAGCGCTCGGCGTGCAGCACGCGCCGCCGGCGCCGATCCTGCTCGGCCGCCACCTCCTCGATCTCGGCATGACACCTGGACCGCAGATGGGCATCATCCTGAAGCAGGCCTACGAGCGGCAGCTGGACAACGGCTTCGCCGATCTCGACGGTGCGCTGGCGTTCGCGCGGACCCTGCTGCCGCCGGCCTGAGCTGCCCGCGTGCAGCCATGCCGAGCGGGTGCCCGGTATACTGCCCTGCGCGTGACGAAGACGTTGGCCGGCCTCACCTGTTCCGCGCTGCTGCTGATCGCGATCGGCGGCGCACCCGCCGCGGCCCAGCCCGCCGCAGCCCCGCCGGCCCCGGCCCC
>JANOIR010000621.1:0-3012 GCA_031407765.1 Vicinamibacteraceae bacterium
CACGACCGGCCTGGCCGCCGGCGACCACCTGCACTTCACGATCCTCCTCGGCGGACTTGGGGGGGATTCTACCTCTCCTAACGCCGGCCGGCCGTGGCCGGCGCCGCCAGGGCGGCGGCGGTCGGGGCGGGCGTGGCAGCCGGCGGGCCGGCCTCCCGCAGCTTGCGCAGCACGCGATCCTGCACCCACTGCTCGCTCCACCAGTCGATCGGGGTGATCGCATGTCCGCCGAGCAGCATCGTGAAGTGCAGGTGGTCGCCGCCGGCCAGGCCGGTCGTGCCGCTGCGCCCGAGCTCCTGGCCCTGGGTAACGGTATCCCCGACCTTCACACCGATCGACGACAGGTGGGCATAGAGCGACTGCAGGCCCAGGCCGTGGTCGACGACCACGCAGTTGCCGTAGATGCCCAGGAATTCCGCCAGCACGATGCGGCCGGCGTTCGAGGCCTGCACGGGCGCCGCCGACGTCGAGGCGAGGTCGAAGCCGAGGTGGACCTGCTGATCGACCTCACGGCCCTGGTAGATGTAGGTGCGATGGTCGGCGAAGCCCGATTCGACCGCCGAGTTCACCAGCTGCTTGAACGGCCCCTGCCACAGGCGATCGGGCGCGCCCTTGGCGGCGAGCGCGGTGATCGTCTGCCCGTTCTGCTTGCGCAGCTCGCGGTTGATGGTGAGATACGACTCGAGCAGGTTGGACGGATCGGTGACCTTCAGCGTTGGCGTGTTGGCCAGGATCGCCGGCACCACGCGGGCGAGGAAAGCGTCGTCGACCTCGATGCGGCTGCGCCGGAAGACCTTCTCGAAGACCTTCACCTCGACCCGCGCCAGCCCCTCGTTGCCGGCCGCGTCGCGGGCGAACACCGACACCGGCGCGTTCAGGTCCTGATCGTGGAGCAGCGCGAAGAAGCCGACCTTGAGCCCGGCATCGGCGCCGGCGACGCCCGCCGATGATGCCTGGTAGCCGCGATACTCGACGTCGCCGATGCGGACACCCGATTCGACGTCGGCCGGCGTGACGCGATAGACGACCAGCTCGGAGCCGCCGTGGTTGACGAAGTGGTGCGTCGACACGACCGCCACCTGCGGCGGGATCAGCTTCACCTCGACGTCGCGCGACGCCTCGGACGACACCACGCGCGTCCCGAACAGGACCTTGCGCGAGCTGGTGGCGACGAAGCGCGCCTTGCCCTGCTTGAGCTGCGGCAGCGCGCGCTTGCCGACCGGCCGCGTCAGCGTCATCTTGCCGTCCGCCTGCTGCGTGAGCTTCGTCGAGGCGTCGCCGGGGAGGGCGAACAGCGGCGTGCGGGCGCCATCCTGCTCGAGCATCACCGACAGCGTCTCGAGCGCCGACCCGTGCGGGTCGATGGTCAGCTCGAGGTCGCCGGTCTGGCCGATGAGCGGTCCCGGCTTGGTGAACGTGAGCGCCGGCCCCTCGGATCGGCCGGCCATGAACCACACGCCACCCGCGATCAGCAGGAGCAGGATGAAGACCGCCAGGACCTTGCGCATTCGCGTGATTCTACCGGAGTCACCTGCGGATCACGCCCCGAGCTGGCGGCGCAGGCGCTCGAGCCGCTCCAGCAGCTCGGGTGCCTCCTTGAGCTCGAGGAGCGGCGCCAGCTCGTCGCGCACGTGTCCCCAGTCGAGGCGCCCGGCCTGCCGCACGAGGATGCCCTCGACGTCCGCCCAGTCCCTGGGACGGTCCGCGAACACCTTCAGGACGATCAGATCTTCGGCCGAGCAGGTGCGGAGGTGGACATCGGGCGGAAACCGGAACGTCGACGACCGCTCGATCGCGCGCGCCTCGAAAGGCAGACCGCCCAAGGCTACGTCGAGGCCGACACCGCTCTGGGTCCGCAGCAGGAGCACGCGGTTGGCGACCGCGAACGCGGCGGCATCGTCGATCCGGGGCGTGAACGCGGATGTCAGCCGCGTGATGAAGCGCCCCTCGCCGCCGAAGCCGGTGAGCAGCGTCAGGTCGACGTCGACCGTCTCGCGGGCCTCACCCCACCGTTGCAGCGCCACGCCACCGATGAGGCAGAACTGCCAGGCCTCGGCTTCGCAGACCGCCTGCAGGTCGGCGGCTGCCGCGATGACGGCGTTCACGCCGGGCGTCCGCGAGCGAAGAGGCGCTGTTGCTCGATCAGGCCGGATGTCGGCCGCGGCGCGCGCGGTGCAACCGTGAAGTCGGCCGGACCGCACAATCGCGCGATGGCATCGTAGGGGTCCGATTCGCGGAGCTCCCGGCGCCTGATGGCGTCGAGGCGCGGCCCGGCGTCCTTCCAGGCCTGGACCCAACGCCGGCCGAGCGCCACGTCCTCGGCGGACCAGGAATCGAGGGCAGAAGGGCGCGCCATACGTCGATTGTACCGCGCTGTTGACGCGCCTGGCTCGGGCTGTCTACAATCGGTGGTTCGTGCCCCCGTGTGCCGGTATCGTCTAGGGGTCAGGACACGTGGTTCTCAGCCACGGGACCGGGGTTCGATTCCCCGTACCGGTACCAACCTTCCAACCTGCAAGCTGTCAATGACTTGTAGCGGATTCCTTGGTGGGGTCTTCGCGTCGAGCGAAGCTCTGTTCGAGCGGATCTTGAAAGATTCTTGAAACCCTGTCCGAGGCATCGGTCTTCGGGTCGAACGTCTTGCCTCCTTCCAGCCGTTCAACTGCTGCCTGCAGCGCCTCCAGTCGCTGGTTGTCGTAGCGCTCGGTTGTGAGGATCGAGGCGTGCCCAAGCAGGTCCCTGACCTGCGCGAGCGGAACGCCCCGCTCCACCAACCTGGAGGCGTACTCGTGCCTCAGGTCGTGCCAGTGCAGGTTGATGTCGCGGAAGCGCTGCTGGCACTCGGCCGACAGGTCCTTGTAGCTGCCCTTCCGCCAGCGCGGATCGACGCCGTGAGCCTTGAGCACGGCCACGACCCAGGCCGTCTTGAAGGTCTTCAGGGGCTCGCCTGCCTCGTTGCTGAAGACGGGCACGGCGGCGGCCTTGTGCTGGCTTTCACTGTCGAGGCGGAGC
>JANOIR010000623.1:0-7226 GCA_031407765.1 Vicinamibacteraceae bacterium
AGGACGACGACGTCGTGTGGCGCGCGGCACAAGGGGACGGCCGATTCCTCGTGACCCAGGATCTCGACTTCTCGGACGCCCGCAAGTACACGCCGGGGACCCATCACGGTCTGCTGCTGGTCCGGCTTCCGCAGCCTGGTCGTATCGCCTTGCAGGAGAGGGTCGCGAGTCTGTTTCGGACCGAAGCGGTCGACACATGGTCCGGTTGTATGGTGACAGCGACGCCCAGGAAGCTGCGGGTCAGAAGGCCGGTCTGAGCACCCCTGGTGGCGAGGTCGTAGCAGGCTGGGTGTCCATGCCGAGTAGCCAGCCGCACACGTCGTTGCCCGACACCAGCGCTCAGGCACTCAGCCAGCACTCGCCTGCAGCGGCAAAGATTGCCCTCTTCCGGTCGCTGTTCCGAGGCCGCGAGGACGTCTACCCGCGGCGGTTCGAGAGCCGGAAGACCGGCAAGTCCGGCTACGCCCCGGCTTGCGCGAACGAATGGGTCCAGGGCGTCTGCGAGAAGCCCAGGATCAAGTGCGCGGTCTGCTCGCATCGCCGCTTCCTTCCCGTCACCGACGAAGTCATTCGCTACCACCTGTCCGGCAGAGATGCGAGCGATCTGCCGTTCGTTGCGGGTGTCTACCCGCTACTCCTCGACGAGACGTGCTTCTTCCTGGCCGTCGATTTCGACAACGAGGGATGGCAAGCCGATTCAACCGCGTTCCTTCGTGGTTGTCGCCGCCTCGGCCTGAGCGCCGCTCTCGAGCGCTCGCGATCCGGGCGTGGTGGACACGCGTGGCTCTTCTTCGAGCACGCCGTTCCGGCGGCGCTGGCGCGCCGACTCGGCTCGCACCTGCTAACGGCAGCGATGGAGCACCGGCCTGACCTCGGCCTGGACTCCTACGACCGGCTGTTTCCGAACCAGGACACGATGCCTCAGGGCGGCTTCGGGAACCTAATCGCACTGCCCCTCCAGCGGGCAGCGCGTGACCAGAGCGACAGCGTCTTCGTCGATGACGACCTCGTGCCATGGCCAGACCAATGGGCCTTTCTGTCTGGTGTTCGGCGGCTTGGTCTGGCCGCGGTCGAAGCGATCGTTCAGGAGGCAGAGCGACGCGGCCGGGTCTTGGGTGTGCGCCTTCCACCGCAGGAAGACGGAGACGCCGAGCCATGGACGATGCCACCTTCACGTCGTCGCCAGGGGGCGACGATTGTCGGCGAGTTGCCTGACACCCTGGAACTCGTCTACGCAAACCAAATCTACATCGCCAAAAAAGGCCTGCCTCCAGGGATGCGGAACCGTCTGCTTCGGATCGCGGCCTTCCAGAATCCTGACTTCTACAAGGCGCAAGCGATGCGGCTGTCGACGTACGGCAAGCCCCGCGTCGTTGCCTGTGCCGAGGACCATCCTCAGCACATCGGCATGCCGCGCGGCTGTTTGGACGACATTCGCCAGGAGCTGACACACCTCGGCGTACGCGCTGTCGTTCGCGACCAACGCGAGACAGGTTGTCCGCTGGACTTGAAGTTCAACGGCGAATTGAGATCCGAGCATAGGGTGATGATCACGATGTTTTTTGCCGGTGGGTTCCCAAGCCGCCAGAGTCCTGGTCTATGGCGCAGGACACTCTGGGCTTGATCCGGTTCCGTGGACATCTCCCGAAAGTGGACGCGCGATCGGCGTCGATCAGAATACGCAGCGTCTCGACGTGGTCGTCGTCACGCCGCCAGCTGGACGCGAAAACCCACGGATGCCCCGATGGGGGCGTGACACGTCGTCATACACGCCTGCTCGAATTCGGTCGCCGTTCACGGAGCGGGGTCAATCAAGCCCGCGTCCTTGCGGATGTCGTACTGACGGACCAGCCGCGGCGAACGCCTCGAGCTCGCCGGTGCGCCAGCGTGCGATCAGCTCGGCCACGCCGGCGCCCCGCGCCCCTTTCGTGACAAAGTCCACCGACGCCTTGACGGAATCGAGCCCGTTGGCTACTGCAACGGCAAGACCGCAGACGGCCAGGAAGGCGCGGTCGTTCTCGGCGTCACCGATGCCGATCGTCTGCTCAAGCGTCGCATCCACCTCGCGAAGGGCCCGTTCCAACCCGGTGCGCTTGGAGATGCCGATAGGCAGCGCCATCACCGCGCCCTTGTTCAGGGTCACTTCCCAGGGCAGCGCGAGGACCCGCAGGGCCTCCCGCATCGCGTCCTCGTGCGGCTGGACGGTCGCGACGACGCTGTGTCCTACCGAAATCGGAATCGCTCGCGCGCCGAGCCACTCGAGGAGATTCGGCGGCGGTGCGACCGTCAAGCCCTCGAGCCCCTGCGTCCGTGGGTCGAGCAGTACTGCGCCGTTCTCGGCCACGATGTAGTCGAAGACGTCGAAATGCGCGAAGGTATTCGCCAAGTCGCCAATTTCTCGGCCGGTCACCATGATGAGGCGGAGGCCTTCCTCGCGCGCGCACTGCAGCGCCGTAAGCGTCGCATCATCGACGCGCCCATCGTGGGCTATGGTCCCATCGTAGTCGGTCGCGAGAACGGTGAAGGCCCTCGCCGCCACGACTAGCCTATGGAACGACAGACCAGAAGGGCGACGACGTCGAGTCGATCGGTTCGACCGCGTCGCGCCACAAGCGGTGGCCACCTTCGATGGCGTCTTCGTTCCCGCCGCACTCCGTATGTTCGGGGAGCGGATTGATGCGTGACGCGTTGCCGCCGCCGAGTACGAGATAGTCCGCCAGCAGGGCCCGCCGCAAGGCCGGCGCCACGTCGAGGACGGCATCACGCCAGCGCGCCTCACCCAGCCGGTCCAGGCCCTTACGTCCTACGGTGTCGGTCAGGCTGCCGCCCTCGTAGCGCAGCTCGCCGAGCTCCAGCGGCACCATCACCCGCTCGCTGACGAGTGCCGAACCCAGCCCGGTGCCAAGCCCCAGGAACAACATCCTGCCGCCATGATAGGCGCCCACCGCCTGCATTACCGCATCGTTCACGATCCGCACGGGCTTGCCGAAGGCCTGTGCGAAATCGAAGCCGACCCAGCCGGAGCCTAGATTGCCCGGGTCCTTGATAGGGCCCGAGCTCCCCACATGGCCTGGGTACCCGACTGACACGACGTCGTACGACCAGTCGGCCAACGTTGACGACAGCCGCATGACCATGTCTGTCGGAGTCGTGTCGTTGGCCGAATCGACTGTGGCCCGGAGCTCGGTCCCCGCTACCGCCAACTTGATGTGCGAACCGCCGATGTCCACGACCAACACTCGCATATGTGCCCCTTGCGTGCGCGACGGAATAACCTTGTGCTTCGTGGGTGATGAGCGAACGACAGCTACCTCACTCCGATCGAACGAGAAAGGAGGCTACAGCTGCGACACCGGCGAGGATCCGCAGGCCGGCGACACGAAGGATACGAGAAAAGCTAGGGGCTTCCACACCTCGATGCTGCGTCCGGACACGCGCACGCGGTTCGCGCAGAGTCACGTTACACCGGTTGTAAAACGACGCAGCGTCTCAGCTGCTGACGATGCGTTGCTTAATCCGCCCCGTTCACAGTGGGTGGTCACGGGTCGAGACGAGAGGGACTCCACTGCTGCCGCCAGAGTCGTCGCGTGTAGGCGGTGTGAACGTGTTCGCTAGGATCTCGCGCACTGAGACGCACTCGCGATGACCCACTGTTCGAGAATGCCGGTTTGAGCAGGCGCTATTCGCTCTTCAGCACTTCGATGGGATCGACGCGAGTCGCGGCGACGGCTGGGGAAATGCTGGCGAGGATGACCACCGCGATCATCAGCAGGGCAGCGACGGCGTACGGCATCGGATCTCGGCTCGTGATCCCAAACAGCTGACTCTCCACGAGACGTCCGCTTGACCACGCGAGCGCCAAGCCGGCGGCCAGGCCCACGCTCAGGACGAGCGCGGCCCGGCGCAAGACGAGCTTCACGATGCCCGTCGGGGCGGCGCCGATCGCCAGGCGAATGCCGTACTCGCGACGCCGTTCGAGCACGGTTTGTGCGATCAGGCCGTGGAGTCCGACCGACGCGAGCACGAAGCCAATCGTCCCCAGCAGACCGAGCATCCAGGCGAAGAGTCGCTGCTGGCCGAGCTGCCGGTCGATGCGCGCCGGGAGGGTCGTCTCGGGCGCGAGGGGAATCGTTGGATCGTATCGGCGCGCGGCTTCAGCCGCGAGTCGAAACGCCTCTCTCGGCCCGAGCGTCGACCTCACGACGAGATAGGGGCTCTGGATCAGCGGGAACGTGCCGAGCGGTTCATAGAGCAGCGCGTCGGGCGGGCGCTCGATGCCCCTGAAGTGGGAGTCGCGGGCGATCCCGACCACATGGAGCGCAACTGTTGTACCCGGGCCGGCCTGCATCAGGATCTCGCGTCCGATCGCTTCGTCTGATCCGAACAGCCGTCGCGCCAACGCTTCGGTGACGACCACTGGCCTGCGGTCCGTCTCCGCGTTGCCAGCTGTCTCGGCCTCGGTGAAAACGCGGCCGCGGACGATCGGCAGGCGAACCGCCGCGAAGTAGTCGGGCGAAACGCCGTTCCTTTCGACGTTCGTCGCCTGGCTCGGATCCTGGCCGGGCAGGTACATCGCGTCGGTCAAGCCGCCGCCGAACAGTGGAGGACTGAACGCGAGACCCACAGCTTGAATTCCGGGCTGTCCGCGAACCACGTCGGCAACCTCCTTCGCGTATTCGAAGGCCCCAGCATCGGTGTAGCCATAGCCACGGACGTCGAGCTTCACCAGCGTCACGCCGGCCGGTTCGAACCCGAGATCCACCGAGCGGAGGTGGCGGAGCGTCATGAGGAAGAGCAGGGCGCCGACCAGCAACGTCAGTGAAAGAGCCACCTGTACGGCCGCCAAGGCGTGCCGAAGCCGGCCGGCGCGAGGTGGCCCGGTGCGAATCCCTCGCCCGAGTGCGCCGGTGACGGACTCGCGAACCGCCAGCAGTGCCGGCGCAACGCCCGCACACGTGCCCACGACGACCGCCACACAGGCCACCGCGAGAACCACGCGCCAGTTGATCGCGACCTCGATCGTGCCGATGCCAGGCAGCGCGACATCGGAAAAGAGCCGGCCAAGGCCGGCTGCGACGCCGACGCCGGCAAGAGCGCCGAGAAGGGTCAACAGGATGCTCTCGACAAGGCGGAGTTGGAGCAGCCTGCCCGCGCTCGCGCCGAGCGCTTTCCGAACCGCCACGTCGCGTCCCGATGCCAGCCCGGTGAAGATCAGCAGGTTCGCGACATTGGTCATTCCCAGCAGGACGAGCAGTCCGGCGACGGCCCCGATGAGTTGCATCGCGTGCCACGCGACCGCTTGGAGCGAGGCTGGAGCGGCCAGGCCCGGCTGCAGGATCGGCACGATGGTCAGGGAGGGGTTGTGCGAGCCCAGTTTCCGCTCGACAACCGCGCGCGTCCGAGCCGTCAGCACGGCGGTGGTCTGGGCGAGACTCGCGCCGGGGGCCATCCGGACGATGTAGTCGTGGAAGGGCCCTTCGTTGGGGCCGTAGATCCAGCGAGATGGCGGGAAGCTGTTCGCGCGTCGGTAGCTCATCCCCGGAATCCAGAATTCCGACGGTCGGGAAGCGTTCGTCCCGAGAAAGGCGGCTGGCGTGACGCCGATGACGGTGAAGGGCACGCTGTTCACCAGGACGGCGCGTCCGACGGCGGCGTCGGGTGCGCCAAAGAATGCTCGCGCAAGTGCCTCGTTCAGCACCATCACCGGATCGCCGCCGGGCGCCGAGTCTTCCTCGGCGCGGAACGTTCGTCCGGCGATCACGCGGACGCCGAGCACGTCGAAGTAGTTGGCGGTGATCGCCGTGCCGAGGGCGAGACGAGGCGCGACACCGTCCAGCGCCAAGCCACACGAGATCGATGTGTGCCCCGCGATCCCAACGACGGTTGTCGCGCCCTGCCGGATTTCCGCGAGGTTGGCGTACGAGATCTGGTGCGGAATGAACCCGTCGCGCATCGGCGTCCCGAATGCGTAGTGGAGTAAGCGGTCCTGACCTGCGACGACCGGCAGCGGTCTGAAGAAGAGCGCGTCCGCCATGCCGATCACCGCCGCGGTCGGGCCCAGACTGATAGCGAGGGTGACGATGATGGTGGCGGAGAGCATCGAGCGCTTGCGCAGGTTCCGCCCGGCATACCGAACGTCGTGCCAGAAACCTCGGAGCAGACGGCCTCGAGGGGCGGCTTCGAGGCCGGCGAGGCTCGGCGGTCGAGCAGGTTCGTGTGCCGACAGCAGGCGACCGAGGTCGTCGTCCCCCTCGAGCTCTCGCCACGCGCGCCGCTCGGCTTCGGCGGCCGGCTGGCCTGAGGCCAAGAGCGTCTGGTAGCGGTCCTCGAGGTGCTGGGCAACCTCATCGACGATCCCGGATTCCCGCTCGGGGGGCAGTCGTGCCGCCGAGAGCCGTCGACGAATCTCCCCTCTCCAGTCAGGCATGGTCGGTCCCCGTCACGAGGTTCACGGCACGGACGAACGCGTCCCACGTGGTTCGATGTGCCGCGAGGACGCGGCGGCCGGCCGCGGTGATTCGGTACATCCGCCGCCGTCGAGCGCCGGCCTGTTCCAGCCATCGTCCGGTGATCCAGCCGCGCTTCTCGAGTCGATAGAGCAGGGGATAGAGCGACGCGGCGTAGAAGGTCAGGGCGCCCTTCGAGCGCACGTCGATCAAGCGGGCGATGTCGTACCCGTGGAGCGCGCGGTCTTCCACGAGCGACAGGATGAGGAACTCGGCCGAACCCTTTTTCAACTCGCCGTCTAGGTGTGGGGCACTCATATGTGGGACTGCAACACTATACACACAGCTCCAGCCGACCAGCGTGCGCGGTCTGCCGGCGATTCGACCCTGGTGACCGAGGGCGTCGTTCGAAGACGTGCAGCGGCGGTTCGGGCACAAGATGGTGCGGCCGTTTTTCGCCGCACCTTTCGCTCGTCGAAAGCCTCGAAATCAGGCCGTTTTCCGGCACGCAGGTTCCAACCCCACCCACGTGGTGACGATTCGGGCGGCAGTATCGCGCTCTGCCCTACGGGCGGTGGCCTGGGAGAGGCGACCGGTTGACGGCGCTAGCGTGATACGCGACAAGGTGTCGTGCCGTGGCGGACCGATACTCGTCGAATTGCCCGCCGACGAAGACGAGATCGGGACAAAGTTGCCGCACGCGCCCTCCCGGCATGCCGCGGCGGACGCCGAAGGTCCGTGCTTCGTAAGAGGCCGCCGGAACGACGCCTCCGCCGACCG
>JANOIR010000635.1:0-2582 GCA_031407765.1 Vicinamibacteraceae bacterium
AGGCATGCGAGGATCCTATTGCTGCTGCTGCCCGACGCACGTGCCGATTTCAACGACGGCGAGGAATGAGTCAACGACGAGGGTGAGTCTACGAGCCAATGGTCGACTACGGGGCAGCGGCGGTGTTCTTCAGCGTAGCGCTGCTCTTGACTCACTGCGTGATTCCCGTCTCGACCCTGGTTGGAGCAGTCGTCGCGCTGCGCACGTCTCGGTCGACCCTTCGCTGGCGTGGTGTCACGAAGGCGGCCGCTTTGGTGTGCGTGCCTTGGCTGGTGTGCCTCGCGCTGCCGGTGGCCGTCGGATTGGATCCGCTGCACGCGTTCGTGCACCTGGAGCCGTTCAATGGCGTCGTGCCGAGACTGTCGCTGGGCACAGCCGCTCTGGTGGCCGTGATCATCGCGGTGCGTGTCGAAGAGTCGATCCGGCGGGACGGGCGGCTGGGATGAATCAGTCGATGGAACTGGCCGCCTGGGGATTCGTCGCCCTGGGAGTGGGACTCGAGCGACTATCCTTGTCCATTCTCACCGACGAGGGCATTGATGGCCGACGCGGGCACGATTAGATGGGGGCACATCCAGGATTCGTGTTCGTGCTTCTCGTCTTCTGGGCCTTCGCCGCGGCGCTGGTCGCCACGGCGATCGTTGGCCTGGTGCAGACGCTGCGCGCCGTCCGAGGGCATGTACGGTGGGGCGCCGTCCGTCGCGCCATCGCGTGGTTCGTCGTCCCGTGGCTCCTGACCATCCTGGGCAAATTCCTGTTGGGAAGCCTCTTTCCCGATGGTCCCGTGCGCCGAGCGCTGGCGGTGTCGATGCTCCTGGCTGGCATCTCGGCCGTCGCGATCGTCCGGCGTGTCGTGCTGGACTCACGCGAGCGCTCCGTTCGGCGGTGAGCCGTCTTGGCGCTGGTGTTCTATCGCGCCTGCCCCGGCCGGCTAGCCGCGCCCGACGGGGTTCTGCGTCAGCTTCCGGATCTGCGCGTGATACGTCCGGCCCGTCGTCAGCTGGATCCCTGACAGCAGACGGATCTCGTACTCGCCGTGTCCCGACGGCTCCAGGTCGCGGATCATCCGCGTCGCCACCACGATCGAGCGGTGGACGCGGATGAACTGCTGCGGATCGAGCCAGCCGCACAGCGTGGTCAGCGGCACGTGAACCAGGTGCGTGGCGCGGCCGACGTGCAGCTCGACGTAGTTCTCGGCCGCCTTCATCCACTCCACCGTGTCCACGTCGATGAGCGTGGTGCGGCCGCCATCGCGTGCGGCGAGACGCGTGACGTGCTGGTTCGGCGCGGCGACGGTGCGGAGCAGGCTGGAGAGCTGCACGCTCTGCGCCTCCTGCGCTTGCAGCCGCGCCTTGGCGCGGACCATCGCTTCCGAGAAGCGCGACGCGGTGACCGGCTTCAGCAGGTAGTCGATCGCGTTGATCTCGAAAGCGCGGACGGCGTAGCGGTCGTGCGCGGTCACGAAGACGACGCCGGGCATCGACGCGGCGCCGACGGTGTCGACGACGTCGAAGCCGCTCATGCCGGGCATCTGCACGTCGAGCAGCACCAGATCCGGCCGGCGGGCGGCCATGGCGTCGACGGCGGCGCGGCCGCTGGCGGCTTCGCGGATGCTGGTGATGTCCTCGTCGTCCTCGAGCAGCAGGCGCAGGCCGGAGCGGGCGAACGGTTCATCGTCGACGACGAGCGCATCGAGGGTTGCGGAGCGGCTCACAGCCCGGCCGCCTTTCGGGGCTGCGTCTCCGCGCGTGATCGGGCGACGGGCTCCTCGCATTCCCGGAACGGCAGGTGCAGCATGACGATGGCGCCGCCGTCGAGCGCGTTGGCCATCGTCATCGAGGCGCGGTCGCCGTAGAGCTCGGCCAGCCGCAGCCGCGTGTTGGCGAGGCCGATGCCGACCGGCTGCCGGAAGCTGCGGAAGCCGGGGCCGTCGTCCTCGACGGTGAGCTCGAGCGTCGGCCCGACTCGGCGCGCGCTGATCACGAGCTCGCCCGCGGACGCACTGGCTTCGATGCCGTGACGGATCGCGTTCTCGACGATTGGCTGCAGGCACAGGTGCGGTACCGCGCCATCGAGCGCGTCCGGTGCGATGCGCAGGTCGACACGCAGCCGATCGGCGAAGCGCACCCGTTCGACCGCGAGATAGAGCCGCACGTACTCCAACTCGCGCGCCAGCGGTACCTCCTGGTGCTCGGAGTCGTCGAGCACCCAGCGGAGGAGATCGCTGAGGTGGGCGAGCGTGTCCTCGGCCTCGCGGCCGCGGCGGGCCCGCACCAGCGAGACCACGGCGTTCAGCGTGTTGAACAGGAAGTGCGGCTGGAGCTGCATCTTCAGCGCGCCGAGGCGGGCCTGCACCACCTGCGTCTCGAGCGCGGACGCGCGCGCCATCAGCTCGAGCGCCTCGCGCTCGTGCCGCCGCGAGGTCTGGTGAAACTGCCACAGCGACTGCAGGCCGATGATCAGCCAGTAGCAGAGCACGCCGCCATGGAAGCCGACCGCGAGCAGGAACGGGAAGTAGCTGCCGACCGATTGGGCGATCGAGAACGAGACGACGCCCGTCCAGGCGGTGAACACCGCTTCCA
>JANOIR010000655.1:0-11936 GCA_031407765.1 Vicinamibacteraceae bacterium
CGCGTTCGCGCGCGCGGCAGGGCTCACTCAGGCGGGCGGGACGTAGCTGGTTTTGCGTCCGCGCTCTCACGCGCGGCCGCGGGCCGCCCTTTAGCGCGTTCGGCTGCTGTTTGTCGACGCGCGTTCGCGCATCGACCGGACGATGGCTCCGGACTCCGTCCTCGCCATTCGTCGCGCGGCGCGGCGACTCTAGTCTTTCGGCGGCGGCGCGTCGAGCGTGAAGGGCACCGTCAGCGGCCAGCCATCCTTGCCGAGCGGGCCGCGATCGACGCCGTTCATCGAGGCCCGCACGCCGCCAGCGTCGCCGACGCGGACGACGACGGCGCGATCGCCGCCGAACGACAGATGCTCGCCGGCCAGCACTTCACGCTCGAGGGCGCGGCTGCCGTCGACGGTCACCCGGATCCAGACCGGCCGGATTGTGTCGAGCGTGACCTGGACCGGGCGCGCCGGCGCTGCTGACCCCGGCCCGCCCACCGGCGCGCCGCCCGCCGGGGCCGCTGTCACTGTGGTCGCGGTCGGGGGCTCGGCTGTCGCAGCCGGCGACGTCGCGGGATCTGGCGCGGCCGGCCGCGCCGCGGGCGGCGCCGCTTCGGTCACCACTTCCGGCCGCCGGCCCAGCATCATGGCGGCAACGGTGCCGGCGATGATCGCTGCCGCCGCGAGCGCGAGCCACACGCCGCGACGCGACCGGCCCGCCGGCTCGAGCTCAGCGTCGACGGGCGCATAGCTGTCGCTCTGCAGCCGGCGCGTCAGCTCGCGCCTGGCGTCGGCTTCAGGGCTCGGCGCCTCACCCGAGGCCCCTCGACTGGCACGCGCCGCCAGAATCGCGGCGTGCAGCCGCTGTAGCTCGACGAGGGCGGCGTCGCGGGGGGCTCGGCGGGTCTGAGGCACGACGCCTATAGTATGCCTCCATGTTCCGGTTCGCCCTTGCTGCCTGTCTCGCGACCGTCGCCGGCGCCGCGGCCGTCGCGCCGGTCTCGGCCCAGCCCCGCCGTCCGGCGACCGCTGCGCCGCGCGTCTACACGGCGACGCTGCCAGTCGCCGCGATGCGCAACAAGCAGGCGGTCGTCACGACCAGCCTCGGCGACATCGTGATCGAGCTGCTGCCCGAGGCGGCGCCCGATCACGTCGGCTACGTGATGAAGCTGGCCGAGGAGCACGCCTACGACGGCACCACGTTCCACCGGGCGATTCTGCGCGGCCTGATTCAGGGCGGCGATCCGCTGTCGAAGGATCCGGCGAAGAAGGCGCAGTACGGCACCGGCGGCCTCGGCGTCCTGAAGTTCCGCGCCACTGATCTCAAGCACCTGCGCGGAGCGGTGTCGGCGGTGCTGCGGCCCGGCCAGCCGGACAGCGCCGGCGCGCAGTTCTTCGTCTGCGTCTCGGACCAGCCGACGCTCGACGGGCAGTTCACGGTGTTCGGGCGCGTCGTCGAGGGGCTGGAGATCGCGCAGCAGATCTCGGAGCTCCCGGCCGACGCCAACGGGCTGATCGCGGACCGTGTCGAGATCCGATCGGTGCGGATCCGCGACACCCCGCCACCGGAGCCGACGCCGTTCGAGCGCGAGACGGCGGTGCAGCTCGCCGGCTACCGGGCGGTGCTCGAGACCACGATGGGCGAGGTCACCCTCGAGTTCTTCCCGGACCGCGCCCCCGGCCACGTGCGCAACTTCCTGCGCCTGGCGACGCTCGGCGTCTACGACGGCACGGCGTTCCACCGTGTCGTGCCCGGCTTCGTCGTGCAGACCGGCGCGCTCTCGACCCGCAAGGCGCCGCTGACGCAGAAGCAGCGGCCGTTCGTGGTCAATCTGCCGCCGGAGTTCAGCCCGACGCCGCACGAGGCCGGCATGCTCTCGATGGCGCGCGGCGACGCCCTGGACAGCGCGCAGACGTCGTTCTTCGTCTGCCTGGGCACGGCCGCCTCGCTCGACAACAAGTACACGGTCTTCGGCCGCGTCGTCGACGGCATGGCCGTGATCGAGGCGCTGGCGAAGGCGCCGCTGAATGGCGAGGAGCCGGTCACGCGGGTCGAGATCACGCGGGTGCGGATCGTGCCGCCGGCGCCCGCACCCTGAGCGCGCGTCAACTCCCAACTCCCAACTACCAACCGCCAAGGAATCTCCAACTTCCAACTCCCAAGAAGTGCTGCCGAGCCTGAATCAACAGGGTTTGGGCGTTGGAAGTTGGGAGTTCCTTGGAAGTTGGAACTTGGGAGTTGGTCGTTCGCGGAGCAGCGCGCGTCTAGCGCGGTCCCGCGCTAGACGCCCCGCTCCGCGCGGCGATCCGCTCCAGCGCCTGCGTGGCGAGCGCGGACACCTGGCCGCGGGTGTCGCGGGCCAGGTCCTGCAGCACGGGACGGGCCCGGTCGTCGCCGATCAGGCCGAGGATCTCGGCGATCGACTCGCGCAGTCCGGCGTCCTCGAGGCGCGCGAGCGCGCCCAGGTCGGCGATCTCGTCCTGGCGCAGCTCCAGGAGGTATTCGCGGGCGCGCGCCGACGTGCGGCGTGAGCCGAGCGCCTTGACCAGCTCCTCCAGGTACTCCTTGCGGCCGAAGCGGTAGAGCGCGAACGCCTGCGCCGTCTGCACCTGCAGATCGGTCTCGGCGAGGCGATCCTTCGACACCGCGGTCGTCAGCGCCGCGTCGCCGACGCGGGCCAGGCCGGCGTAGGCTTCGACCCTGACCGCCGCGTCGTCGTGGCTCCGCTGGCGCTCGAACAGCTCCTTGGAGGACGGATCGGCGATGAGCGCGATCGCCGCGAGCAACGCGGCGCGGAAGGCGGTGTCCGCCTGCCGCTTCTGCAGCGCCGCTTCCTTCAGGAACAGGCGGGTCAACTCGGGCAGGGCGGCCCGATCGTGCAGCCGGCCCAGGGCCAGCGCGGCTTCTGTCCGCAGCTTCGCGTCGGTCGACAGCGTGAACGGCAGCACCTCATGCGCGGCGCTGGTGTCGCCGATCTTGCCGATGGCGCGGATCGCCTCGAACCGCACCGCTGGGCTGCGGTCCTCTTTCATCACGAGGATGAGCGCCGGCACGGCGTTGCGGCCGCGCAAAATGCCGAGCGAGCGCGCCGCCTTGATCCGGATACCGTCGCTCGGGTCCGACAAACGTGCCTGCAGCGCCGGCACGACCGTGGCGTCGACGTTCAGGTCGGGCTCGATCACGACGGCAGCCCATTCGTCCGACATCGGGTTGAGGAAGTTGACGACCCGCGTCAGCGAGGGGCCGATGCCGCTCTCGCGCGGCAGGTAGAGCCGGGTCACCCCGGTGACCGCCGACTCGCGGATGTCGCGCTCGGGGTCGCTCGTCAGGGCCACGAGGCCAGGCAGCGAGCGGATGTCGTCGAGCGCCTGCAGCGTCGCGACGATGGCGCGCCGCACCGACGCGTCGGGATCGCCGGCGATGGCGACGACGTCGGTGACCGCGCGCTGGACCTTGTTCTGGCCGATGAGCACGACGGCCTCGCGGCGGCGGACGGCGTCCGGATTGCGCAGGTCGTAGATCAGGGCGTCGACCGGGACCTGCCGCGGCGCTTGCGCGATCGCGGGGGCCGGAGCGAGCAGGGCGGTGGCGAGAATCGCAGGGAGCACGAGTCGCATGACAGGCAGCCTACCACGCAGATCAGGCCGGAAACAGTGCCATACTGCGGTTCGTGGCCAGGCACGATCTCAATAAGACGGCGATACCCGGCAAGCTGGCCGGCGAGCGATCGTCGGCAACGCCGGTACGTGCGGACGACGCCGCGGCTGGTAAGGACGGCACGGACGGCAAGGACGCCAAGAAGAAGATCCGCTGGTCCGAGGCGTGGCAGGAAGCGAGCGTGCTGGTGTGGGCGCGGCGCGGCCGCCTCGCCCTCGGCCTGCTCGTGATGCTGATCAACCGGCTGAGCGGCCTGGTGCTGCCGGCCTCGTCGAAGTACCTGATCGACGACGTCCTGACCAAGGGCCGGACCGAGCTGCTGATGCCGATCGCGCTGGTCACCGGCGCGGCGACGGTCGTCCAGGCGATCACCTCGTACGTGCTGTCGCAGCTGCTCGGCATCGCCGCCCAGGCGGCGATCACCGAGATGCGCCGCGCCGTGCACGAGCACATCACGCACCTGCCGGTGCGCTACTTCGACAAGACCCAGTCGGGCGTGCTGATCTCGCGCGTGATGAGCGACGCGGAAGGCATCCGCAACCTGGTCGGGACCGGCCTGGTGCAGCTCACCGGCAGCGTCGTGACGGCCGTGCTGTCGCTGGTCGTGCTGTTCTACCTCAACTGGCACCTGACGCTGATCACGCTGATCATCCTCGGCGCCTTCGGCGGGGTGATGGGCTATGCCTTCAAGATGCTGCGCCCGCTCTTCCGCGAGCGCGGCAAGATCAACGCCGAGGTGACCGGGCGGCTGACCCAGGCGCTGGGCGGCATCCGCGTCGTCAAGGCCTACACCGCCGAGAAGCGCGAACAGATCGTGTTCGCGCAGGGCGCCCACAAGCTGCTGCGCAACGTCACCTCGTCGATGACCGGCGTCTCGATGACGACGGCGCTGTCGACCGTCATCGTCGGCATCATCGGCGTCGTCATGATCATCGTCGGCGGCAACGCCATCCTCGACAAGTCGATGACCATCGGCGACTTCGTCATGTACCTGTTCTTCACCGGCATGATGGCCGCGCCGGTGGTGCAGATGGCCTCGATTGGCACCCAGATCACCGAGGCCTTCGCCGGCCTCGATCGGATTCGCGAGGTGAAGCAGACGCTGGCCGAAGACGCCGAGGACGGCTCCAAGGCGTCGCTCGATTCGCTGCGCGGCGAAGTGGTCTTCGACCAGGTGTGGTTCGAGTACAACCCCGGCGTCCCGGTGCTGAAGGGCATCGCGTTCGCCGCGGCGGCGGGGTCGACGACGGCGCTGGTCGGCTCGAGTGGATCCGGCAAGAGCACGCTCGTCAGCCTGGTGATGGCCTTCAACCGGCCGGTCACCGGCACCATCCGCATCGACGGGCACGACCTCGACGACCTCAAGCTGGCGAGCTATCGGTCGCACCTCGGCATCGTGCTGCAGGACAACTTCCTGTTCGACGGCACCGTCGCCGAGAACATCCGCTACGGCAAGCCGCACGCCTCGATGGCCGAGGTGAAGGAAGCGGCGCGAATCGCCTACTGCGACGAGTTCGTCGAGGAGTTCGCCGACAAGTATGACACGGTCGTCGGCGAGCGCGGCGTCCGCCTGTCCGGCGGCCAGCGGCAGCGCGTCGCGATCGCGCGAGCCATCCTGGCCGATCCGCGCATCCTGATCCTCGACGAAGCCACGTCGAGCCTCGACAGCGAGAGCGAAGCCAAGATCCAAGAGGCGCTGCGCACGCTGCGCCGCGGCCGGACCACCTTCGTGATCGCGCACCGGCTGTCGACGATCCGCAGCGCCGATCAGATCCTCGTGCTCGAAGCCGGGGAGATCGTCGAGCGTGGCTCGCACCGCGAACTGGTCGAGCTCGGCGGGCGCTACAAGCAGCTCCACGATCGCCAGTACGCCTGGGAGCACGACCGCTTCGTCAACCCGGGTGAGGATCTGGCGGACGCCGCCGGACCGAAGCAGCCGGTCCCGGTCGCGCCGCGCGGGTAGAGCGGGCCGACCGCGCCCCGATTCGCGATCGACGTGGCGAGCGTGCACCTGACGACTCCGGAGTCGATTGTCAGGCCTCGAAGGGCAGCCGCGGATTCCCGGCCGGCTCGGGCGGTGGCTCGTCGTCGGCGCCGAGGCCGCTGACGCTCACGCCGAGCAGGCGGACCGGCGTCCCGCCCGCGTCGGTCTTGTCGACCAGCCGCACTGCGCGATCGATGATCGAGGCAGGGTCGCGCGTCGCCGGCGCGGAGTGGCTGCGCGTGATCGTGCGGAAGTCCTTGTAGCGCATCTTCAGCGTCACCGTCCGCGCCAGGGTGTCGCGCTTCTCGAGCCAGCGCGCCGCGGACTCGGCCATCTTCGCGACCTCGGACTGGATGGTGCCGAGGTCCGTGAGATCGTCGGTGTAGGTGCTTTCCGAGCCGCTCGACTTGGTGACGCGGTGCGGCTCGACGCGACGCTCGTCGATGCCGTTGGCCAGTGCGCGCAGCCAGCCGGCCATGCTGCCGACGAGCGCCGTGAGCGCGGCATCGTCCTGGGCGCGGACGTCGACCAGCCGCTCGATGCCGGCGGAGCGCAGCCGCGCCGCGGTCTTCGGCCCCACACCCCACAGCGCGTCCACCGGCAGCTTCTGGAGGAAGTCCTCCATCCGCTCCGGCGCGATGACGGTGAGCCCGTCCGGCTTCTTCCAGCCGGAGGCGATCTTGGCGAGGAACTTGTTGGGGGCGACGCCGGCTGAGATGGTGAGCTGCGTGGCCTCGCGCACCTGCTGCTTCAGCCGCCGGGCGACGGTCACGCCAAGAGGCTCGTTCCACGCGTTCTCGGTGACGTCGAGATAGGCCTCGTCCATCGACAGCGGCTCGACCAGCGGCGTCACCGCGCGGAACAGCTCGAAGACCGTTTTCGAGACCCGCATGTATTTGGCCATGTCGGGCCGCACCACGACGAGCTGCGGGCAGTTGCGCAGCGCCGCCGACATCGACATGGCGGAGCGCACCCCGAAAGTGCGCGCCTCATAGCTGGCCGCTGCGACCACGCCGCGCTCGCCGACGCGGCCGCCGACCGCGACGGGCTTCCCGCGCAGGGTGGGGTTGTCGCGCTGCTCGACCGACGCGTAGAAGGCGTCCATGTCGAGATGCAGGATGCGCCGCAGGGACATGGGCCTGCGGCACATTCTACCCTGGAGCTTCGCCGGATGTTCGCCGCGCTATCGCAGGCCGCGGAAGAGCACGAGGCCGACGGCCGCGCGCGGATAGGGGATGCGGCCGCCGTGGGCTATCAGGGCCTGGAAGTCGAGACGGAGGTCGAGCCGGCCTCGCAGCAGCCGCTGCAGGCTGATGCCGCCGTGCGGGCACACCTCGGCGGAGCAGATCCAGTCGTGCTCGATGGGAGGCGTGACGATCGCGGTGGTCGCCCGCTCGCACACCACCTTGGTGGCCCTCGTGATCCCGAGGACGACGCTCCCTCTGAATCGGGCGCTGCGCCTGATCGGCCAGCGCAGCTGGGCCTGGCTGAAGGCCCATCGGCTCCCGTCGCCAAGCGGCGCCTGGCCTTCGAAGGTGCCTTCGACCGCTCCGCCGCCCGGCAGCGGCACTCCGACCAGGCCGCCCGCTGTCGGCGGTGAGAGGATCATCCCGCCGGTGACGCCCATCTCGAATCGCGGCGGCACGCGCGGCAGCGGCTTCTCGTCGACTTCGACTGTCGTCGCGTCCGCGGGAGCTGAGATGGCGACGCGCCGCGGCGAGGTCCGCGGGCAGCAGCCTGGGTCTCGCGGGTGCCAGACGAGGGCCAGCGCGACGCGGGGATCGGCGTCGGGCTCGTTCTGCAACGGCATCAGGATCTGGAGATCCGTGCGCACGTCGAAGTGGCGGGCCACGGCACGCTGGAAGCTGACGCCGGCGTGAGCGTTGAGCCCTGGCGTGAACTGGTTGCCGCGTCCCGCCAGATGGGTGAGACCGGCGACGAGGCTGCGCCGGGACCGCTGGTGCCGGCCGAGGGGGACGCGGAACTGCCCCTGGCTGAGGACGAACCCGGTGACGCGGCTGACCGCGGCCTCCATCGCCAGCCAGTCCGTCACGGGCAGCGAAGCGATCACGCCGATGGTGGGGAAGACCCACATCGTGCCGACGGTCCCGCCGGCTTCGACGCGCCGTGGCACTGACGCCAGGTCGACGTCGGCGGGAGCCTGGGCCACCGCGCCCGGCGCGAGCGTCAGCCGGACGCCGAGGACGAGCGCGATGGAGATGGCGAGGCTGACGACGTGCGCGCTCATCGCCGCGGCCTCGGGTGCCAGACGAACGCCGTCATGGCGCGCGGTACCAGGGGCAGGTCGCGGGCGAAGGTGAAGATGCCCTGCGCGTCGAAACGGAAGTCGAGCGTCGACGCGACAGGCCACTGCAGGCTGACGCCGGCGTGCGGCCGAACGAACGTCGTCCGGTCCGTGCCGAGGAACCCGTGGTCGCCGGTCAACGCCGCGATGCGGGTGAGCCCGACCACGAAGCTCTTGCGGGATCGCAGGTGCTCGCGGAAGGCGGCCCGTGCCTGGAGCTGGACGAGCGAGTGGGCCGATGCGTCCCAGACCGAGGCCATGCGACTGACCACCACTTCGATCGACCCGTTGCGGTCGATCGGGACGGAGGCCATCACGCCGACCTCCGGGAGGGTGATGGTGGCGCCGCCGATGGGCCCAATCTCCACCCGCGGGCGGACGGGCTCCGGCGCGGTCGCGTCGTCCACGATCTGGGCGACGACGATCGACGCCAACGCGAGGCGCGCCACCACCACGGCGCCGCCGGCGAGCAGCAGCTTCGTCCTCATTCGCCACCTCCGGTCTCGGGATGCCAGACGAACGCCCCGACGGCGCGCGGCACCACCGGGATGATGGCGTCGTTGAACTGGATGACGACCTGCGTGTCGAGCCTGAAGTCGGCCCGCGAGCCGAGGCTCCACTGCAGGCTCGTGCCGACGTGGGGGTAGGTGAACGGCCGGTCCGTGCCCCAGATGCCGCTGTCGTCGTCGCTCTCGGCGTAGGGCGCGACGTGCGTCACGCCGACCAGCAGGCTTCGGCGCGAGCGCAGGTGCTTGCGGAACGGCACGCGGATCTGCGCCTGCGAGATCATGTAGGGCGGCGCGCGCCAGACGCGCGTCAGGTGCCCCAGGCTCACGTCGAGCGACAGGTGATCGCCGAACGGGAGCGACGCCAGCACCCCGAACTCGGGGCTGGTCGCGGCGACGCCGCCCGCTGCGCCAAGTTCGATTCGCGGCGGGATCGGGTCCGGCGGCGCCTCTTCGTTGGCGCCCTGCGCGGCGGCCAGCGTCGCCACGGCAAGGCGAGCGACGAGGACGAGTATGACGGCAGCGGGGAGTCTCACGACGCCCCCCGTTCGCGATGCCAGATGGTGGAGAAGGTGAACACCGGCGCGGCCAGCGGCGCGATATCGCCGAGGAAGACGGCGTGGACGTCGAGGCGCATGTCGACGTGCGGCGACCGCTGCCACTGCCAGCTCACTCCGGCGTGCGGCCGCACCCACGACCCGAAATCCCACTCCCGCCGCCCATTCGCCGTCGCATAGCGATCGCCGACGGTGAAGCTCGTGAGGCCGACGATGAGGCTGCGGCGCGCCCGCGGGCGCTCGCGGAACGGGACGCGCAGTTGCACTTGGGTCATGAACCAGGTGTCGTCGCCGCTCTCGAGCATCCACGGCGCCACCTGGCCGACGACCTCGACGCTGGCACGGCGGTGGACGGGAATCGACACGGTGCCGCCGAAGGTGGGGACGATCAGGGCCACGCCCATCGTGGCGCCGAGCTCGATCCCGCCCGCCCGGGGCGCTGCGAGATCGATCGACGGGCTGCTGGCGCCCGCGGGCGCCTGGGCCGCGGCGGCCGCCGGGCTCATGGCGAGCGCGGTGGCGAGGGCAAATCTGCGGAACGACATCTCCGGCCTCCGTGTGATCGAGAACTGCGTCGAACGGTCCTGTCGGGTATGCGCGATCCGTCCGGCCTTCGGCTCGCGACCGCAGAGCCGGGGCGGCTTTCAGTCGTGGCCGGTTCGAAACACGGCTGCGACGTTCGCCCAGGGGAGGGGGACGGGACGCCGGACGTCGGTCATGACGCCCACATCGAGTCGAAGGTCCATCCCGCGTCGGCGGCGCCATTGCCAGCTCGAGCCGACGTGCGGCCGCAGTCGCGTCGGGCTCTCGCCGCCGGCGAAGAACTGATCGAGGACTCGAATGGTGGAGACGCCGACGAGCAGGCTCCGGCGCGTGTCCGATTCGGCCCGCCGGTATGGCACCCGCAGCTGCCACTGCATCGTCAGCGCCGCCGAGTCGATGTAGTCCTGGGTCACCCACGGTGCTCCGCCGACGAGGCCTTCCATGGCGAAGCCGTGCCCGATCGGTACCGACACCTGCACGCCAACCACCGGCACCACGAGGCGCAGACCTCCGACGAAGCCCACCTCGACGCGGCTGGGTGGCGGGGGTTCAGCCGCCGCGGTCTCGGCGATCGTGACCGAGAGCACGCCACAAAGCAGGAGCGCGGGGCCATCGAAGCGCATGTCCAGCCTCCGGTATGATGGTGGGTCCGCGACAGGCGGACAGGCGCGGGATCGCGTCCCGCTCCGATGGCTGATGTGCGATCGGGGCGGGGATCGGCTCATCGCAGGAGGCAGGTTTTGGCACAGCAGTGGTTTCTGGTCTTGAACGGGGCCCAGGCCGGACCGTTCTCTCAGGAGGACGTCCTGTCACGGCTGCGGGCCGGGCAGATCGATCGGGCGACGCTGGTGTTCACCGCCGGCATGAGCCAGTGGACGCCACTCGGCCAGGTGCCGGAGCTGGCGGGCGCCGCGGCCAGCGGGTTCGCCACGCCGCCGCCTCCGCCGCCGGGCGGACAGCGCGCGCACGAGATCGCCTACAAGATCCACGGCGAGGACCTGCAGTTCGTCGAGGTCGAGCTGGACCCGCGCGAGAGCGTGGTGGCCGAGGCCGGCGGCATGATGTACATGACGCCCGGCATCGAGATGGAAACCATCTTCGGCGACGGCAGCGGCACACAGAAGCCCGGCTTCATGGGCGCCATCCTCGGCGCCGGCAAACGCCTGCTGACCGGTGAATCGCTGTTCATGACGGTGTTCACCAACACCGGCGGCGCCATTGCCCACGTGGCGTTCGCCGCGCCCTACCCGGGCCGCATCCTGGCGATGGATCTCAAAACGCTTGGCGGCGAGCTGATCTGCCAGAAGGACTCGTTCCTCGCCGCCGCCAAGGGCATCTCGCTCAGCATCGCGTTCCAGAGGAAGATCGGCGCTGGCCTGTTCGGCGGCGAGGGTTTCATCATGCAGCGGCTGCAGGGCGACGGGATCGCCTTCGTTCACGCCGGCGGCATGCTGCATGAGATGCAGCTCAAGCCGGGCGAGACGCTGCGCGTCGACACCGGCTGCCTCGTCGCGATGCAGCCGTCGGTCAACTACGACATCCAGATGGTCAAAGGTGTGAAGACCGCGCTCTTCGGCGGGGAAGGCCTGTTCTTCGCCACCCTCACCGGGCCCGGCCACGTCTGGTTGCAGTCGCTGCCCTTCAGCCGTCTGGCCGACCGCATCGCCAAGGCGATCCCCGGCGTCACCGGTGCCGGCCGGCGTGAGGAAGGCTCGGTGCTCGGGGGCCTCGGCAACCTGTTGGACGGAGACTGATGCCGCAGTTCATCTATGTCATGAAGGGCCTGGGCAAGGTTCATCAGCCCGACCACGTCGTCCTCAAGGACATCTGGCTCTCGTTCCTGCCCGCCGCGAAGATCGGCGTGCTCGGCCTGAACGGCGCCGGCAAGAGCTCGCTGCTGAAGATCATGGCGGGGCAGGACACCGAGTTCCTCGGCGAGGCCTTTCTCGCCCAGGGCAGCACCGCCGGCTACCTGCCGCAGGAGCCGACGCTCGACGCATCGAAGACGGTGCGCGAGATCGTTGACGAAGGCGTCGCTGGCACCCGCGCGCTGCTGACCCGCTTCGACGAGATCAACGCCAAGTTCGGGGAGGACCTGTCGCCCGAGGAGATGGACAAGGTCCTCGAGGAACAGGGCAAGGTCCAGGATCGGATCGACGCGCTGAATGCGTGGGACCTCGACTCGCAGCTCGAGTTCGCGATGGACGCGCTGCGCTGCCCGCCGCCCGACACGCCGGTGACGCAGCTCTCCGGCGGCGAGCGCCGCCGCGTCGCGCTGTGCCGGCTGCTGCTGAAGCAGCCCGATCTGCTGCTCCTCGACGAACCGACCAACCACCTCGACGCCGAGTCGGTGGCCTGGCTCGAGAAACACCTCAAGGACTACCCGGGCACGGTCGTCGCGGTG
>JANOIR010000685.1:0-8135 GCA_031407765.1 Vicinamibacteraceae bacterium
ACCAGCGGATCGACCCGCGAGGCGCGATACGCCGGCAGCCAGGTCGCCGCGAGCGCGACGGCGCCGAGCGCCACAATGGCCACGCCGAAGGTGACCGGGTCGGCCGGCGACAGGCCGTAGAGGCGACTGGCGATCAGCTGCACCGCGCCGGCCGCCAGGGCGCCGCCGGCAAGCAGCCCCGCGAGCAGCAGCCAGCCGGTCTCGCGCAGGATCATCGCGATCAACGTCGCGTGGCGGGCACCGAGCGCCTTGCGAAGCCCGAGCTCCTGCGTGCGCCGGGCCACGCCGTAGGACAGCACGCCGTAGAGGCCGAGCGCCGCGAGGACGGCGGCGACGACGCCGAACGCGATCGAGAGCTGCGCCAGCATCCGGTCCTGTGACAGCCGGCGGCCGACCGCGTCCTCGAGCGCGACCGCCCGCGTCACCGTCATTCGCGGCTCGGTCTGCTGCACCACGCGCTGCACCGCCGCTACCACCGCTGCCCCGCCTCCGCGCGGGCGGATGATGTAGCTGACCTCGCCGATGCTCGAGGCCGGCTGGGTGGCTGGGGTGTAGAAGCGGTGCTCGATCGGCCCGCGCAGACGGTTCTGGCGCGAGTCCCGCACCACGCCCACGACCTGGTAGGTGTGCGACTGGTCGGCGTAGCGCTGCGTGACGTGCAGGCCGATCGGATGGCGCCCGGCGAAGAAGCGACGGGCGAACGTCTCGTTGATCACGCACACCTGCGGCCCGCCGGCGCGGTCCTGGGCCGTGATCTCGCGGCCGGCCATCACCGCGATGCCGAGCGTCGAGAAGTAGCCCGGCCCGACTGCGTCGTAGCTGGATCCGCGATCGCCGTCACCCTTCCGCGTGTACCCCTCCACGGTGATCTCGTCGCCGTTGTCCGAGCCACCGAACAGGCCGTTGCTCGAGAAGGTCGCCACGCGGACGCCTGGCACCGCGCGGATCCGGGCCAGCAGGTCCTCGAAGGCCTGCCCCTGGCGGGCCGGATCGTAGCCGGCCGCCTGACCGTCGACACCGATGGTCAGCAGATCGTCCTTCGGATAGCCGAGATCGACGCGCTGCAGGTTGACCAGCGTCCGGGCGAGCAGGCCGGCACCGACGAGCAGGGGCAGCGACAGGGCCAGCTGCCCGACCACCACCAGCCGGCCGATACGTAGCCATGCGACCGATCCCGTGACGCCGCGACCCTGGTCGCGTAGCCCGGTTGCCACCGGCGTCTTGGTGATGCGCAGCGCCGGCAGCAGGCCGAGCATCAGCCCCGCGGCCAGCGTCAAGGCGAAGACGAAGAGCAGCACGCGGTGATCGAGCGTGGCCGGCAACGCAATCGGATTCACCATGAGGCGGAGCAGCGCCTGGCGGAGCACCACGGCAAGCAACAGTCCGCCGACGCCACCGGCGACGGCCAGGCAGAGGCTTTCGGTGAGCAGCTGGCGCACCAAGCGCCCGCGCCCGGCGCCGAGCGCGAGACGTACTGCCACTTCACGGACCCGTGCGGTGGTCCGCGCCAGCAGCAGGTTGCCCAGGTTCGCGCAGGCGATCAGCAGGACCAGCCCGGCACCACCGATCAGTACGAACAGCGGGTTGGCGAAATCGCGCAGAGCGGAGGCGCCACTCGCTGCGGGCGCCACCGTCAGCCGCTGATCGAGAAGGGTCTTGCGCTGCGCCGGATCGCCGATCGCGCCGTAGTAGCGCATCAGCCCTTGCTGGAAGGTCACGTTGGCCGCGGCCGCGGCGCGCTCCGCCGTCGCCCCGGGGCGCAGCCGTCCAAACACGTGCAGCCACATCACCTTCTCGACCGTCCCCGGGATGTCGCGCAGCCAGGGCCGGCCGGGCAGGATCGTCGCGAGGTTGGCGAGCGGCAGCCAGGCATCGGGCCGCTGCCCGATGCTCTCGCCGAAGAACCACGATGGCGCGACGCCGAGGACCTGGAAGGCCCCTTCGCGAAGCGTGATGGCGCGGCCGATGACGTCGGCGCGGCTGCCGAAGCGGCGCTGCCACAGCTCGTGGCTGATGACGGCGTAGGGTGCGCTCCCTTCCGCAGGCTCGCGCGCACCGGTGAACGTGCGGCCGATCGCGGCCGGCACGCCCAGGGTCTCGAAGTACGACGTAGACACCAGGCTGAGCGCGAGCTCTTCGGGCTCGCCGCCCTCGATCCGTGCCTGTACGCGATGCAGGCTGCTGCTGGCGGCCATCGCCGATTCGAGCGCCGTGCCCTGCCGCTGCAGGTCGACGAACTCCTGGTAGGTCAAGAGCGCTCGCTCACCGCGCTGCGACCCGGCGGCGACGCCGCTCGCCTCGGGGTTGGTGAACAGCACCAGCGCCTGCGGATCGCGGACCGGCAGCGTCGACAGCAGCACGTTGTTCAGCAGGCTGAAGATCGCGGTGTTGGCCCCGATGCCGAGGGCGAGCGAGGCGATCGCGATCAGCGTGAAGCCCGGGCTGGCGCGAAGGACGCGGAGGGCGTGGCGGAGATCCTGGTTCAGCACGTGTCGATGCTCCCGGAGGGCGGTGGGGATGAGATCGAGGAGGGCTCGTCCCCAGATGGCGGCGGCGGCGAATCGGCCGTCCTGGCGGGCGGCGCCGAGCTCGGCAGCGAAGGCGCGGCGCATCTCGACGCCGTACTCCTGGCGGAACGGCGCCGGATAGCACCACAGGAGCACGCGATAGACGGAGGCGCCGCGCATGGCGTCTAGGAGTCCGTGGTGGAAGTCACGCGTCGCACCGAGACGGGCGAGGCGCCCGGCGATCCAGGCGCGAGGAGGGAGAATATCGGGGATATGTAAAGCCGCGTCGCCACGCGGCTTTCGCTCGACGGCTCCGGACTGCGTCCTCGCCGTTCGAGTAGACCGACGAGCAACGCCGAGCGCCGGGATGCATCGCCCGTCGGCACGAATGGCGAGGACGGAGTCCGGAGCCATCGTGAGGACGACGCGCGAAGGCGTGTCGGCAAATGCAGTGTGACGTCCACCACGGACTCCTAAAGCTTGCGGGGAATGAGGCCGGCGGCACGCGCCTGGCTGAGGAGTGCCGTGACGCGCCGCGCCTCGGCAAGGGCGACGGCCCGACCGAGGGCGGTAATCGCGTAGTAGCGGCGCCGCTCGTCGGCGCTGGCCGGATCGGGGCTGTCGCGCAGCTCCGCGATCAGGCCCTGCTCCAGCATCCGGCGGACGGCGCTGTAGAGCGTGCCGGCGCTCAGGCGCACCTTGCCCTCGGTGCGCTCGCCGACGTCCTGCATGATGGCGTAGCCGTGGCGATCCTGATCGGCGAGCGCGACCAGGATGTGGAAGACCGCGGTCGGCAGCGGCAGGAAGGACTCGACGTCGTCGGACGGCGCGGGACGTGGGCTCATGTCTCGACGGAGAGTATACCGTCTATCGATATAGACGCAAGCCGTCGGCGTGTGGCCGGGGCCGGCCGGGGCCTTCGCCGCGACCGCTCACGATTCCTGCGGCGGGTCCGGGACGGCGTGGGCCTTGATGGCGAGGTCCTGTTCTTTGACCTTGGCCTCCAGGCCCTCCGACTTGATGTCGACGCGGAGACGGCCGTAGAACGACATGTAGAGGTTGGCGACGGCGACGACCGCGAACCACGCGATCAGGGATCCGCGCCAATCGTCGAGCAGCAGGTGGAACCCCGTCAGCGCGACGAAGGCCGCGGCCACGTAGTGGCTGAAGCAGTACTCGCACGTGCAGACGTAGTAGAACTTGCGGGCCAGCAGCGAGGCCGCCGTGCGGCTCCGGCCCTCCGCCCACTCGCGCGGTTCGCGGAAGATCTCCTCATGCGTGATCGTCCAGGCGACCGACGCGATGGGCAAGGCGAGGACGAGCAGCCAGAAACCCTGGGTGGTGAGGGGGCCGGGAACCATGCATCCACTGTAGCGGAGTGGCGGTCCGCCGCTCGCAGCTCAGCTCTGCTGTATGCTGCGGCTCGATGGTGAAGGTCTCGCCGAAGGACGGTGAGGGGTGAGCACCTTCCCGCCTCCTCCCCCCACACCGGCACCTGTGCAACGGCCGCGAACGGGCTGGCGCATCGTCGCCGTCGTTGCGACTCTGGGTTTGGCGACGAGCGTGGTCGTGGGCTTGCTGGTACTCGCGCCACAAATGCACCGCATCGCAGGCAGCGCGATGGCGCCGACGCTGCAGGACGACGACCGCACGGTCTTCGTCCGCCCGCTCGGGCGTGTCGCGCGTGGCGACATCGTCAGCTTTCGCTACCCCCGCAATCCTTCGAAGACGTTCACAATGCGGATCGTCGGGCTGCCAGGCGAACGCGTGGCGATCGTCGCGGGCGTCGTCCACATCGACGGCCGTGAGGTCGACGAGCCGTATCTTGGCGCCGCCGCTCGTCCGCTTCAGTCGTTCGCCCCCATCCATCTGGCCGCGGAGGAATATTTCGTCCTCGGCGACAACCGGGGCAACGCCAGCGACTCCCGCGAATGGGGCCCGGTCGCTCGGCGCTACATCCGAAGCAGGCTGGCGTTCATCTGGTGGCGCGCACCGAGCTGAACTCGTGGCCTGTATCAGGCCACGAGGCGCCCGACGGACGAGCCCGCCGTCTTGGCAGCCCGATTAAGCGACCTGGGCCTGATACGCCTTCGCATTCAGGTAGCGGTCGTAGTAACGGCTGACCGCCTGCAGCACGGCGTCGTCGCCGTCGGCAAGCTTGGCGAGCGGGATGGTCCGCTTCTCCGTGCTGCCGGACGCGGTGACCACCTGCAGCGTCACGACTTTGCCGCGGAAGGTCTGGTCGGCGGCCTTGATGTCCGTGACGCCGGCCCAGGCGATCGCATCCGGCCACCCCTCGTAGTGCAACTGCGTGCAGTCGATGGCGAGGCCCGGCTTGCCACGCTTCCCCGCCAGCTGGATGGCCGGGAAGAACCGCTCGACGTGGCCCCGCTCCTCCGCCGTCACCGGCAGGTAGCGATAGGCCAGGCTGGCTTCGTGCGCCTCCTGGAAGCGAGCCTCGTAGGCCTTCCACAGCGTGCTCTCGATGCGCTCGGCATCGCCGATCTCGGCGAACCAGGTCTGGGCCGGCGCGGCGGTCACGGCGTCGGCGACCCGCTCGCTCCGCGCCTCGACGCCGACCGCGGCGATGCGCATCCCGAGCGGCGGGTGGCTGTCGAACGGGTGCGGGAACGACCGCGCCGAGAGATCGCTCACCAGGTGGGGACCGCGCGCGTAGTCGAGGAAGCCGGCGGCGACGGTGGAGGCGATGTCGAGCACGTCGTGACCGCGATCGCGTTGGAAGAGGCCGGCCTCGACGCGCGTCCGGTACGACGAATACGCTGCCACCTTGCACAGCGCGTTCGCCACCGACGCCGGCGACGTCAGGTCGGCCGCGGCCTTGTCCGCGCGCAGCTCACGCTGCCGGCTGCTGCTGTTCAGGGCGAGCTGGAACAGGCTCCAGTAGAACAGCATGAAGTAGTAGATCGGGCGCGACAGGCCACCGTTGTGGAGCGCGATGAGGTAGTGGCGGAAGCGCGCCAGCCGCGGCGCCAGCTTCTTCGAGTACTGCGTGTCGCCGCCGCTGAAGTGCGCCATCTCGTGGGCCAGAATGGCGTCGGCCTCGCTCTTGTCGAGACGCTTGAGGAGCGACAGGCTCAGATACAGCGTCCGCCCACGCAGCACGCGGCCGGCGAGGTGCACCGGGTGCTCGGTGACGAAGAAGTTGTCGTCGATGCCGCCGACGATATGGTCGCAGGCCCGCGTCCCGAGCCTGCCGCACAGCGCGTCGACCCGGGCCCAGAGCGCCGGCGACGCCGTGCGGGTCAAGAGCTGGCCTTCGACCTCGAAGTCGTCGGCCGGCTTGCGGAAGATCGCGACGATGACGGTGCCGGCGGCGGCGAGGGCGGCGATGCCGACGACGGCCACGAGCTTCAAGGAGTAGTGCTCGGTGAACACCACCGTCAGCCAGAACGACAGCATCGTGGCGATGAAGCCCTGCGCCACGACCTGCACGGCGCTGGTGACACGCAGGATGTTCCAGCCGGCGACGAAGCTCAGATACTGCAGCTCACGCGAGGCGAACGACAGCCCGGCACAGCCGAGCACCAGAACCAGCGAGAACAGGCCGAGCGCGATGCTCGCGATCGAGGCCTGCGCAATCCAGCGGAACTGGCGGTAGTCGCCGCAGGCGCTGGCGGCGAACGCAGGCGGCAGCGCGTCTCGGCCCGGCCCCTCGCCGGCGCACAACGCCGACGGTGGATTCGTCCGGTAGAACGCGAGAATTGCCTGGCGACGCGCCGGCGTGACCTCCGCATCCTGCTCGACGGAGGTCGTCGCCGCGTCGAGGAACTGCTGGTCCCAACTGCGGTCGGCGTACCCCACGAAGGCGTAGCCGGCCAACGGAATGGCGAACAGCAGCAGCGCGGGGACGACGTAGGCGCGGATGAAGCCGGCGCTAGTTGTTGGTTCTCGGTCGCTCACAGTGCTCTCCCGCGCTCCACCTGGGGCCTGCGTGGAAATCGGCGCGGTTCTGCGGCGGCTGCAGGATCGGGTGCGGCGGCGTGCCGATCCGGGCAGCTTGCCGCGTATCGGCGTGCACCACGATCACGCCGGCGGGGCCTGGGGTCTACTCTCGCTTCAGGGACGCGACCGGGTCGAGTCGCGACGCCCGGCGGGCCGGCAGGTAGGTCGCGAGCAGCACCACGCTCCCCAGCACCGCCGCCACCCCGACGTGGGCCCAGAGATCGAGCGGGCTCACCTCATACAGGTAGACGCGCAGATAGCGCGACCCCACCATCGCCATCACCAGCCCGGCCGCCAGGCCGCAGGCGGCAATCGCCACGCCGTGCCGCATCACCAGCCGCACGATGCTCGTGGGTGCAGCGCCGAGCGCCACGCGAATGGCCATCTCGCGCGTCCGCTGGCGCGTCACGTAGGTGGTCACGCCGTAGACGCCGACCGCGGCCAGCGCCAGCGCACAAGACGCGAAGATCACGAACAGTCGCAGGAGGAATCGGCGAGGCGCGATCGCATCGTCGAGGCTGCCCTGCAGCGTCGAAACGTCGGCGATGGGCAGGGCGGGATCGATCGAGCCGAGCAGGACGCGAGTGCTGCGTGCGAAGGCGTCGGGTGCGGCTGTGGTCCGGACCACGAAGTACACGTCGCTCGTGTACGTAGCGACCGCGGCCTGACCCGGCCGCCGATCGCCGCGACGCCGATCGCCTTGCTGGGCGAGCGGTCGATAGGTCTCCGCCCGGATGTCGTCGTCGCGCGAGAACCGGCGGATATTGCCGACCACGCCGACCACGGTGATCCACGGCTCGACTGGATTGTTGCGAATGCGCCGGCCGATCGGATCGACGCCGCGCCAGTAGCGATCGACGAAGGCCTGGTTGACCATCGCCACGGGCGGCGCGTCGGCCGCGTCCTGCCAGGTGAAGTCGCGTCCCTTGACCAGGGGAATCCGCATCGCCGCGAAGAAGCCCGGGCTGGTGCGGCCGCTGAAGGTCATGAAGAAGTCGTAGACCGGAAATCGCAACGTGACGCCGGCCGGCGGCGCAGGCGGCGGTGGCGGTGGCAGGATCCCGAGCGGCAGCCGTTCGGGCGGACCGACCGGGCCGGTCGGACCGCCTTCCATCGCGACCGCCCGGAAGCGGAACCCGGTCTCGTCCAGCGGCAGGCTCGACGCCGCGCCGATCGCCTGCACGCCGGGCAGGGCCTTCGCCGCGCCGCTGAAGGCCGTGATGAACCGCGTCACGTCGGCGTCGTCCGGGTAGTCCGCCTCCGGCAATTCGAAGTGCAAGGTCACGCCGTGGGCGGCGTCGTAGCCGGGTTCGTATCGCGCGAACTTCCAGAAGCTCTTGAGGAGGAGGCCGGCACCGGCGAGCAGCACCAGCGTGAGCGCCACCTGGGCCGCCGCGAGGATCGTGCTCGCGCCGTACGCGGTGGATCCGCCGAGCGGGTGCGCGCGGGTTCCGGTGCCGCGCTTCAGATGCGGCTCCAATCGGACGGCGGACAACCCGTTGAGCGCCGGCGCCAGGCCGAAGAACAGACCGGACGCGACCGAGACCAACAGCGCGAACCCCACCACCCGCAGATCGAGCGGCACCTCGGACGCGCCGAGGAAGTGTGGCGTGGTCGCCGCCAGCAGCAGGCCGCGGCCGCCGTACGCCAGCGCCAGGCCGACCA
>JANOIR010000693.1:0-2924 GCA_031407765.1 Vicinamibacteraceae bacterium
CGGCGCAATGGCTTCGGCGGACGATGCTCGGCGCAGAATCTCGTCCGACGACAGTCCTCTGTTCATTTCGAGAAAAGCCATGCGGGTGAAGCCGGTGCGGTGGCTCAGGACGTCACGAAGCGTGGCGCGATCGTTCGAGTCCTTGCTCTGCACCTTGAGCTTGAACTCGGGCAGATACGTCTCAACCGGCTCGTCCCACTGCATGCGTCCCTCGTCCACCAGCATCCCGACGAGCGTCGCGGTGAACGCCTTCGTCGCCGAGCCAATGAGGAACGGCGTATCCGGCGTGACGGGCGTCTTCCTCTCGATGTCCGCGACGCCGAATCCGCGAGCGAAAATTACTTCCTCGCCGCGCACGATCGCGAGCGCCGCGCCCGGCACGTGCAAATCGATGCGGTTGCGATCGAACTCCGCCGCCAGGCGATCGAGCCGCTCGGCGAGCGGCGGCGGCGGCGAGGCGACAGGGGACGCCGACGGTGCGGTGACGGCCTGCGCACGGGCTGGCGGGGGCACACGGAGGAGCGTGACGAAGAGCAGCAGAAGAACCGAGAGCGTCCGAAGGCACACGTGTAGCGTCATAACAGAATCCTTTCGGTGCGGAGTCGTTCGCGGGTTGTCTCGTCAGGTCGCGCGCGGCGGTGTCGCTAGTCCGAGTCCGTCACAGATGACGAATACGGCTGAGCGACCAGGGCGCCATCAGGCTGATGGTGAGCGGCATCAACGCCGGCGACAGCATCCAGGCAGCGTCAGTGGCGGGCATTCCCGCGAGCGACAGGCCCGCGGCACGCAGCATCGTCAGCCACGCCGCCCCGAATGCTGCCGAGACCAGTACGGCGCCAGACGCCTGACGCAGCGTCAGAAGCTGCTCCGCGAACCCCCGCCAGAGGAGATAGCCGGTCGCAAGCACGATCGCTGACGCGGCTACCCAGGAGGTCGCCCGGAGGATCGCGCCGAGCGGGAACTCCAATCCGCTCGAGTGTTGTCGGAGCGCCAGCAGGACCAGCGCGAGACCATAGAGCAGGCACAGCAATCCCGCGATGTTCAGGCGGCGGGGATAGCGTGCCCACAGCGCTGCGAGCGTTGCGAGCGAAGCCACCGTGAGAGCGACACTGAGGGATGCGACGGCGACCAGCGCGAGCTGCTCGTAACCTGTCAGCGCGAAGACGGCGCCGTCGATCGCACGCTGCCAACTGCTCAGAGGCACGTCGGCGATCTCGCCGATCGCGATGATGACTCCCGAGGCCCAGGCACTCACGCCGACCGCGATGAGCGCGGCCAGCACGCAGACCGACCTGACGAGCACTTTGAGGCCGGCCAGCCGTGCGGTTCCGTACGGCTGGCCCGCCTCGAAGGCGCTCGCGTACACGCCTCCCTGTCGCCAGCGAACACCGAAGACATTTCCCCCGAGGGCCAGCACGGCTGGCACGGAGAGCGTCGCAACGAGCACGGCGAAGGGCCGGGCATAGAAGCAGCCATCGGTTCTGCACGTCACATACCCAAAGAGCGCCGCATCGATGGGCCGGCTGACGGCAAACAGCAGTGCGGTCGCGATCGCGAGCACCACTCCGATCGTCAGCACCGGCAGTCCTCTGGACGTCAGCTCGAACCACACCTGCGCGCGCGTCGCGGACGAGGTGGGACACGGGAACGGGAACAGGTTGACGAGCCACTCCGGGAACCCGGTACCGGACCGGGAGATGGCAGCCGGCGCATCGCCGTGGCGCTGCCGCGCCACGCCGGCGACGGCCACACCGAAGGAGGCCAGGCCAAGCAAGGCGATCAGTGCGTAGTCGGTGAGAGGGAAGTCGAATATCGTCGGCCACATCTTCGGGGAGTCGTGCCAGTCGAAGTCGTTTGGAAAGGAGTTGAGACGATGATTGGCAAATTGTAGCCAGGCCGAGCCGGCAACCATTAGTCCCAACATCCATACGACCCTGCTGCGGGTCGACCAATAGATCGGAAGATAGATCAGGTTGAGTGCCCCGATCCACGCGGCGACGGGCAGCAGCGGGAACGGATGGCCGGAGGTCACCCTCAGGAGAAGTGCAGACGCCAGGTATATCGCCGACGGCACGGCGGCGAGATATGCCATCGGGAGGCCGACCATGGCTGCCGTCCGAATCGGACGGGTGTAGAGGAGATAAAGGGGAAAACCGGGTCGCCCGCCATTGAGGCTCGGAAGAAGCAGCCAGCCCATGGAGTGCGGCACGACGATGAGGATCATGGCGATCACCGCGCCGAAGGCCTGGGTGGCCTCAAACGTCTTCGGATCGTCGGGCGGCGCCAAGGCAGCGCACAGGACCAGTGCGGCCAGGCCCCCGACGACCCCGATGGCGAGCCGCCAGGCGGCCTCGACGCGTGTCACGCGCCAGATCTCCCACAGCATCGCATGGCGAGGTGATCGCATGGCTAGGCCGCCTCCAGCGGCTGGCGGCTGCGGCCGGCGCGGGCCAGGAAGATCTCTTCGAGCGTGGCGCCGCGCGATTCGACCACTTCGCCCCCGAGCGCGAGGACCGAGTGATGGAACGGCTCGAGCGATCCGCTATGGACGACGCTCCACGTGCGGCCGCCGCCTTCCATGGCGAGCGCGCCATCGATCACGGGCGGTTGATCGAAGGGCTCGATGAACCGCACGCGGCTCCGCTGGTAGCCGCGCCGCACCTCGTCGAGTGCCCCGCTCAGCGTCACGCGGCCCCCTTGCAACATCGTGACGTGGTCGGACATCCGCTCGACTTCCTCGAGCAGGTGTGACGAGAAGAGCACCGTGCGCCCGTCATCGGCCACGGTGCGCACGCTCGCAACGCGGACGTCGCGGCGCACCACCCCGTCGAGGCCGGACGACGGCCCGCCGAGAATCCACAGTTCGGCACCAAGCCCCACGGCCGCGAACCGGCCGGCCTGGGCGCGCCTACCTCTCGACAGCT
>JANOIR010000641.1:0-14740 GCA_031407765.1 Vicinamibacteraceae bacterium
GCGATCATCGTCGCCAGCACGCGGAGGTCGATCGCGATCCCGGCGACGCGCGGCACGTCCGGCGGGAGCAGCGCCCGCAGTGTCGAGACGCCGATCCAGGCCAGGCAGACCCCGAGGGCCGTGGCCGTCAACGACAGGAGCAGCCCCTCCACGAGGAGGGCCCGCATGAGGTCCCAGCGGGACGCGCCGAGGGCAGCGCGGATCTCGAGCTCGCGCCCGCGAGCGCTCGCCCGCACCAGCATCAGATTGGCGACGTTCAGGCAGGCGATGAGCAGGACCGCGGCCACAGCCGCGAGCAGCATCAGCATCCACGAGCGCACGCCGCGGCTCACGGCATCCTGCAGCGGCTCGACCTCGGCCGTACGACTGGTGAACCAGCGCGGCGTCTCGGCGGCGAGCCGGGCCGTGATCTGCGCCATCTGCGCCCGGGCGCCGTCAAGGGTGGCCCCGTCCCGAAGCCGGCCGATGACCTGCAGTCGGTACGAGAAGTCGTTGCCGCGGACCTGGTCTTCCGGGCGGAAGACGTTCGGGACCCACACGTCGGTCGGGTCCGCTGCTTCAACCGGATAGGCGAAGCCCGCGGGCATGACGCCCACGATCGTGAAGTCGCGCTGCTGGCCAGGCAGGAGACGGCCGACGACATCCGGCGCGCCGCCGAAGCGCCGTTGCCAGAGGCCATAGCTGATGACCGCGAAGGCGGCGCGTCCGTTCACGGCCTCGTCAGCCGTGAACGTGCGGCCTCGAAGTGGCTGGCGTCCGAGCACCGCGAAGAAGTCGGCGGTGACCGCTTGCGCCGTCAACGTCTCCGGCTCGTGGCCCGGCTCGGGCCGGAGGCTGATGCTGGCGTAGCCGATGGCCGCAAGTCCCGTGAAGATCCGCTGCTGGGCGTGCCAGTCGAGAAAGTTCTGCGGCGCGACGAGCGACTCCTCGTCGGGGCTGGCCGTCAGGTGGCGTTCGCCGATCGCCACCAAACGGTCTGGATCGGGGAACGGCAGAGGCCGCAGCACCACGCCATCGACCACGGACAGGATCGCCGTCGAGACGCCGATGGCCAGTGTCAGTACGACCAGCGCGACCGCGCTGAAGGCGGGTGTGCCGCGGAGCGCGCGGGACGCGTGGCGAACGTCACGCCAGAGCGTCTCCCATCGCATGGCCCGGACCTGGCGCACGGTCTCCAGTGTCGGCGTGACGCCGCCGAGGGTGACGAGCGCGATGCGCCGCGCTTCGCTCGCCGAGAGACCACGCGCGATGTTCGCCGCCGTCTCCTGGTCCACGTGGAAGGCGAGCTCGTCGTACGCTTCGGCCTCGATGCGTCGACGCGCGACCAGGGCCCGCAGGGTGCCGATGACTCGACGTAGCATAGGGAGGCCTCCTCGCTTCACCGACCTCGTCACCTACTCGGGGTCGAGCACGCGCTGTATCGACAGCGCGAAGTGTTCCCAGCTCTGGCGCTCAACTTTGAGCCGTCGCTGGCCGGCGGCCGTGATGGTGTAGACGCGAGCCCGGCGGTTGTTCTCGGAGGGTTGCATCTCCGACCGGACGTCGCCAGCCACCTCGAGCCGATGGAGCGCCGGATAGAGCGAGCCCTGGCTGGCCATGAGGCCCTCGTTCGACGTCTGCCGGATGCGGTTGGCGATGCCCCACCCGTGGTTCGGGCCCATCGCGAGAATGCGCAGCAGAAGCAGATCGAGCGTTCCTTGCAGCAGGTCAGCCTTGGGCACCAGTCTCTCCTCTCGAGCAGCGAGAGGAGAGTAGCTGTCACACCTCTCGGAGGTCAAGAGGGAAAGTCGAGAGCGGACGGCTACTATGGGTCGAACGTAGAGAAGGAGCGATCCCATGACGCGTGGCAGACGTTTCGGATGGGCCTGGCTCGACGACGCGTGCCAGGATCTGCGCTACGCGGTTCGCAGCCTGCGCAGGAGTCTGGCCTTCACGATGGCCGCGGCCGGCACGCTCGCGCTGGCGATTGGCGCCAACACCGTCATGTTCAGCGTCCTGAACACCGTTCTGCTGCGGCCTCTTCCATATCGAGCGCCCGAGCAGTTGGCGATGCTGTGGACCGAGGATCCGACTCAGAACTTGCGCGAGGGGCGATCCTCGATGCGGAGTGTTCGCGAGTGGCGGAGTCACAGTCAGAGCTTCGCGGACATGGCCGTCTTCGATGCCGTGTCCACGACGCTGACCGTGGGCGGCGAGGCGGAACAGATCGTCGGCGCCAGAGTGTCTCGCAACGTGTTTGCACTGCTCGGCGTGCAGCCCGTGCGGGGACGCGGCTTCTCGACCGAAGAACCCGGTCGAGGGCCGCGCGTGGTCCTGATCAGCCATCGCTTCTGGCAGGCCCGTTTCGGAGGCACGAACGATGCGGTCGGTGCCACGGTTGTCCTCGACGGGCAGCCTTCGCAGATCGTCGGCGTCCTTCCTGTGGGTTTCCAGGTCGCAAGGCTCGATGCCGACGTGTGGGAGCCGCAGACGACGGCCGACGAGCGCGGCACCCCCAGCAGCGCGGGTGGGGGAGACATCTGGTTCGTGGTTGGCAGGCTCCGGCCGAACGTGACCTTCGACCAGGCTCAGGCGGAGATGAGCACCATTGCGCGGCGCCTGGGTGATCAACTGCCGGCGGTCGAGCGGAACCGGGGCATCAGCATCGTTCCGCTGAGTCTGCACATGGTCGGATCGCAGTCGCGCCTGGCGTTGTGGATGCTCGGCGGCGCCGTGTTGTGCGTGCTCCTCATCGCCGCTGCCAATGTCGCCAGTCTCGCGCTGGCGCGCACCGTCAGTCGGGCGCGCGAGATGGCCGTGCGCGCCGCGCTCGGCGCCGGTGCGGGGGGGATCGTGCGACAGTTGCTGACCGAAAGTGTCGTGCTCACGCTCGTCTCGGGCGCGATCGGGACGCTCCTCGCGGTCGCCGGCATTCGCCTCATCCGCGACTACGGGCCTGCCAACCTGGCGCGTCTCGATGAGGTCGGCCTCGATCTGCCCGTGCTCGGCTGGGCTCTGCTGATCTCCCTGACGACGGGCATGCTGGTGGGACTGGCGCCCGCGCTCACGACGTTGCGCCGCAAGCTGCGGCCCGTCGCCGACGAGGGTGGTAGAAGCACGTCGGGCGGAGTCGCCACCCGTGGCATGCGCCGCTCGCTGGTGGTTGCCGAGTTCGCGCTGGCGATGGTGCTGCTCGTCGGTGCCGGCCTCCTCGTCCGGAGCTGGTGGCACGTGGAGAGCCTCGATGCGGGCTTCAGGCCCGAGCGCGTGCTTGCACTGGAGCTGTCGGCGCCGTCGTCCTTTGCCGTCTCCGCGCAACGGACCGACCTGTACAACCGCGTCCTGCAAGAGATTCAGGCCGTTCCCGGTGTGGAGCGCGCCGGCATCATCGGCGATCTCTTCATCGGCAATGCCAGGGAACAGGTGCTCACCGCCGAAGGCGACGACGGAGTCGTGTCCGAGCGCATCCGGTTCCGACGAGACGAGGCCAGCCCGGCGTTCTTCACGGCGCTCGGGACACCGTTGCTTCGCGGACGCTTCTTCTCAATCGGGGACGGACCGGACGCGCCGCGCGTCGCCATCGTCAACGATGCGATGGCTCGCCGCCTGTGGCCCGGACACGATCCGGTGGGCCGACGATTCAAGCTGGGCGCGCGGGATTCCGATCGCCCGTGGTTCACGGTCGTCGGCATCGTGGCCGACATGCGGCGTCAAGGACTCGAGAGCGAGCCGGTCCCGCAAATGTTCGAGTCGCTGGCGCAGAGTCCCCCGCGCAGCGTGGACGTGTTGATCCGCACCTCGACGGACGACCCGGCGGCGCTGGCGGATTCCCTTCGAGCGGCCGTGCGTCGCGTGGACAAGCAGGCGCCGATCTACGGCGTCGCGCCGCTGGAACAGCTGTTCGGACGCTATCTCGCGCAGCGGCGCTTCCAGACCTCGCTCCTGACCGGGTTCTCGCTTGTCGCGCTGCTGATGGCGGCGATCGGCATCTACGGCGTCATCCAGTACTCGATCGCGATGCGCACGCAGGAGATCGGCCTGCGCATGGCCATCGGCGCACGGCCGGGCGACATCTTCCGCATGGTCATCGGCGAAGGGCTGGCGCTGAGCCTGGCGGGTCTTGCGCTCGGTCTCGTGGGAGCCTGGTGGCTCGGGCGTGCGGGCTCGAGCCTGCTGTTTGGCGTGACCGCCACCGATCCGTCGACCTTCATGACCGTGTCGCTGTTGTTGACGACAGTGGGCGCCGCGGCCTGCTATCTTCCAGCGCGACGCGCCATGAGGGTCGATCCCATCGTGGCGTTGCGAGCGTCGTGAACGCGTGCTATCGACGCATGGTGCGCCACGACTTGATGAACGTGTCCGCGCTGCCGTCGCTCGCCGCCACCCAGTAGCCTTTCACGAAGGAAGGCGGCTGGCGCTCGACGTACATCCACAGCGACGTCAGGCCTGGTGGGCCGATGGGTTCGGTCCCCGAGCACTCGTACTCCTGCCCGTCCAGCGTGAACCGGAGCGTGTGTCCATCGACGAAAGCCACGCCGTAGGGCACTTCCGTCTGCGGAGGCTCGGCGCTGAAGATGGCCATGCCCACCTCCGCTCCCAGCCCCAGCCCGACGACGTGCCCGGTGGCGAAGGTGCCCGGCTTGTCGCTGTTGAGCACCCGATCCCCGCGGCGGATGGTCAGGCCGGCGATCGTGAGCTCGGCGCGCGACTCGATGCGAGCTTTGCGCGTGGCCGCGAGCTGCTCGACCGCCTTGGGCGAGATAGCGATCACGCGCAATTGATCACCGATGCGCTGGCCGGTCTCCGGGTTGTCGAACAGATCCAGGCTGATGCTGTCGCCAGCGGATATGGCGCCCGACGTCTGGACGTCCGGCAAGGTGACCAGACCGCCCTCGAGCCGGAAGGGCAAATTGTAGAACGCCTGCGGCGGGGCGAAGGCTCGCACCGCCTCATGGAGCCGCACCGGGCGAAAGACCACTTCCACGCGTCCGCCCCGGGCATCGATGCGGATGGCGTACGAGAAGCGGGCGCGGCCGGCTGCGTCGACGATGAGCCGATAGACCTCGCCGTCCTTGACGCGCACCCGAGGCTCGAGCCCGGCCGTCGCGGGCGACGTCACGCCGGACATCGACAGCCCGAGCACGATCCCGTCGGCGATGGTGACACGGGTCTCCGCGGTGAGCGCCTCTGTGGCAAACGCGGCCGAGACGGAAACGGCGTGCGCAAGAACGAGCCCGAGCACGAGGCGAGAGATCATGGCGTCCTCCTGTTCACTTGAATGTGGGGACGTGCGACGAGCTCGAACCCCTCGAGATCGATCGCACTCACTGCGGTCGCCGTGGACTGCGCCGAGGCCGGTACGCCCGGCACCTCGACCAGGGCGCGCGTCACCCAGACGTCGTGACTCAGGAGGGAGGGGGCATCGCGAAGGCGCGGGGCCATGATCAGGACCACCGTCGCGACCGCCGCGGCGTAGGCCAGTGGCAGGGCGAACCCCTGGCGTCGTGTGCCGACCAGCGGGCCGGGCAGGGTGTCGTCGTCGAGCAGCGAGGCGATCCGCTGGACCGTCCGGTCCGGCACCGCCGGCGCCTGCCAGGTCCCGAGGTATTCGTTGAGGTCGTCGTTCATGGCCTGAAACCAACTCGAGCAGGTTTGTCCGCGGTAACGGGGCGTCGGTCGAGGAGCAGGCGTCTCAGCCGCGCCCGGGCGCGGTGCAGGCGCACGCGGATGACGAGGCTGGTGCGGCCAAGGATCGCCGCGATCTCCCTCGGTGAGTGCCCGTGATATGCGGAGAGGATGATGATTTCGCGGTCCGTATCCGGCAGTGCCTGGAGGGCGGTCTGGATGGTGAGGACGTGCTCCGGGCGCTCAGGAACGCCAGGCCGATCCAGTGCGTCCTGAGGTGCCTCGCGTCCGCTCGTTCGCCGCTGTTCCCGCGCCACGTTTCTGACGATGCCGAAGAGCAGCAGCGTCAGGTCACCGCGTCCGGCGTCGACCCGACAGCGCCCGTCCAGCACCCGCAGGACGCTCTCGTGCACCACGTCCTCGGCGGCGCCCTCGGAACCGGTCAGCCGATACGCGAAGGCGAACAGGTCGGCGCCCCGCTCGCGGTACACCGCCCGGATTCTTTCCCGCAGGGCTTCCGGTGAGGACGGTTGGCGAAGCGGCGTCACGTCTGCACTTGCCGTCAGGGATGCGTTTCGTTACCGCGGCCGTTACCTGGTGGAATAGCTCGAGACTAGACTGAAGTCGTCGCAAGGAGCTTCCCATGCCGAGACGCGCGCTTCCTATCGTCCTCGCCGCCCTCGTCATGGCGCCGGCTCTGGCTCAGGATCGGATTCTCTCGCCGACCGTTCGACGCTCCGGCGCCGCGGGTCACGCGCGGGCGTCGGCGGTCTACTTTCCCGATCGCCTCGACTGGCAGCACAAGAGGCCTGAAGAAGTAGGCATGAGCCCGGCCCTCGTCAACGAGGCCGTGCAGATCGCCTTGGCCGCGGAGACGCAGGGACCGAAGGACATGACGCTGTTTCTTCACAGCGGCTTCGGCAAAGAGCCCTTCAACACCATCGTCGGTCCCGTGAAAGATCGCGGCGGCGCGAGCGGGATCATCACGCGCCACGGCTATATCGTGGCGGAGTGGGGCGATCCGAAGCGCGCGGACATCGTCAACAGCGTCACGAAGACCTTCCTGACGACGGTCGTCGGGCTGGCGTGGCAGCGCGGCATGATTCGCGACGTCAACGACCACGTGCGCGGCTACATGCCGCCGCACGTGGACCTGTTCGACACGCCGCACAACCAGAAGATCACATGGGATCACCTGCTGCGGCAGACCAGCGACTGGCAGGGCACGTTGTGGGGCAAGCCGGACTGGGCGGATCGCCCGGTGGGTGAAAGGCCGGAGGACTGGCCTGCCAGGAAGCTCTGGGAGCCGGGCACGCACTTCAAGTACAACGACGTGCGGGTCAACGTCATGGCGCTGGCGGCGCTGCAGGTCTGGCGCAAGTCCCTGCCCGACGTGCTGCGCGAGGAAGTGATGGATCCGATCGGCGCGTCGTCCACCTGGCGGTGGTACGGCTACGACAACTCGTGGGTCGAGGTGGACGGCAAGAAGGTCCAGTCGGTGAGCGGCGGCGGCCACTGGGGCGGCGGCATGTTCATCGATTCGTATGACATGGCGCGCTTCGGCTATCTCTTCCTGCGCAACGGCACGTGGAAGGACCGCTCCATCGTGTCCGAGAAATGGATCCAGATGGCGCGCACGCCGGGGAGCGACAACGCCACCTACGGCTACGCGAACTGGTACCTGAACACCGGACGCAAGCCCCTGCCGTCAGCGCCCGAGACGGCGGTCCGTTTCGTCGGGAACGGATCGAACATCATCTACATCGACTGGGAGAACGACATCGTCGCGGTCGTGCGGTGGATTCGCGGCGGCCCGGCGCTGGACAACATGCTCGGCAAGATCACCGCGTCGGTGAGGCCCGAGACGACGACGGCCGCGCCCGCGTCGAAGTAGCGACGACGGCGCTCTACCGGATCAAGCCCTGCACGTCCACTCGTAGCGCGCGGCCCAACGCGATCCCAGAGGCGGCGCCTGCGTAGAGCGCCACAATGGCGGCCCCGACCACGAGTTGGCCCAGACTCGCGGGCTGCAGTCCCTCGATGGCCGGGGTGGCCGTCCGCAACAGCACGGCCTGCAGCGCGGCTCCGGCGATCAGCGCTGGTGCCACCACGCCCACCCACCGCTTCGTGTACCACGCCAGAATCGATGCATGACTGGCGCCGACCGCCCGGCGAATGCTGAGTTCCCGGCTCGACGACTCGACCCACCACGTGGTCAAGCCGTACAGGCCGGCCGCCGCAAGGACGACGCCCAAGGCCGCGAGGAGCGCGGCAAACGTGGCGAGGAAGGAGAGATACGCCGTGCGGTCGTCGATCCAGGTACGGACCGCCCACGGGCCGTCCACCGGCTGATCGGGGTCGGTTCGCCAGACGGCATCGGTCAGTGGGCGCACGACATTCGCCCCAGGGGTCGTTCTCACCACGAGATAGAGCCAGGGCGGAGGCGCTTGAGCCACGGGTCGATACACCGTGAGACTTGGTCGCGACTGCGGCGCGGTGCGCGTATCGCTGACGACGCCCACGACGGTCACGATCGCCCGCCCTGTGTCGCCACCGACCTGCATCATCCTGCCGACCGCGGTCGCGTTCGGCCAGAGCGCGTCAGCCAGGCTCCTGCTGACCACCGCGACCGCTGGCGCACCGGCGTCGTCCCGCGGGTCGATCCAGCGCCCGTCGACAAGGGCCAGTCCAGCCGCGTCGCGGTAGTCGACTGTGGCGGCCCTGTCGAGCGCGGTAACCGGTGCGTGAGAGCGATCGGTGTCGGGACGGACGGTCGTCGATTGCCAGTCGAAATAGAACGGCAGGTCGATGCCCGCCGCCGATTCCACGCCCGGGATACGGCGACTCTCGTCGAGAAGGCGCTCGAAGTACGCCGCTCGCCGCACTGGATCGGCGTAGGTCGTGGGACTGGCGTTGATCCACACCGCAACGGTGTGATCGGCTCGCACGCCGACATCCACCGTTCGCAGGTGCCACAGTTGCGACAGCAGCGCCGTCGCCACCGTGACGGTGGTGGCGCAGACGGCCATCTCGATGCACACCAGCGCCGCGCGCCAGCGCTGCCGGCGTGGCGTGTCGATCGGCTGGATGGACGCCAGCAGGGGACCGGTCGTTAGGCGGCGGACGGTCGCGTACGTCCACAGACCCACTGCGCCGACAATACCGGCGGTCACGATCACGAGTACGCCGACAGCGCTGGCATCTATGTAGACAGCTCGCGCGGCACCGGGCACGCGAGCCAGCCAGGCTTCCGGGACGAACGACACCACGACGCCAATGAACCAAACCGCCAGCGCGAGACTGGCCATGCCAGCCGCAGCCACGGTCAGCGCAAGTTGGCGGGCCGTGTCCAAGGCCACCCGCCCTGGCGAGGCGCCAAGGGCGACACGGATGGCCGTATCCCGCTGTCCCTCGAGCGCTTGCGCCGAGGCACCAATGACGACGTTGATGCCGGCGAGGGCGAGTACCAGGACGGCAATCGCCAACACGAGCAGCAGCTGAGGGCGGAGATCGCGAAACAGCGTGGACTTGAGATCAGCGACGACCACGCCCGTTACGCGAGGCGTGCTGCCTGCCGTCAGCACGCGGGCCAGCAGTTCGGATGCGCGAAGGCGTCCAGTGGCAGTGGTGGCACCAGGTGCCACCCGCGCGATGACGTGTTCAATGGGATGGCGATGCGGATCTGAAAGGGCACCGTTCGCTGCACGAAGCGGCAGGACGAGATCCGTCCGCTTCCAGAACAGCCACGTGTCGGCCCGAAGCACGCCAACAACGAGATAGTCGCCATCAGGCTCGCCCAAGCGCGTCGGAGCGGCCAGGCGGATCGCTCGGCCGAGGATCGAGGGGTCGGCTCCGTAACGCCGCTGCCACAGCTCGTGCCCCAACACCACGACCCGCGGGCTCCCTGGGGAGTAGTCGCCGGGCGTCGGGCCCCGCCCGAGCCGCACGCCGACGCCAAGCGTCCTGAAGAAGTCCGGCGACACCATGGTCCCGAGCAGCGCCTCGGGTGGCCGTCCGGGTTCCGACAGTGCGTTGAAGTCGGCCGCCGTGTACGCGGCTACCGCAACGAAGGGCGGTGGCGGTGCCTCGGCGAGAGAGGCGAACTCGGGGCCCGACCACCACCGCGTGCGGTTCTCGTCGGTCCGCAGCTCGAGGCTGACGAGCGACTCCGCGCCCTCGAAGGGCAAGGCGCGCCAGAGCACGGCGGTGTTGAGTGAAAGCGCTGCGAGCCCACCAGCCAGGGACGCGCTGAGGGAAAGAACCAGGAAGCCGATCCCAGCCGGCCTGGCTCTGAGCCGCCGAAGCCAGAGTCTCATGAGTATCAAGAAGATAGCCGAACCTGCTGGAACTCGCCGAACCGTGATGCGCTCAGCCGAGCGTGCCCACCGCCGCTGGTTCCATCGGCGGCGTCAAGTGATCCGCTCCGCGCGACTGCTGGCGCGGCCCCGTGTACGGAATGTGTTCGTCCGCCGTTCAGTAGGGCATGGCCGTTGCGTTGACGGCGCGAGTCAGGGCACACCGCCCAACTCCGCGCGTCGAGCCGGCGTTGCGACGCCGCCAGGCGGAGCCCAGGTCATGGAGCCGTGATGTCCCACACAATCGCGCTCGTCGTGCTCTCTTGTGTCGCGCTGGTCCAGATCGCCATCGCCGTCGTCGAAGTGTTCCTGTGGAATGCTCCGAGCGTTCACGGCCGGCTGCACTTCACAGCAGCGGAAGCCCGGAAGGTAGCGCCTATCGTGGCGAACGCAGGCCTCTACAACGCGTTCTTGGCCGCCGGGTTGATCTGGGCGCTACTATCCGGTGTTGAAAGGCCGGCCGTGGCGGTGTTCTTCCTCTCCTGCGTCATCGTCGCCGGGGTGTTTGGGGCCGTCACCTTGAAGCCCACGACCCTGCTGATCCAAACGGTGCCCGCCATCGCCGTCCTGGCGGCCACGCTGATGGTGAGGGTGCCATGACAGCGGTGCGCGTTCAGCAGCGATCCGCGGTGTTCACGCTCGGCGGTGAAGCGTACGGGATTGACCGCTACGTGCGCAGTGGAGCGGCCGTGCAGCGACCGGTCGTCGTGATGGTGCACGGCATCGACGGCCTGTCGGGTGCCTCCGGAGCCGAGATCCGGTCGTTTGCAGAACAGGTCGCCCTCGAGGGCTACCTTGTACTCGTCCCGCACTACTTCGACACGCACGATGGTGCGGACAGCGCACCACTCGAGCAGCTGGTCGCTCTACGGGCGGCACGGATCGATCACTATCGGCCGCGAATCGCTGCTGCCGTGGCTCTCGCGATGGCGGACAGCGAGGCCGATCAACGCGGGATCGGGCTCGTCGGGTACTCCCTCGGCGGTGGGTTGGCGATCGACCACGCGGAGACCGCGATCCCGGGCAAGGTGAAGGTGCTTGTGGACTTCTTCGGCCACATCTTCTCCTCAGCTCTCCTTGCAAACGTCGGCCTTCTGCCGCCGACGCTCATACTTCATAATCGCACCGACGGGATCGTCAAGCTCGCCGAATCATCACAGCCGTTGGTGGATGCGTTGCAGAAACGCGGCGTGACGCACCAGCACACGTTTTACAACGACGTGAACCCCACCAGGGGCAACCACCCGTTCCTTCCGGGGGGCCACGCCGACACCGACTCGAGATCGAAGTCGGTGGCATGGCTGAAGGCGCATTTGGCGGTGAGCCACTGAAGGGCTGCCGGCCAAAGCGCGAGGGCGTAGCCCGAGCGCGACTGTCGAAGCCGAGCGAAGCGATGGCGGTGTCCGCGAAGCGGGGACGTGATGGCCGGCGGCCCGCCTTCGTGCTACGCGCTACGGCGCACAGATCTTCGCCTGAATCGTGCGCGAGGTTCGGGAGTTGACCCCAAGCGCGAGGTCCGAAGGACCGGAGCGCTGGGGCTAACTACGTCGGCGACACCACATCGCGCGCCGAGGCGCGCGAGTGGTGGAGGCGGCGGGAGTTGAACGCGAAATCGGCGCAATCATCAAGCTGTTGATGGCGCGCGACTTCTGGGCTCAACGCGTTCAGACCACGGCACTTGTTGTCGTCTTGGCTCTCCACTGGCGTACTCGGCGATTCTCACGAATCGACCCGATGTCTGGAGGGATATCGGAGGCGGCGGGATGGTGTTCCCGCCGCCGACGCGATGGGTTGTTCCCGCGGCCTCCACGGAGCGCCCCTTGGAGGCATTCGGGAGGCGGCGGGACGCCGGGCCTCCGCGGGCGCTGGCGCAGGTATACAAGAACTTGTATGTTGGCAGGCGCGAACGATGCCGCGGCCCGCGCAGGCGATCGGTACGGCGCGATTGCGACACTGAGACAGGAACATGGCAAAGAAAGGCGTCGTCAGGGTGACCCCGTCCACCGGGAACGTCTTCAGGGACCTGGGCTTCTCGACAGCGGACGCCGAGCACCTCCTGGTTCGTGCCGACCTGCTGATCCAGGTTCAGAAGGCCATTGGGTCCAAGGGTATGAAGCAGGCGGAAGCGGCGAAGACGCTCCGAGTGACGCAACCTCGCGTCAGCGATCTCTTGCGCGGCCGGATCGACCTGTTCAGCACCGATACCCTGATCGACATGCTGGCCAGGCTCGGTGTTGGCGTCCGGCCGCTGGTGAAGCCGTCGCCCTCGCGACCGGAAGCGTGAGCACGGCACTGAGATGACGGTGCGGCCCCTCTGGGCGCATATTTGGACAAGGAGCAGCCAACATGCCCCCCACGAGGACCGTCACGCTGACCGACGAGCTCTACGAGCAGGCAGCGCGAGAAGCACAGGCCGAGGGCAGGACCACCGACGAGATCACTCGGGATGCCCTGACTTCGTACCTCGCGTTGCGGCAGCTGGAGCGCCTCCAACAGTACGGCCAGGAGCGCGGGAGCGAGCTCGGCCTGACTGAAGCCGACATCCCTCGGCTGATCGCGGACACGCGTCGAGAGTCCCGCCAGTAGTGGCCGTCCGAACGGTCGTCCTCGACGCCAACGTCTACGTGTCCGCACTGGCGTTCGGTGGCAAGCCGAAGCGCGCCTTCCAGTTCGGAGTCACGCGTCGCGTCCACGTAGTTATCTCCGACCCCATTCGCACCGAGGTTCTGCGCACGCTGCGCGACAAGTTCCGTTGGTCAGAAGAGCGCCCTGCCGATGCTGGCCGCCTGATCGACACGGCCGCGACATCGGTCGTCTACGGTGACACTGCAAGTCGTCGAGAGGGATCCAGACGACGACCGCGTGCTGGAGTGCGCGGTGACAGGCAAGGCCGACGTGATCGTGACCGGAGACTTGGACCTCCTGAGCCTTCGCGATTCGCCGCTGCGGGGCAAAGGCCCGCACGGCCTCATGGAGCCAAACTTGGCGACACGGGAATACACTCGCTCAGGCGCACGTAGTTAGCGCTTACCCGCGCCAAGGACGCGCTGTCCGGCTTGCACTCGCGGTAGTCGAGCCCGAACTCGTACACCACATAGCGCGGTCCCGTCCTGCCTAACCAGACCCGCCACGTCTTTGCGTGCGCGACCGCCGTCGGCGCCAGCAGCGGCAGGTCGTTCAACGCGCGCGCGGCCGTGACGGCACCGTCGCCGTCGACCGACAGCTCGAGAATCACCACTCCCCTCATGTTCGCGCTCCGCGCGAACTCCGGATAGCCGGGACTGCTGCCCAGCGAGCGCAGAAGCAAAGGGTCTTCCGGCGGTCCCCCGAAGCGCCGTCCGGGAGCGGTGCAGGCCGTGACGACCGCGAGGTTCGCGTACGCGACGCGAAAGAGGCTGCGGCTGTCGTCGTTGCACGCGCCGTTGTCGATCTCGAATCGAAAGACGAGCCAGTCGGTGAGCGGCCCCGGCGCCAACGTCCAGCCCTTCACGTTGGCGACCACCGCTCGAGCCAGGAGGTCGGGGCCGACGACAGACTCGGCCCCGACAATCCGTCCGCTGCCGTCGGTCGTCACCTGGACGACCACGACGCCGTCCGTTCGTGCCGCCAGAGCCTCCGCCGGATACGGCAGGTCCACGAAGATGAGAGGTCGCTCCCGAGGCGACGCCGCTGCCGGCGCCGCCTCGAGCGTGAACGCGACCATCCCGACAACCATCAACGCAGAGAGACGCATCGAATCACCCAGCTACCTTCTGGACTCCGTCGTCGGGACGTGCCTTCAGGGCCTTCTAATCATTGTCGGGCACTTCTCGAGAATCAGGTCGGTGTTCTGCATGCGCGACGGTCAGGCCGATGTGCGATCCGTTCGCGCGGCCGCAAACGCCAACCAGCCAGAGCTCGACGGCCGTGAGGGCCACGTGAGGCAACGCGATCAGCCTCCACCGCTCGCCGTCGGGCGCCTCGCGTTCAACGCTCGCGATGTGGCGCTCCTCCCACGTTTGCAACATGCCATCCCCTGTCCGTCTTCGGGGCAGAGGGGGACGACGGGGGGGAACACGGCCGCGGGATGAGTGTTCCCCCCAAAGAATGGACTGTGGGCGTGAGCCACGTCGTCTTGGCGGCCTCGCATCACCGGGCGGCGAGTCCCTGCTCGAATGCTAGATTGCTCTGCGCGGCGGGTTGTGCCGCGCCGTCAGAGATCGACGCCCCAGTCGATGCGGTGGAGGAGCGTGGGGGCGCGAGCGACCCCATCCCCGGCCGAGACTTCCGTTCTGTCCGCGGCCCCAGAGGGTCGCTCGCACCCCCACCGGCGTCATCGTCCGTGTCTGAACGGGCGTCGAGTTGTAGATTCTGCAGGCGCAGCAGTATCTGGTCCTGGGGCAGGTCGACGATGACGCTGCGACGCGCGTTCGCCGTGGCGCTCCGCGTCAACAGGCGCGCGTCCCTGCAGCTTGTAAGGTTCGAGGGCCGGATCGCGTTCCCATAGATAGGGCGATGCTCGGTCGCTCTCGTGCGCGACGCGGCCACAGGCTGCGCGCGCAAACCGTGCCGCACGGAGGCAGGGTCCCTTCCTCGCTCTAAGAGCCAGGTCCCAATCATCGCGGCGGTCACAACGGCGGTCGAGGGCCATCACCGCCGCCGATTGTCGGGCCCGCCTCGCCGACGTCAAGCCTCTCCGCTTCGCTCCGACCCCTGCCGGGGCTGCGGGCTTGACGCGCGGCTCGGCGCGCCGCGGATGCGGCAGGTGCGTGATGGCCCGCGTGCGTTCCGGGCCGAGGAGC
>JANOIR010000010.1:0-8919 GCA_031407765.1 Vicinamibacteraceae bacterium
CAGGGCCGCACGCGCGAGGCGATCGCCGCCTATCGCCGCGCCGCGCAGGACGCCGACGCCGCCGCCATCGCCTGGTTCAACGTCGGCGTGGCACTGGCGACGCAGGACGATCCGAAGAACGCGGCGATGGCGTTCGCGCGATCGGCCGCCTTCTACAAGAGCGACGGTGAGCGCTCGCACGCCCACTACAACCGCGGCATCATGCTCGAGCGGACCGACGAGCTCGAAGAGAGCGCCCGCGCCTTCATCGCCGCGCTCCGGCACGATCCGTCGAACGACGACGCCCGCATCAACCTGGCGATCATCCGCGCCCGCCTCGAGCGCGACCGCTCCAAGGATCCGCCGCCGCCGTCGCCTCAGGACGACCTCGAGAAGGCGCTGCAGCAGGTGCCGCAGCAGTCCTACGCGTTCAACAAGGGCAAGAAGCAGCAGCGTCCAGTGACGGCCGGCTCCGACTGGTAGACCCGCGACGGCGTCAGGCCCCGTCGAACGCGCGCTGCAGCGCCGCGCCGTCGATCTTCACCATCTGCATCATCGCCTGCACCGCCCGGCCGGCTTTCTCTCGATCGGGATCGCCCAGCAGCCGCGGCAGCACGGTCGGGATGATCTGCCAGGACAGCCCGAACCGATCCTTCAGCCAGCCGCACTGCGTCGGCTTGCCGCCGTTGGCCAGCAGCTTGTCCCAGAGCTCGTCGACCTGCTGCTGCGTGTCGCAGGAGACGAAGAACGACACCGCCTCGTTGAAGGCGAAGTGCGGGCCGGCGTTGAGGCCCATGAAGCGCTGGCCCTCCAGCTCGAACGTGACCGACATGACCACGTCACCGGCACGGTGGACCGAAACCACCTTCGAACACGGGAAGATTGAGGTGTAGAACTGCATGGCCTCTTCGGCCTGGGTGTCGAACCAGAGAAACGGCGTGATGGACAGCACGGCGACTCCTGTGTGTGGGCGGCGGGTTCCCGCTGAACCTGGCCGCGCGGCCCTTCCGCGGGCCTTTTGACTAGTGGCCTGTGTCAGGCCACTGGTAGTCGGAGCCGACCAGCGGTTCTCGACATCGTCCCGGCGCCAAAGATCGCATAAGGTAGACGCTGCCCCGTGCCTTTCGACGCCCAGCCGGTGCTGCGTGGCGACCTCCTCGAGCTGCGGCCCCTGCGCGCGGACGACTGGGAGGCGCTCTATGCCGTCGCCTCCGACTATCTGATCTGGGAACAGCACCCGGCGCGCGACCGCTACCAGCCGGCGGTCTTCCGCGCCTTCTTCGACGAGGCGCTGGCGTCCGGCGGCGCGCTGGTCGCGATCGATCGCGCCAACGGCCTCATCATCGGGTCGTCGCGCTTCCACGGCTACGATGCGGAGAGATCCGAGGTCGAGATCGGCTGGAGCTTCCTGGCGCGTCTCTACTGGGGCGGCCGCTACAACGGGGAGATGAAGCGGCTGATGCTGGAGCACGCCTTCCAGGTCGTCGACGCGGTGATCTTCATCATCGGGCCGAAGAATCTCCGCTCGCAGCGTGCGGTCGCCAAGCTGGGGGCGGTGCTCACCGACGAGACCGCCGAAGGCCGCGGCGAGAATCGGGTCGTCTTCCGGCTGCCGAAGGATGTCTTCCGGTATGACGAGCTTTCCTGACGACACGTGGACCGTCGGCACCGCCGACCAGGACGGACAGCCCATCATCATTCGCCTCCGCGGCGAACTGCCGGACGCGTCCAGACGCAGCGCCCACGCCCAGCTGATCGTCGTCGGCTGGCCCTACGATGGCAACGAGACGGGCCTGCCGAACTCCGCCGACACGTCATCGATGCAGGACTTCGAGACCGCGGTCGAAGCCGGGCTCGAGCGCACCGGGGTGGGCCTCCAGGTCGCGTCCCTGACCGGCGCCGGCCACAAGGAGTGGCGCTATTACAGCGCCGATGCCGACGCCTTCGTCGAGGCGCTCAACGCCAGCCTCGACGGCCACCCGACCTACCCGCTCGAGATCGAGATGTTCGACGACCCGGAGTGGGAAGGGCTGCAGCAGCTTCTCCAGGGCATCGAAGACGACGGCTAGATAGACGAAGGGCCGGAGTGGCTCTCGCCACCCCGGCCCTTCGCCTGACAGTCGGGTTTGTTTCGATCCAGTAAAGGACCCCGGGCCGCGGCGCTCGCCGCAGCACGGTCTTGCCCAAACGCGAGCTAGTTCGAGCCCGTGCGAGCGGTCGTCGCTTCGGCCGCGGCGGCCTCCGGCGACAGCACCTTCACTTCGACGCGGCGGTTGCGGGCGCGGCCCGCACGCGTGCCGTTCGAGTCGACCGGCTTGGTCTCGCCGTAGCTGATCACGCTGATCTTGTGGAGCGGCACGTGGTGCTGCTCATACAGATAACGCTTCACCGCTTCGGCGCGCTCGAGACCGATCAGTTCGTTCGTGGTTGCGGCACCCGTCGAATCCGTGTGGCCTTCGATCTCGAAGAACACGGCCTTCGGGTCGGCGGCGACGTTCGCCACCAGCTTGTCGAGCTGCGCCTTCGCCTCGTCCGGCAGCGCCGCGTTGGCGAACTTGAAGCCGCCCTGCGCCTCGTTCAGCACCAGGCCGTAGACCAGCTTGCGGCTGTTGGCTTCGAACGCCGTCAGCTTGCCGTCGACGTCCTTGGCCGCCTGGGCCGCCGTCTGGGCCGACTGACCGGCCGCCGTGGCCTTCTGGTCGACCTGACCGACACGCTGGTCGTACTTGGTGTCGACCTCGGTGATCTTGGTCTCGTTGGCCTTGATGCGCGTCTCGTTCTCTTCGACGCGCGAGGTCAGCGTGGTGACCTTCTCGTTGACCGAGCCCACTTCCGTCCGCACGAACTTCTTCGTAGCGCACCCGGTCGTTGCCGCCGCGAGCGCCACCACCGGAATTACCATCAACAGCTTCTTCATGACGTACATCCTCCTCGGCCCGAGGCCGACGGCTATGCCCGGCGTTTAGCCCTGGCGAGACTGACTGAAATACCCACTTCGGGCGCGCACGGTCAGCTCGCGGCGCCTCGTTCTCACGTCCAACTCGTACCAGCCCGGTGCCCTGGCCGCTTCGAAGGCCAGGAGGTACTGGTGACGGAGCTCGGTGATCAGGTCCCGCGCCGCCTGGCTCGCGTGAGCCGGCGCGCTGACCATGAACAGTGTCCCGCCCGTCCAATAGGCGAGGTTGGATAGATGCGTGGCGACCGGCGACGTGTCGGCGCCGACGACCGCGAAGTCCTGGCCGGGGTGATCGAGCGGTGAGAGCACCGCGATCACGTAGACCGGCACGTCGATGGCGCTGGCCATGCCCGATACCTGCGCCGGCGTCAGCTTGCTGCTGGTGTCGATGCCATCGGTGATGACGATCACCGCCCGGCGCGGTGAGGGCCGATCGCCCATCGCCGCCGCGGTCTTGTTGATCGCGTCGTAGAGCGAGGTCTGGCCGATGGCGGTCAGCGAGTTCACCGCCGCCTTCACCTTCGACATGTCGGTGGTGAAGTCGACTTCCTTGCGTAGCTCGGAGTCGAACGAAAAGAGGCCGACTTCGTCCTGCTGCGGGTTGACCCAGCTCAGGATGTGCTCGACGGCGCGCTGGCCCGCCTGCATCTGGGTGGTGCCGCGCATGCTGCCGCTGACGTCGAACAGGATGCCGAGGCTGATCGGACCCTGATCGCTCGACTTGAACTGGACGATCTTGCGGAGCTGGCCCCGCTCGTAAACCTGGAAGTCTTCCCGACCGAGATCGTGGACCGGTCGGCCCCGGGAGTCGCGCACGACCGCGGTCACCGAGACGACGTCGACCGCCGCGCGGAACGACGGGGTTTGCGCGACAGCAACTGCCACCGTGGCCGGCTGCAGGCCGATTGCAGCCGTCATCAGGGCCGCTGTGCACATCCGCGCAAACCGTGTGTCACGTCGTCTCACGGGACCTCCTATGTCCAACAATCGCGCCAATCGCCACAAGTGGCCGTTGTCACGCCACTTATCGGTTTTCGGCTCTGTTGCTGCAGGGCTTGGGGCCTATAGGAAGGGCTCAAAATGATGAAAGGAATACCTGGTTACGGCATCAGCCGTGTAAAAAGTTTCCAATCAAGCTCTGCGCTAGTGATTTGGTCTTGCTCGAGCTGGCTCCCAGTGGTGGCGAAGGTCTCACTGTAGAGCTTGGCGAAGATCCGGTCGAGGTGGGTCGTGACCACATCATCTCGGGGCCGATGCCGGCCCTACCGCAACCAGTCGCGCTTTCATGGCCGACGCGGCCTACAAGAAATGAGCGAAACATCAGGGAGAGCCCTCGGGCCGGCGTGTCCACGGATTGGTCACCGGCGACGAGAGTAGAATTTCCAGATGCCTTCCTCGCCCTCCGTCGCGTCGGCGATTCCGGTCGCCCGTCGGGTCAACAGCTTCACCTACGCCATCCGCAACATCGTGGCCGAGGCCCGGAAGGTGGAAGCGACGGGGCGTGCCGTCCGCTACCTCAATATCGGTGACCCGATCGCCGCCGGCTTCGTGACGCCGCCGCACCTCGTCGAGGCGGTGAGCCGCGCCATGCGGCTCGGGCAGAACGGCTACACGCCGTCGCCCGGGATCGCCGAGGCTCGCGAAGCGGTCGCCGACGATTTCAGCGCGCGCGGGTTCCCGGTCGATCCCGATCGCGTGCTCCTCACCACCGGCACGTCGGAGGGTATCGAGATCACCCTCAACGCGCTGGTCGATCCGGACGACGAAGTGCTGGTGCCGGTGCCGACCTATCCGCTCTACACGGCGGTGGTCGCCAAGATCGGCGCCAGGTCCGTGTTCTACCGCACCGACCCCGACAACGGCTGGCAGCCCGATCTGGATCACATCCAGAGTCTCATCTCGGATCGCACGCGCGCGCTCGTGCTGATCGATCCGAACAACCCGACCGGCGCGGTGTATCCGCGCGAGACGAAACTGGCCATCATCGAGCTCGCCGAACGTCACGGCTTCGCGATCCTGTCGGACGAGGTCTACGGCGATCTCGCCTACACCGGCCCGATCGAGCCGCTCGGATCGCACGCGCCCGACGCCGCGATCATCGCCTACTCGTCGTTGTCGAAGGCGTATCTCGCGCCCGGCTGGCGCGGCGGCTGGATGGCGGTCGGCCGCTCGAAGCGGCTCGATCCGGCTCTGGCCGCGATCAAGAAGCTGGCCGACGGCCGCCTGTGCAGTCCAGGCCCGATGCAGCACGCGATCACCGCGGCGCTGCGGGGCGATCGCTCGCACCAGCAGGCGTTCAACGCGGCGCTCCTCGAGCGCGCCCAGCTCACCGCCGATCGGCTGAATGCCATTCCGGGCATGCGCTGCGTGATGCCACAAGGCGCGTTTTACGCCATGCCGCAGGTGACGCTGCCGCCGGGGCGCACCGACGAGGACTTCGTGCTGGCCCTGCTGCGCGACACCGGGGTCCTGGTGGTGTACGGCTCGGGCTTCGGCTGCGACCCGGCCGCGGGCACCTTCCGCGTCGTGTTCCTCCCCAAGCCCGCGGAACTTTCGCGCATTTACGACGACATCGCCGACTTCACGGGCCGCTACCTGGCCACCGCCTGATTCGCGGGCGCGGCTGCCGGAAGTCAGCCCCCCCGCGCCCTAATCTCTGCGGATCGCCACGGCCTAGCCGCCGCAATCCCGCAGAATCAGCGGCAAACTCAGCTGTGTGCGGTTCGCGTGCGCCGCGTGCATGCGTGGCACGGAGCTTGATATTGTCCTGTCCAAGATGGACGTGTCGGCTCCCCTCCCCACGGCTTCCCTGGCGACGGCGACCTTCCGCGGCTGGTCCGATCGCGTGTCGGCGTTCACGTGCTCAGAGCGCTTCGGTAACACCGTCATCGTCCTGTTCTTCCTGGCGCAAGCCCTCGACGGCGCCCTGACCTACGTCGGGGTCAGCACGCTCGGCCGCGACGTCGAAGGCAATCCGCTCCTGCACTGGCTGATGGGCGCGGCCGGACAGGGCCTGGCGCTGGCCCTGGCCAAGCTGGCGGCCGCCGGCTTCGGCATGGTGCTCCACCTGGCTTCGGTGCACCGCGCGGTGGCGCTGCTGACGCTGCTCTATGTGTCGGCCGCGGTCGTGCCCTGGATGGCCGTGCTCGCGATCACCGCCAGCCGCGGCCTCATCTAACGTCGTCATAGGCTCGCCGCGCGCGGCGCGGAGGGGGCGGCCGTGGCTATACTCGCCGCATGCGCACGGATCCCCTTGCCTACCTGTCGGCGGAGCTCGACGCCCTCGGCGCTCAAGGGCTGCGCCGATCGCTGCGGGAGCTGAGCGGCGAACAGGCGCACCGCTCGGTCGTCGACGGACGCTCGGTCGTCAATCTCTCCTCGAACAACTATCTCGGGCTGACCAATCATCCGGCGCTGAAGGCGCGCGCGATCGATGCCATCGAGCGCCTCGGCGTCGGCTCCGGATCGGTGCGCACGATCGCCGGCACGATGGCGATCCACGCCGAGCTCGAGCGCGCGCTCGCCGCCTTCAAGCAGGTCGAGGCGGTCGTCGTCTTCCAGAGCGGCTTCACCGCCAACGCCGGCACGGTGTCGTCGATTCTCACGCGCGAGGACATCGTCATATCGGACGAGCTCAATCACGCCAGCATCATCGACGGCTGCCGCTTGAGCCGCGCCACGGTCAAGGTCTTCCCGCACAAGGACGTCGACGCCGCCCGGGCCATCATCCGCGACCTGCCGAGCGGGCCGCGCAAGCTGCTCATCACCGACGGCGTCTTCAGCATGGATGGCGACCTCGGGCCGCTGCCGGGGCTGTGCGCGCTGGCCGAGGAGTACGGCTGCATCATGATGGTCGACGACGCCCACGCCAGCGGCGTCTTCGGCCGCAACGGCCGCGGCACGGTCGATCACTTCGGCATGCACGGCCGGGTCGACGTCCAGGTCGGCACGTTGTCGAAGGCAGTCGGCGCGCTCGGCGGCTACGTCGCCGGCAGCCGCGCCCTGATCGACTTCCTGCATCACCGCGCCCGTCCGTTCCTGTTCTCGACCTCGCATCCGCCGGCGGTCGCCGCGGCGTGCCTCGCCGCGATCGAGCTGCTGCTCGCCGAACCGCAGATCATCGATCGCCTGTGGGACAACACGCGCTTCTTCCAGGCCGGCCTCAAGGCGCTCGGGTTCGATACCGGCATGAGCGAGAGTCCGATCACGCCCGTGATCGTCGGCGACGGCGCCACGGCCATGCAGCTCTCGGATAAACTCTTCGCGGCCGGCGTCTTCGCGCAGGGCATCGCCTTTCCGACCGTCGCCCGCGACCGCGCCCGGGTCCGCACCATCGTCACGGCCACGCACACCCGCGACGAGCTCCAGTTCGCCCTCGACGCCTTCGCCAAGGTCGGCCGGGAACTCGGCCTGGTGTAGCGGCGTCGAACTACGAAGACCGACACGACATCACGGTGAGTACCGCTACGGCCGGCGCGACCGGCCAGAACGATCCGGGGGCTGCGCAGCGCGCCAAAGGCATCTTCGACGCCTACACGAAGGGTCTGAAGGCGAGCGACCTGCAGCTGCTGTTCACGCGGGACACGCGCGAGGCCTACGAGTTCTTCTCGCGCGGCATCGATCGGACCGGCATCGACCAGCAGCCCTGGCACCTGCGCGCACTCACCTACACCAAGCTGTTCTTCGTCGCCTTCACGATGCGCCTGTCGCCGGTGCACCGGGCGATTTACGTGGTCGCGCTGTTGGCGACCATCATCGGCCTGCTGAAGCTGTTCGCCGGCTTCCACTTCGTGACGCTGCTCATCGTGAAGGAGGTGCAGATCGGGCTGCCGATCCCCTACTGGAACGACAGCATCATCTTCCTGTGCGTCGGCTTCGTGCTGCTCAACCTGCTGATCGTGCTCGAGGTCGCCGATCGCCTGTCGCTCAAGCACGATCTCACCGTCGCCCGTGACATCCAGCGCGCCATGCTGCCGCAGGGCACGTTCCGCGCGCCCGGCATCGAGGTGCACGGCGATTCGCGCCCGGCCAATACCGTGGGCGGCGACTTCTTCGACATGATCCCGCTCGCCGATGGGCGCGTCATCGTGGCGCTGGGCGACGTCGCCGGCAAGGGCAGCCCGGCCGCGCTGCTGATGGCGCTGCTGCTGGCCATGCTGCGCACGCTGGTCGACGAGGGCCTCGCGCCCGGTCCGCTGCTCGAGCGCCTCAACGTGCAGCTGCTGCGTCACGCGCCGCGCTCGCGCTTCGTCACCATCTTCTTCGCCGTGCTCGATCTCGACGGGCGCATGCAGTGGGTGAACGCCGGGCAGAATCCGCCGCGCATCCGCCGCGCCGACGGCACCCTGGTGCCGCTGCACGCCACCGGCGTCGCCCTCGGCCTGTTCGAGGGCACGACCTATCAGACGAGCGAAGAGACGCTGCGCTCCGGCGACACGTTGATCGCCTACAGCGACGGCATCACCGAGGCCGAGAACCCGCAGGGTGAGCCCTTCGACGAAGCCGGCCTCGACGCCGTGATCGCCGCCTGGGCGACGGGCACCGCGCCCGAGATCACGCAAGCCGTCCAACAGGCGGTCCTCGCCCACGTCGGGGATGCGCGGGTCGGCGACGACCTGACCGTGCTCGTCCTGCGCAAGGCCTAGCAGCCGGGAGTCGACCGAGCTGCGCCGCCGTGCCGGCGGCTGCACACGCCGGCTCGTCCGCATTCACGCCAACGAAATCACGGCCCGACTTGGGATCAGGCCGGACCGTTCGGGTGCTTTTGACGAACCGTCCTCCTCACCCGCTGAACTGCCCGAGGTTTCGCGCCCGGCAGGAATGAGCTGTGTGAAGATGTCTGTAGAGGTTCATTTCTGAGGCTGCTGGCCCGGTGGTCGTCGTGCGCGCTGGTCGTGCTCGGCCTGGCCGTCGTGAGCGGGGCGTCCCTGGCGGCGCAGCCCGCGACGGCTTCGGCGTCGGTCGACACAGGTCTGGCCGCGCTC
>JANOIR010000023.1:0-2997 GCA_031407765.1 Vicinamibacteraceae bacterium
CGGCAGGTAGCCGGTCCGGCGCTTGGCTTCGATCGGCTTCTCGAAGACATCCTGGCCGGCGACGAGCACCTGGCCATCGGTGGCCGGCATGTAGCCGGTGATAATCCGCATCGTCGTCGTCTTGCCCGCGCCGTTGGGGCCGAGGAACCCGAGAATCTCTCCCGCTTCGGCACGGAAAGAGACGTCGTTGACCGCGGTGACAGGCCCGTATCGTTTCGTGAGGTGCTGAACCTCAATCATGCTGACGCCCTTGAATTTTGAACGTTAAACCGTGAATGTCGAACCTGAACCCGCAACTTTGAACTTTGAACTACCGGCCGGCGCCAGTATAAGTAGCGAAGTTCCGCCGCGAGTCGCGGGCTCCGCTTCGCTACGGCAGTATTGTCTAGACCCGTCGCGCAGGTGACGGCAGCCCCCTATCTTATTCAAACCGCCCGCAGGCGGCAAGATCGAAGCCCATATTGTTGAAACGCGTCGTCATCTTCCTGGTCGTCTTCGCCGGTGTGGCTCTGGGTACGCTCTGGTGGTGGGCCCGTGGCTCGCTGCCGCCGATCGACGGCGAAATTCGGGTGGCCGGTCTGAACGCGCCGGTCGAAGTGCTTTTCGATCAGCACGGCGTGCCGCATGTGTATGCCTCGGGGCCGGAAGACGCGTGGTTTGCCGCCGGGGTCCTCCACGCGCGCGATCGGCTCTGGCAGATGGAGCTGTACCGGCGCGCCGCGTACGGCCGGTTGTCGGAGCTGCTCGGCGAGCAGACCCTGCCGATCGATCGGCGATTCCTGACGCTGGGACTTCGCGCCGCCGCCGAGGCCGAATGGCAGGCTGCCGCCCCGGCGGTGCGGGCCGCGCTGACACGATACGCCCAAGGGGTGAACGCGCAGATCGCGGAAGCCACCGGACGGCGCCGGCCCCTCGAACTGCAGCTCCTCCGCTCCGCGCAACCGGCGTGGACCGAGGTTGATTCGCTGGCCGTCGGGCGCCTGCTGGCGTGGCGGCTTGCCGAAAACCATCAGTCGGAGCTCGCGCGCCATGCGCTCGCGGCGCGCTTCGGCGTCGACGACGCGATCAGGCTCGGTGGCCGGTATCCGGACGACGCGCCAACGGTGATTCAGGGGGCCTCGCGGCCGACTGCGTCGGTCGGACCGGCTTCGCCGGTAGGGCAGGTAGGGCCGGTAGGGCCGGGGCAGGTAGGGCCGGTAGGGCGGGTAGGGCCGGCTTCGCCGGAGGGGCAGGTCGGGCAGGTCGGGGCGGCAACCCGGAAGAAATCGTGGCCACGCGGCCTCGAGTGGCTGGAGCCGAGCGCGCGGCGCGGCAACTCGAACAACTGGGTGATCGCCGGCCGGCGCACCGCCAGCGGCCGGCCGCTGCTGGCCAACGACCCGCACCTGCAGTTCGAGCTTCCCGGCGTCTGGTACGAGATGCATCTGGTCGCCGCCGGCCTCGACGTGGCTGGCGTGTCGGTGCCCGGCACGCCGTTCGTGATTCTCGGCCACAACGCCAGCATCGCCTGGGGCATGACCAACACCGGCGCCGACGTGCAGGACCTGGTCGTCGAGCGGGTCGACCTGATCAAGAAGCAGTATCTCTACCGCGGCCAGTGGCTGCCGGTGACGGTGACGCGCGCGGAGATCCCGGTGCGCGGCGGCGACACGCAGTCGTTCGAGGTCTGGCGCACGCGGCACGGCACCGTGTTCGCCGAGGTCGGCCTCGAATGGGACGACGCCCCGGCCTGGCTGTCGCCGCAGGCCGAGCGATCCGGCGAGCGGCGCGTCTACGCGCTGCAGTGGGAAGCGGGTGGCGGTGAAATGGCCGGCGCGTTCGAAGCGCTCAACCGTGCCGCGACGTGGAGCGATTTCACGGCTGCCGTCGAGCGGTTTGCCGCGCCGTCACAGAATTTCGTCTACGCCGACGTGGACGGCAACATCGGTTACGCCATGTCGGGCGTGCTGCCGCAGCGCGCCGGCGGCGTCGGCATGCTGCCCAACGACGGCGCCAGCGGAGAAGGCGAGTGGCAGGGACGCGTCGCCACCGCGGCGCTGCCCCGGCTGTTCAATCCGCCGCGCGGCTTCATCACCTCGTCCAACAACCAGATCGATCGATCGTGGCCCGGGCTGATCACCCGCGACTGGGCGCAGCCCTATCGCACGGCACGGCTGCACCAGGTCATCGCCGCTGCCGAACGCGTCGATGTCGCCAAGGCCATGGAGTGGCAGAACGACGTCACCGGCGTTGGCGCCGCCGACGTCCTGGCCGGCGTCGACGGCGCACTCGCGCGCGGCGCGAAAGTCGAGGGCAGCCAGCGCGCCATCGACGTGTTGCAGCAACTCCGCGGCTGGGACAAGCAGCTCGACGGGCGTCCCGTCGTGACCCTCTACCATTGGTTCGAGGAGGCGCTGTGGCGGCGGACGTTCATCGACGAGATGGGCGCCGAGCTCTTCGATCGCTTCCTGGAGTGGGCCGGCGCCGAGCGTCCGGCCGGGCTCTACACGATCCTCGACGAGCCGTCGTCGCGCTGGTGGGACGACATCGGCACGATCGAGCGGCGCGAAACGCGGGACGACGTCTACGTGTTGGCGGCAGCAGACGCGGCCGAACGCTTCGCGGCGGACTCCGGCGGCGACCGCCCATGGAGCGAGGCGCACGCGGCGCGCTTCGATCATCCGATGGGCGGCGCGGCGCTGCCGTTCGCCTGGCTCTTCAATCGCGGACCGTCAGCGATGACCGGCGGCATGTCCACCGTCATGCGGTCCAGCTATCATCGCGCGCGGCCGTTCGCCGCTTGGGAAGTGCCGTCGTGGCGGCAGATTTTCGACGTGGGCAACTGGGATGATTCGCGCGTGATCCTGCCTGGCGGCCAGTCGGGTCATCCGCTGAGCACACATTACTTCGACCAGAATGAAATGTGGCGCCTGGGCCAATATCGAACGCAGCCATTCAGTCGAGGCGCAGTCGAGGCCGTGCGCCAGCATCGGCTGCTGCTCGTCCCTTGAACCGGAC
>JANOIR010000024.1:0-3363 GCA_031407765.1 Vicinamibacteraceae bacterium
ATCGGCCGGTTCTGGCTGTCGCGGACGTCGGCGTTGACGTAGATCGTCCGCCGGCCGCTCGCCGGAATCGTGTAGGTCTTGATGAGCGGCCCGCTCGTCTCGCGCAGGAACGTGACCTCGACGGTCACCGGGCTGGCGGTGTTGGTGTTGGTCACCAGCACGAAGGTCTCGAAGAAGCCGGTCACACCCTCGGCCAGGTACCACTGCCCCGCGGGTGCGAGCACGCCGCCCGAGTTGTGGCCGCCGCGATGGGCCGAGCCCGCCCAGGTCATCGAACGCTCGACCACGATGTCGACGTCCGACTCGACGATCGCCGACACCGCGCCGGGCGGCAGCGCCGTGACGCCGTTGACGTTGAAAGTGGCGCGGCTGGTCGGCTGCACCACGATCACCTGCGGCGCGAGCGGCGGCTGCCCTTCCGGCAGCAGGCGGATGGTGACGTTGGCCGCCGTGGCGTTCGGGTTGCCGATGAGGATGGTCTCGTTGAAGAACGTATTGGCCGCACCCTCGGCCAGATACCAGCGGCGGTAGGCCTGCGCCTCCGCATCGACGACGGTGACCCCGATCAGCGCCGCGACGGCGACGATCCCTGCGACGATCCGCGACCCCACGCTCATGCGTCTCCTCGTTCCACGACGGATCTCGCGAGGAGCTCCGCCGCGCCGTCGGCGAGCAGCTGCGCGCCGACCTTGCGGCCGAGCGCCAGCGGATCACCGGTCGTGCCAAAGGCCATTGCCCGGAGCTCGTCGCCGTCGAGCGACGTCACCGCGGCGTGCAGCTCCAAGGTGCCGTCGGCACTCGCCCGCGCGAGCGCGCCGATCGGCGCCTGGCAGCCACCTTCCAGGATCTCGACGACGATGCGCTCGGCGAGCACCTCTGCCCGCGTCGCGGCGTCATCGAGTGCAGCGAGGCACGCCGCCAGTGCCTCGGGCGCGTCCTCGCGCCGCTCGACACCGACGGCGCCTTGCCCCGGCGCCGGCACGCAGGCCGTCACCGGCAGGGCCAGCGAGATGCGCTCGGCGAAGCCCACCCGCTCCAGCCCGGCGCACGCCAGCACGATCGCATCGTAGCGCCCTTCGTCGACCTTCCGCAGCCGGGTGTCGACGTTGCCACGGATGGGCTCGAAGGTCGCACCCGGCAGCAGCCGGTGCAGCTGCGTGATGCGGCGGATGCTGCTGGTACCGAAACACGGGGTCGGGCCGAGCACGGACGAGACGGCCGCGAGCGTGTGCGGCACCGCGGCATGCCGGATCGGCAGCACGATCGCGTCCCATGGGGTCGCGCGCGGCAGGAACGCCGCCATGACCAGCCCAGCTGGCAGCACCACGGGCAGGTCCTTGGTACTGTGCACCGCCAGATCGATCGATCCGGCGAGCAGGGCGTCCTCGATCTCCTTGACGAACAGGCGCTTGCCGCCGGCCTCCGCGAGCGGCGCCTCGCTCAGACGATCGCCGGAGGTGCGAATGACGACGACTTCGCTGGCCTCACCAGCGGCCTCGAGCCGGCGCGCCACTTCTCGCGCCTGCCAGAGGGCCAGCGTGCTGCCGCGCGTGCCGATGCGAAGGGGACGCCCCAGTGCACTCGCGCTCACGAATCGACGCGCTCCCGCGATCCCGGACTGGCCGGCGGCGGGCCTGGCTCGTCGTCGTCGCCGCGGTCGTCACGTTCGCCGAGCGCGAAGAGGTGGCTCAGGGCGTCCGCATACGAGCTCTGCAGCTCGCGATCGGGCAAGGCCTTCAACTGCTCGGTCGGCGTGATCAGGAGCTTCTCGATGATCAGCCGCGTGACCTCGTCGACGCGGGCCCGCGCTTCGGGCGACAGCCCGGCGATCTTCGGCTGCAGGCGATCGAGCTCGGCGCGACGGATCGTCTCGAAGCGCTGGCGCAGCGCAACGACGGTCGGCATCGCCGTGCGCGACCGCGCCCAGGCCATGAAGCGCTCGACCTCCTGGTTGACGATCGCTTCGGCGCGCGTCGTCTCGCTGCTGCGCCGGGCCAGGCTCTCGTTGACGATCGACTGGAGGTCGTCGATGTTGTAGAGGAACACGTTGTCGTCGGCGGCGACCGCCGGATCGACGTCGCGCGGCACGGCGATGTCGATGACGAACAGCGGTCGCCCGCGCCGATGCTTCAACACCGCCTGCACCCGCGGCCGCGTCAGGATCGGCGTCGTCGACCCGGTCGCCGTGACCACCACGTCGGCCTGGCCGAGCGCGGTGTCGAGCTCGCCCCACGGCACCACCGTCCCGCCGACCTCGCGCGCCAGCACCTCGGCGTGCGCCGCGGTGCGGCTGCAGACGGTGATCCGCTTCGGCTGCTGCGCGGCCAGGTGCCGGGCTGTCAGCTCCGCCATCTCGCCGGCGCCGACGACCAGAATCGACGCCTGGCGCAGGTCACCGCAGATCTTGCGCGCCAGCCCCAGCGCGGCGTAGCTGACCGACACCGCGCCCTCGGCCAGCTCGGTTTCCGTGCGGACACGCTTGCCGGCAGTGAACGCGGTGTGGAACAGCCGGTTCAGGAGGGCGCCGGTGGCATGCTGTTCTGTCGCCGAGGCGTAGGCCTGTTTCACCTGGCCGAGGATCTGCGGCTCGCCGACGACCAGCGAGTCGAGGCCGGCGGCGACGCGGAACAGGTGACGGGCGGCGTCGGCCTCGGCCCGCGTATAGACGTGCGCCTTCAAGTCGTCGGCGGGCACCGCGCGCGCCGCAGCGAGGAAGCCAGCCATCGCCACGTGGCCATCCTCGAGGCTCTGGCAGGTCGCGTAGAGCTCGGTGCGGTTGCAGGTCGAGATCAGCACCACTTCCCCGAGCGCCGGATCGCGGACCAGCGCCGACACCGCCTCGCCGAGCTCGACGGCGGCGAAGGCGAGGCGCTCTCGCACGTCGATGGGCGCCGTGTGGTGGCTCACGCCGAGGACCAGGAGGCGCATCAGTCGAAGGCGTGGCTGGTCGGCACCAGATAGGCCACCGGCAGCAGGTTGACGAGGATGACGACGAAGCCGAGCGCCGACAGCCAGGCGGTGCGGCGGCCACTCCAGCCGAGCGTGGTCCGGGCCAGGATCTGGAAGGCGTAGAGCAGCCACGACCCCAGCGCGATCAGGATCTTCGGATCGGCCATCGACATCGCATCGACGCGCGGATCGACCGGAATGGCGCGGCCGGCCTGCAGCAGCCACACCAGGCCGATCGCCATGCCCGCGGTCAGGCAGGCGAAGCCGCCGACAATGGCGCGGCCGTTCATCTGATCGAGGGTCTGCAGCGACGGCAGCCGCGCGTAGAACACCCCGGGCTGCTTGCCCTTCAGCTCGCGGAACAGCAGGACGTAGGTCAGCCCCATGACGGCGGCGATGGCGAACGAGGCGTAG
>JANOIR010000032.1:0-6323 GCA_031407765.1 Vicinamibacteraceae bacterium
GGGTCGGCCACGTAAAGGCGGTTTGTGGAGCCAAGCAGATAGAGCTGGCCAGTAGACGGCCGGAGATCGATCGCCAGGGCCGTTTCTCCCGGCTCGAGCCCCTGGATCGGCCCGGCACCCATCGAGGTCCACGGCGCATTCGTGTCGAACCGGACGATGATGTTGCTCGACGTCAGCCCGAATGCCGTGCGTGCTTCAACCGGAACGGCGCTACCGAGCACGCCGGCGACGACGGACGCCGCGAGCACGGCGATACGTTGCCAGACACGTGCGCGCGAACAGGATCCCACCATGGCGATGTCACCTCGCATCGAGAAGGGCCGGCACGTAGCCGGCGGCAGCCAAAGGTGCCGCCGGCCTCAACCTCATCTCAGCGAGGCGACCCGCACGTCATGGTATCGCGGTAGCGGTCGCGGCGCTGCCCGCCGCCCAGAACACGTTGTTCGCGTTCGAGTAGAGCGCGCGTTCGGCGAAGACCGGCAGATCCGACTGCACGACGACGCCGAACGATTCGTCCGCCAGCTCCGGCACCATCGTGCCCGGACCGGTGGTCACGGTGAGGCGCCCCCCCGGCTGCACCACCGCCGTCTTGATGATCGGCGCGCCGGTGGTCCGCAGGAAGGTCAGCGTCAGGTTGGCGGGCGCGCTCCCGGGGTTCGCCACCAGCAGGAACGTCTGGAACGCGAACGGCCCACCGACCCGCCCTTCGGCCAGGGCCCAGCGCAGTGCCGTCTCGGTCACGCCGAAGGCATTGTGCGCCTCCTGCCACGACGCCGGATCGAACGGCCAGTACATCGCCCGTTCGGCGACGACGCCGATGTCCGACGTGACGCGCGTCGCGACGCTGGTGGCGGCGAGCGCGGGATCCTCGAGCGCGACGTTGACGGTGAGGCGGGACCCCGGCGCCATCGTCTTCACGCGCGTGATCGTGCCGCCGCCCTCGCGCAGGTAGGTCAGGGTCACGTTCGCCGTGGTCGTGTTGGGGTTCGAGAGCAGCACGAACGTCGTGAAGAACGAGCCGGTGGCGCCCTCGGCCAGGAACCAGTCCGTGGACGGCCGGATGACGCCGGCCGACTCGTGGCCGCCATTGAACACCGGCGTGCCGAAGTACATCGCGCGCTCGGCCGCGCCGGCGAACGTGAACGTGACCACGGTGCCGAACGACTGGTTGACCAGCTCGGGGATCTCGCCCGCGAAAATCGTCAGCCGCGACTGCGCCGCCAGCGGGTAGGTGCGGGTCACCTCGGTGCCGTTCTCGCGCAGGAACCGCACCGTCGCGGTATTCGGCGCCGGCGACGGGTTGGTGAGCAGGAAGTAGGTCTGGTAGAAGCCCTGCGCGCCTTCGGCAAAAAACCACGTGCGGGCCAGCGACGGCGCCGCCTTCTCGGTGTGCATACCGTAGCCGGTCGCATCCCAGCGCATCGTGCGCTCGACCGCGATCGGCACGCCCAGGTGCGACGTCACGGACGACGAGAACGCGGTGCCCCCGAGCTGCGTGTTGGCGTCGGCCGAGACCGTCATCCGCGACTGCGGCAGCAGCGACAGCCCCTGCGTGACGACGCGGCCGGCCTCGGTGAGATACGTCACCGTGGCGGCGATGGTGGTCGGCGTCGGGTTGGCGATCAGCAGATCGGTGTCGAAGAAGTTGCCGGTCGATCCCTCGGCGAACCGGTAGACGACGGGCAGCGCCGCCAGGCCGTTCACCGTGGCGCCGGTGCCGATGGGGCCGATGAGGCGCGCCGCGCCCGTGCCCAGCTCGATCGTGTAGAGGCTCGAGACGCCGCCGACGGAGAGCGCCGCGAACGCGACGTTGTCCAGCGGCGAGACGTCGAAGCCAACGTCGCTGCTGGTGTCGACACCGAGCGGACCAACGAGCGTGAGCGTGCCGTTGTTCGGCGGCGCCTGAATCAGGAGCTGGTCGGTGGCCGAATCGAGGTCGTAGAGCGTCGTGACCGCCGTGCCGTCCACGTTGTTGATGTAGGCCGCGCCGACCACGTTACCCGCCGGATTGAGCGCCATGTCGACCGGGGTGACGACCACGCCGGTGTCGGGGTTGATGCGCAGGTTCTGTTCGGCGTCGCTCACGAGGCGCAGGCGATCGACAGCGGGATTGAAATCCACGCCGAAGCGCGTGCCCGACAGCGGAGTCGAGAACACGCCGCCGATCGCGCTGGCGGCGCCGGTGATGGGGTTGAGGAGGTAGAGGCGGCTGGTGCTGCCTACACCGTAGAGCTGGCCGTTCGCCGGACGCATGTCGATGCCGACGATGGTCTCCCCCGCCTGGAGGCCGGTGATCGTCACGCTGCCCAGAAGCGTCGCCGGCGTCGCGCTGTGGAAGCGCACGAGCTCGGCGCCGCCGCGCAATGCGACCATCGGCACGCCGCGGGTCAGGAGCGCCAGACCGCGATACGGGCCGCCGGACACGGCGCCGATCGCCGTCGCCGCGCCGGTGGTCAAGTCGATCGTGTGCAGGCTGGTGACGCCGCCGACGGTCAGCGTCGCGTAGGCAACGCCGTCGTTGGCGGTGATGTCGAAGCCGACCTGGTCGCCGGTGTTCACGCCCAGGGGACCGACCGCGGCAAGGGTGCCGGCGTTCGGTGGGCTCTGGATGACGAGCTGATCGGTCAGCGCATCGATCCCGTAGAGCACGGTCGTGGTCGCACCGGCGACGTTGTTCGTGTACGCCGACCCGACGACATGGGGCGTGCCCGGGTTGAGCGCGGTGTCGGCCGGCGTCACGGCGGCGCCGGTGTCCGGATTCAGGCGCATGTTCTGCCCGGCGTCGCTGACCAACCGGATGCGATCGACCGTCGGGTTGAAGTCGAAGCCGAACTCGGCCCCGGCGAGCGCCGGCGTGAACGGCGCACCGACGGCCACCGCGGCCCCGGTCGCGGGGTTCACCACGTAGACCCGGCTCGTACTGCCGAGCAGATAGAGCTGCCCGGTCGCGGGACGCACGTCGATGGCCAGCGCGGTCTCGCCCGGCTGCAAGCCGGTGATCGCCACTGTCGACACCGCGGTGCCCGGGGTGCGCGTATCGAAGGTGACGATCTGGTTCGCGGTGGACAGGCCGAAGCCCGGATGTGCAGCGGCCGGCGCGGCGATCGCCGCGAGCGCGAGTGCCAGACCGGCCGTGAGGAGGGAGTGGGCCCGGAGGCGGGCCGGTGTGCGGAAGGATGGAGGTATCGCCATGGCCACTCCTACGTCCCCCGGTGCTGCACGGATGTGCGCACCCGCGACGGGCCATGACGCGGCGACGGCCCCCCTGGACCGTCGCCTCCCACGGTCGGCCGGTGGCTACGGCAGTGGCGTCGCCGACGCGCTCGACCCGGCAGCCCAGAAGACGTTGTTGGCGTTCGCGTAGATGGCGTGCTCGACGAAGATGGGCCGATCCGACGACAGCGACACGCCGAACGACTCGTCGGCCAGTTCCGGCACCATGCTGGCCGGCCCGGTCGTGATCGTGAGGCGCGCTCCCGGCTGGACGGTGAACGTCTTGACCACCGGCGCGCCGGTGGTTCGGAGGAACGTCGCCGTCACCGTCGCGGCGGCCACCTCCGGGTTGGCCGCCCGCACGAAGGTGGGAAAGCCGGCGGGCCCGCCGACGCGACCCTCGGCGAGGCCCCAGCGCCGCGTGGTCGACGTCACCCCGAACGCGTTGTGCGCGTCCTGCCACTGGCTCGGCGCGAACGGCCAGTACATCGCCCGCTCGACGACGATGCCGACGTCCGACGTGATCCGCGTCGCAACGCTCGTCGCCCGCAGCGACCCGTCCTCCTCCGCGACGTTGATCGTCAACCGGGACCCCGCGGGGACCGTCTTCTGGCGCGTCACGATGCCACCGCCTTCGCGGAAGTAGGTCAGCGTGACGTGGGCCGGCGCGGGGTCGGGGTTCGAGATCAGCACGAAGGTCGTGAAGAAGCTGCCGGTCGCGCCCTCGGCCAGGAACCACTCCCGCGACAGCTCGGAGGCGCCGGCCGACTCGTGGCCGCCATTGAACAGCGGCGTGCCGAAGTACATCGCCCGCTCGGCCCCGCCGGCCACCGAGAAGGTGACGACGGTGCCGAACGCCTGGTTGACCAGCTCGGGGATCTCGCCGGCGTAGACCGTCAGGCGTGAGTTGCCGAGCATCAGATCGTCGCGGATCACCTCGGTGCCATTCTCGAGCAGGAATCGCAGCCGGACCGCGCTCGGCCCGGACGTCGGGTTGGTCAGCAGGAAGTAGGTGTCGTAGAAACCCTGCGACCCCTCCGCAAAGTACCAGTTCCTGGCGAGTGCGGGCGACCCCTTCTCGACGTGCATGCCATAGCCGGTGGCGTCCCACCGCATCGTGCGCTCGGCGGCGATGGGCACGCCCAGGTGCGAGGTCACCGTCGACGAGAACGCCACGGCGCCGAGCGTCGGATGGGCGTCCGCCGACACCGTCGTGCGCGACTGCGGCGGCAGCGTCAGACTTTGCGCCTTCATCTGAGCGAGCTCCGTCTGGTTGGTCACCGTCAGCGGCACCGGTGCCGCCGTCGGGTTGGCGAGCAGGAGATCGGTATCGAAGAAGGTGCCGGTCGATCCCTCGGCGAACTGGTAGGCCACTGGCATGGTGGCGAGGGCGCTGACGTCGACGCCGGTGCCGATGGTGCCGATCGGGCGCGCCTCCCCGGTCAGCAGATCGATCGTGTAGAGGCTCGTGGTGTTGTCCGGGTTCAACGCCGCGAACCCGGCGTCGTCGTAGGTCGAGATGTCGAAGCTGGCGTTCGTGAACAGGATCGGAATGCCGAGGGAGCCGACGATGGTCGCCGTGCCATCGTCCGGTGACGACAGCACGTCGAGCCGGCCCGCGAGCGCGTCGATGTCGAACAACGTGGTGAACTGGGCGCCGTCCACGTTGCTGGCGTAGGCGACGGCCGTGTTCGTGCCTCCGGGCAGCGGCGTGTTCGCGGTGGCGAGGCCGGTGTCGGGGTCCACCTGCAGGTTCTGTTCGTTGTCGCTGATGATGCGCAGCCGATCGGTCGTCGGGTCGAAGTCGACGCCGAAGCGGGTCCCGGACAGCGCCGGCACGAACGGCGTCCCGATCGCGACCGCGGCGCCCGTGATCGCGTTGATTCGATAGAGGCGGCTGGTCGTGCCGATGCCGTAGACCTGGCCGTTCGACGGCCGGACGTCGATACCCAGCAGCGTCTCGCCCGCCTGCAGGCCGGTGACCTGCGCCGTGCCGCGAATCGTCGACGGTGTCGCGCTGTGGAAGCGAATGAGCTCGGTGCCGTTGCGCACCGCCAGCATCGGCACGCCGCGCGACAGGACAGTGAAGCAGCGGATATCGCCAGAAAACACCGTATTGATCAGCGTCGCGGCCCCGGTCGCCAGGTTGATCCGGTAGAGGCGCGTGATGCCGCCCGTCCGGAGGGTCGCGAAGGCGACGCCGTCGTTGGCGGTGATGTCGAAGCCGACGTCGCCGGTCGTGTCGACGCCGAGCGCACCGATCGGCGTGACGGTGCCCCCGTTCGGCGTGCCGATGAGCACGAGCTGATCCGTCGTGGCATCGATCCCGTAGAGCGTCGCTGCCGTCGCGCCGGCATGGTTGTTCGAGTAGGCGGCGGCGGCGATGCCCGGCGTGCCCGGGTTCAGCGGCGTGTCGACGGCGATCACAGCCCCGGTGTCGGGATGCAGGCGGAGGTTCTGGCCGCTGTTGCTGACCACCCGGATGGTGTCAGTCACGGGATCGAACTCCATCGCGAACGCCGTGCCCGAGAGCGCCGGCGCGAACGGCGTGGCGGAGATCGGCCTGACCGTCCCGGTCTCCGGGAACACGACGTAAAGCCGGTTCGAGCTGCCCAGCAGGTAGACCTGCCCCGTGGCCGGCCGCAGGTCGATGGCGAGTTCGCTCTCCCCGGGCTGGAGCTGGGTGATGTTGATCGCCCGGTGCGAGATCTCGACGTTCGGCGCGCTGGTGTCGAACGTGAACACCATGTGCCCGGTGGTGATCCCGTAAGCGATCTTCGCCGCGGCGGGACTGCCGGCCCCGGCGGCCAGCAGCGCGACCGCCGCGAGGAGCCCGCGCGTGCCGGCGCGGATGTGAGCGGAACCGAAATCGGACGTGACCATGCCTTCTCCTGCCCGGACCGCGGAAGGCGCGGCCCCTTCGAGGAGTGGTGATGGAACGCCCGAAAGTGTGTCGTGCCGGAACGCGGCGGCCGCCGGACAGTGTGTCGGCCCTACGGGAACGGCAGCGTGGTCGCGGTGGCGGCGCTGCCAGCGGCCCAGAAGACGCCGGCGGCGTTCGAGTACATCGCGCGCTCGACGAATACCGGCAGACTGGCGGCCAGCACCAT
>JANOIR010000060.1:0-1512 GCA_031407765.1 Vicinamibacteraceae bacterium
CGGGTCGGCGCTCTTCGCCGCGGCGGCGCAGTCGATCTTCGCGTCGGTCATCACGACAAGCACGTCGCCGTTCTTCATGCCGATCGCGCACGAGGACTTCACCGTCAGCTTGGCTGGCGTCTCGAAGCGGAAGGTGCCCTGATTGGCGGCCGGAGCCGGCTGCGCCGGTGCCGCCGACACCTGCAGGCCCGTGAAGACGGAGACGAGGCTGACTGCAACAACAGAGCATCGGGTGGAGGCCATGGCAGCGGATGATGGCAGGTGTAATCTGTCGCTGCAACTCCAACCCAGCCGGAGGATCCCGACGGGGTGGCGGCAGACGGCCACGCTGAAATTCCACGCCACACCGGGGCGTAGTGGAGTCAGGTCGCGCACTCGCGCGGCGGCGAAGGAGAGATCCAGATGCGGACGAATCGACGCAAGTTCCTCGGAACGGTGGGCACCGGTGCGGCCGGCGCCACCCTCGCCACCGCCGGCCAAGCCACGGCGGGCCCCGCGCAAGCCCGTCCCCGGGCGGCCGCTCGCGAGCCCGACGGCCCGATGCTGCAGGTCGGCGACAGCATCGCCGTCACCGACACCAGCTACGGCAAGGTCCGGGGCTACATCCTGCGCGACATCCACCACTTCCTCGGCGTGCCCTACGGTGCCGACACGTCCGGCGCCAACCGGTTCCTGCCACCGCAGAAGCCGAAGGCCTGGACCGACATCCGGCCGACGCTGTGGTGGGGCAACACCGCGCCGCAGAACATGGAGAACCGATACTCGAGCCAGTACGGCGCCTTTCGCGATCACTGGAACTACGACGACGTCAGCGAGGACTGCCTGCGGCTCAACGTCTTCACGCCGGCGTTGAAGGACGGCAAGAAGCGGCCGGTGATGTTCTGGATCCACGGCGGCGGCTACACCAACGGCAACGCGATCGAGCACGACGGCTACAACGGCGAGAACCTCGCGCGCTCGGGCGACGTTGTCTTCGTCTCGATCAACCACCGCCTCGGCCCGCTCGGCTATTGCAACCTAGCCGGCGTCGGCGGCGCCAAGTACGCCGCGTCGGGCAACGTCGGACAGCTCGACATCGTCGCCGCGCTGGAATGGGTGCGCGACAACATCGCCAACTTCGGCGGCGATCCCGGCAACGTCACGATCATGGGCCAGTCGGGCGGCGGCGCGAAAGTCTGCGTGCTCTCGGCGATGCCGTCGGCGAAGGGCCTGTTCCACAAGGCCGTGGTGCTGAGCGGCGCGTCGGTGCGCGCCGGCGACAAGGCGATGGCCGAGAAGCTCGGAAGCTACGTGCTCGCCGAAGCCGGCCTGCAGGCGGGGGAGATCGACAAGCTGCAGCAACTGCCGTGGAAGCAGTACTACGAAATCGCCACGAAGGCGCAGCGCAAGCTGGCGCAGGAGACGGCGGCGTCGGGCGCGACCGGCCTGCGCGGCGGCTTCAGCCCCTCGGTCGACGGCACCATCCTGCCGCAGCACCCGTTCGCCCCCGAGCCGGCGCCGACCGCGGCAAAC
>JANOIR010000085.1:0-2687 GCA_031407765.1 Vicinamibacteraceae bacterium
AATGAACCGCTCGACATAGGCGTTCTGCCACGCCGACCTTGGAGCAATCGGAACCTCCACGAGCGCCAGTCCTTCGACCCGTTTCTGGAACGCGGCACCGTAGATGCCGTCTCGATCGCGCACCAGTCGCCCAACCGCCCGAGCCGCCGACGCCGGCCATCGCGCCGTACACCCAGGGACCGTCGAACGGGGGCGTATTCAACGTCGAGGTGAATCAGGGGCCCCATGCTCTTGAAAACCGACAACGGCGCCGGGCTGTGGATCACCGAGGCGTGCTCCCTGCAGGCCACCCCTGCCCGCGGCCGACTCTTCGCGATCAACCCTTGGAATCGTCTGTCCATCGCTTCGGACCTCGCTTCGAAGACCGCGCAGCATTTCCGGAATCACTCCGGACAGAGCTTCCGGCGACAACATCGTTGACTCACCTGCAGCCAACCTGACAGCCTACGGGACGGACGAGGGCAGACGCAGCAGCACTGAGCAACACGACGATCGGCGATATTCCTACAGGAACACACGCAGCAACACGCCACGGACGATCACCCATCGACCTTTTAATCAGAGGGATCGTGTTTGCCTCATGTTCGCTCGGCGACGCGATCATGCATTACGTGGCTTTCACTTCGATGGTCCGGCCGGGATTTGTGAGGTGGACCCCGTCTTCTGGACCAGAAACGGGCGTTGCTAAGGTGGAGTCTGCTGGGTGATAGAACTTGGCCTTGGAGAACGGCAACGAAGGTTGCAGGCTCCAGCCTGCAACCGATAACAGCCCTGTACCGATGCGCGCAGGCCGGGTCCAGGTCGCCGAAGGCGCCCCGCGAAGCGGGGTCGGAGCGCAGCGGAGAACCTGGACGCGGCCGAGCACATTGGTACGCGATGCAAGCTCAGCGGGTTGGTCGTGGGCCGTGGTCATGCCGCCTTGCTTGTCCCCACCGAGTCGTAGAACGAAGCCGGCGTCTGGTAGCCGAGGGCCATGTGCGGCCGCTCGTCGTTGAAGAATCGGAAGTAGCGACCGATCCCGTCGCGAGCCTCGACCAGTGAGTCGTACGGATGGAGATAGACCTCCTCGTACTTCAGCGAGCGCCACAGCCGCTCGACGAAGATGTTGTCGATGTACCGTCCGCGGCCGTCCATGCTGATCTTGATCTCGCGCTCGAGCAGGACGCCGGTGAAGTCGCTCGAGGTGAACTGGGAGCCTTGATCGGTATTGAAGATCTCGGGCTTCCCGAACCGCTTCAGGGCGTCCTCGAGCGCCTCGACACAGAAGACCGAATCGAGCGTGTTCGACAGCCGCCACGAGAGCACCCGGCGCGAGTACCAGTCGATGATCGCCACCAGGTAGGCGAAGCCACGGGCCATCGGAATGTAGGTGATATCGCTGGCCCACACCTGATTGGGCCGACAGATCGTCAGCCTGCGCAGCAAATACGGATACCGCGGATGTTCCGGAGCCGGGTCGCTCGTCGCCGGCTTCGGCGCCACGCTCTCCAGACCCATCAGGCGCATCAGCCGCTGCACCCGCTTGCGGTTCACGATCGTCCCCTTTGTCCGCAACGTGCGCGAGATCAAGCGACTGCCGAAGAACGGATACTTCAGATGCAGCTCGTCGATCTCCCGCATCAGCCCGAGCTCCTCCTCGTCCGCCCCCACCGGCTCGTAGTACACGCTCGAGCGACTCACGGACAGGAGCTCGCACTGCCGGCGCGTCGACGGGCTCGTGTTCGCCTCAATCATGGCTCGGCGCTCCTTCATCGGAGCCGACCGAGCCCGTTGGACAAAAAATCCCGCTCCACCGTCAGCTCGCCGATCTTCTTGAGCAGTTCGCCCTCGCGTTCCGTTGCGGCGCCTTCTTCGCCGCCGGCCTCGAACGCCCGCGAGGCATTCTCCAGGAGTTCGCGCTTCCACTTGTAAACCACGTTAGCGTGGACCTTGTACCGGCGCGCGATCTCGGCCACCGACTCTCGCTCCTGGATCGCCTCCAGCGCGACCTTCGCCTTGAATGCGCCGCTGTGCTTCGTACGCGTCTTCTTCATGGAATGGACCCTCCGTTCGGTTCGAGCAGCGTCCAATTACATCCTTGGTCGCTGGTCCGGAAATCGGGGTCCACTTCAGCGTGCGGTCGGAGACCGAAGCGCACCAGGGAGGATCTTGCCGTCGAAGGTGAACGTCGCCTGCTGTCCTTGATACTCCGCGTGGAAAATGCGGAACTCCATGCTCCCGATAGAACATGCGGATCACAATCCCGAAGAAGGTTGAGACAACCGGCACAGGGCGACTCTACCCCGATCGCCGACGCGAGCCCAATGTCCTGCCTATAGCCCAGGTCGGGGTCCCGGTGCATCCCACTGCGGGGCGTATACCATCCTGCCGTCGCGCAAGCCGCGAGAGGCAGCCCGGAGAGAACCCACCCTATGCCGACGGCATCAGCGGTCTGCAAGGAACAGGACCGTCAGAGATAGCCATGACAGGCCCAGCCTGGCGCGAGAGAGGTGAACTGGCACCTGCTTCGGCCCAGTTGCGGCCAAGGTGGCGTATAGTCGACGGTCAACGAGTACCCGTCCACGATTGGATCATAGGACAGCCGCGAATCGGCGGGCAGCCAGGAGACGTTCGGTGCGAACTCGTCGAGTGATTCGGGATATCGACCCGTGGCCTTCCGGAATGCGTCCGCCGCAGCAACGACGTGA
>JANOIR010000095.1:0-35564 GCA_031407765.1 Vicinamibacteraceae bacterium
GCTGCCTGCGGCCGTTCCGCAAACCGTCTCCCGTGACGTCGCCGCCGCCGTCGCCGACGCCGACCCCGACGTGCGGGAGGAGGCGATCCTGGGCCTGCAGGGCAGGCCCAGCCCGGCGGAGCTCGCGCTGCTGCGGCAGGCCCTCAGCGACGTCGCGGCGCGCGTCCGCCGTGCGGCGGTCGAGCGCCTGGCCGACATCGGCGGGAGTGAGGCCGTGTCGGCACTGGCCTTCGCCCTGAGCGACACGGACGCCGCGGTCCGCGAGGACACGGTCTACGCGCTCGCCCGGATCCGCACGGCGGCCGCGATGATCGTGCTCGAGCCGGCCCTGGGCGATCCCGAGGCCGCGGTGCGGGAGGCCGCCGCCGACGTCCTCGAAGAGGTCGCCCGGGAGGCGGCCGCGCGCGCCCGGACCCCGCGTTGACGCGCGGGATCCGGCCGGGAAGGGTGGGCGGTCTGCGGTTGTTGCAAGCGGCGAAGGATCGTGGACCGCGCTCCCCTCTTACGGTAAGACTGAGATCGATTGATGTCCGAGCCGTACCAGCACGACAAAATCGTCGTCGGCCGCCTGCTCACCGGCGACGAGCTGGCGTTCGAGGACTTCTTCGGGACTTATTTCCCACGGTTGTTCCGTTTTGCACTGGCTCGGCTCGACCATGATGCAGACGCGGCCGAGGAGGTCGTCCAGTCCACGCTGTGTCGCGCCGTGAGGAAGCTCGCCACCTATCGCGGCGAGGCCGCGCTCTTCACCTGGCTGTGCACCTTCTGCCGCCATGAGATCAGCGCCCACGTCGTCCGCGAGCGGCGAACCGCCCACGACACCCCGCTGCTCGAGGATGCGCCGGACGTCAGGGCGGCACTCGAATCGCTGAGCGCCGCGGCGGCCGACGGGCCCGACGAGCCGCTCCGTCGCCAGGAGCTGGCCCGTCTCGTCCACCTGACGCTCGAGTATCTGCCCGAGCGCTACGGGGACGCCCTGGAGTGGAAGTACATTCACGACCTGTCCGTCGCCGAGATTGCCGAGCGATTGCAGGTCGGACCGAAGGCCGCGGAGTCGCTGCTGACGCGAGCCCGTGAGGCCTTTCGCGACGCGTTCGCCACGCTGCACACCGGCGCCGAGGCATGGGAGAAATGAGCGACTCGCACGAACCCGCCCGCTTCGGACGTCCCCGGCCGGACGACCAGTCCATCGGGCCCCTGGTGCGCCTGGCGGGGCCGCGCGAAGCGGTGCCGGCCGAACGGATGCGACGCGTGAAGGCGGCGGTCCATGCGGAGTGGCACCACGAGAGGCGCGTGCGTTCGCGGCGGACGGCCATGCGATGGTCGATTGGGGCGCTGGCCGCCGCGGCGCTGGTGCTGGCGGCGGTCCGTCTGCGCGATCGCGAGGCCCCGGGCGAGGGGCCCGGCTCCCGCGTGCTCGCCACCGTGGAGGCGCTGAACGGCGTGGTACAACTCGCCTCGTCGCCCGGACGTCCGGGAATCGGACCGCGGGCCGCCCGGATCGGGGACAGCCTCCGTGTCGGGGATGGCGTGGAGACGACGCCCGGCAGTCGCGTTGCGCTGCGCCTGGCCGGCGGAGCGTCGGTGCGGCTCGACCGCGACACCCGGTTCCGGCTCGTCGCCGACCAGGCCATGGTCCTCGACGCGGGTGCGGTCTACGTGGAGGCGGATTCGGGCCGTGGCGGTTCGCCGCTCGAGATCCGGACGGCGTTCGGGGTCGTCCGCGACATCGGGACGCGGTTCGAGGTCCGCTTGCAGGGACCGGCGATTCGGGTCCGCGTGCGCGACGGCCTCGTCCGGCTCGTCCAGCCTCGCGGCACGCACGACGTCGGGCGCGGCGACGAGCTGACCCTGGAAAGCAGCGGCCGCGTCGTGCGGCGGACGATGCCGGTCGATGGCCCCGAGTGGGTCTGGGTGCGGGACATGGACCAGACCTTCGACATCGAGGGGCGGTCGCTGCGCGAGTTCCTCGAATGGGTCGCGCGCGAGCACAGCTGGCAGCTCCGGTTTGCCGACCGGGCGGTCGAAGAGAAGGCGCGCACGACCACGCTCCACGGGTCTATTGCGGGCCTCACGCTCGAGGAGGCGCTCGCCGCCGTGCTTCCGACGAGCGGCGTCGAACATCGGGTCGATCAGAATGTCCTGGTGATTCAGCTCAGCGCCGGGGGGACGAAGGACTAGAGGATGGGCCGCGGGCCGGGGTCGATCGCGCTCCTGGTCGTGGCCGCGCTGTGCGCGGCGAGCGCCGCCGTGTACGCGCAGGACGGGCGGCCGGCGCGATCGGAGAGCCGGCGCCTCGACGAGGCGCTGGTCGACCTGCAGCGGCGCGGCCTGAAGATCATCTTCAGCAGCCAGGTCGTGCGGCCGGACATGCGGGTCCGCAGCGAGCCTCGAATCACGTCGCCGCGCCGACTCCTCGACGAGCTGCTGGGGCCACACGGCCTCATCGCGCGTGACGGCCCCGGCGGCACGGTCCTCGTCGTGAAGAACCCGCGCGCCAGGCTCGACCACCGGCCGACGCCAGCGGCACGGCCTGCATCGGCGACCGGCCTGGCGGTCGACGCGGCCGCCGCGCGCTTCGAGGAGGCCGTCGAGGTCACCGACGCCGGGCTTGGCGGCGCGGGCAAAGGGCCAGCCCCAATCTCGGTGCGGCCACTCGAGGTCCGGTCCTTCGCCGGCGGGTTCGAGAACGTCTACCGCACGCTGCAGGCGCTCCCGGGCGTGACCGGCACCGACGAGCTCGGCAGCCGCATCGCGGTCCGCGGGGGCAGCCCGGACCAGAACCTCACGGTGATGGACGGCGTCGAGATCTACAACCCCTTCCGGCTGGTCATCCCGATCGAAGACCTCGCGATGATCGGACTGGCCAGCGTGTTCAATCCCGACACCATCCAGCGCGTCGAGCTTTTCCCGGGCGCGTTCGACGTCGGGCACGGCGATCGACTCTCGTCGCTCCTCGTGGTCACCAATCGCGAAGGGTCCGAGGCCGAGGCGTTCCAGGGGTCGTCGTCGCTGAGCCTGGTGGAGGCCAACGCGATCGTGGAGGGCAAGCTGCCTCGCCGCGCCGCGGGATCGTGGCTCGTCAGCGCGCGCCGGTCACACCTCGACCTGGTCGCCCAGCGCCTGGTGGACGTCGCGCTGCCGTCGTTCGAGGACGTCCATGCCCGGGTGTCGTGGTGGCCTCGCCCGCGACAGCGGCTGTCGGTCGTCGGGATGACCGGACGCGAGCGGACCCGACTGGGCGACGCACGCGTCTCCGATGCCGGTCATGCGGGGAGAACGCGCAACGACCTCGTCGCGGCGACGTTCGAGTCGAGCCTCGGGACCAGCGCCTCGTTGCGGACCACCGCCTCGTTTTCGCGCTTCAGCGACACCTTGAACGCGTTCGAGCGATCGCTCGACAACAGCCGCGGCGCCAACACCATCGAGAGCATCGCCTCCGGCAGCCCGCTGGCCTTCGAGCTCGACCGGAGGATTGCGGTGCGCGACGTGGCGGTCAAGCAGACCGTCGCGGTGAGACTGTCGCCGCGGCACGGAGTCGACCTCGGAGTCGAGGCGCGCGCCCTCGACACGCGCTGGGCCTGGGCGATTACCGGCGATCGAAGCCAGTTGCAGGCCAACGGGTCGAGCGTGCGACTCGGCGTGGGCCTACCCGCTGTCCTCGATTCGTCCCGGGACTCGCGCCGCGTCGCCGCCTGGGCCCAGGACCTGTGGCAGGTCGCATCGCGCGTGGCGCTGCAACCCGGCCTGCGGGTGGACCGCAGCTCGCTCACCGGGCAGACCACCCTCTCGCCGCGCCTGAGCGGCACCGTGACGCTCGGGCCGACCTGGCGGCTGGACGGGGCCCTGCGGATGCATACGCAGACACCCGGCTACGAGAAGATGGTGCTGTCGGACTACTTCGTCGATCTGACGTCTCCAGCCGCCTCCGCCCTCGGCGCCGAACGCGCGGTGCACGCAGTCGCCGGCCTGCAGCACGACCTTGGCGGCGGCTTCAGGGCGCGGGTCGATGCCTACTACAAACGCTTCGACCACCTCATCGTCGGACGACTCGAAACCGACATCGAGCGGGTGGCGCGGCTGGCCGGCTACGACGTGCCGCCCGAACTGTCGACGAGTCTGATGCGGGAGGCCCAGATCACGACCATCCCTGACAACGCCGCGACGGGCCGCGCCTACGGCCTGGAGGTCTGCGTCGGACGCGCCGGCCGGTCTGCCGCCGATCCGTTGACCGGCTGGGTGGCCTACAGTCTCGGCCGAGCCGACCGCACCGCCTACGGCATCACCCGCCCGTTCGACTACGATCGCCGGCACGCGCTCAGTCTGGCCGCCAATCTCAGACTCGGCGCCCGGCTGGATATTTCGGCGACGGGGCGCTGGGCCACCGGGCTGCCGCGGACGCCGGTCCGAGGCGTCCGGCTGACGCTCGCGCCGGACACCGGCGACGTCGATGGCGACGGCAATCAAACCGAGCAGATCCCGCAGCGAGACCCCCTCGGCTTCCCCATCTACCAGCCGGACCTGGGCGACGTGGCGAACATCAACTCGGCACGGCTCCCGAATTTCGCCCGGCTCGACGCCCGGCTCACCTATCGTCCGAGCTGGAGCGGCGAGCGCTGGGCGTTCTACGTCGACGTCCTCAACGTCCTCAACGCCAGGAACGTGGTCCAGATCGACGCGGTGCTCTCGGTCGACGAGACCTCGGACCGCCCGCGCATCACCGAGCGCGCCCAGGATCGCGGGATCCCGATCTTTCCGTCGTTCGGCCTGCGCTTCTGGTTCTGAAGGACACGCCGACCGCGTGCGGGCGCCGCGGCGCGCCCAGCGCCCGCGTGACGAATGGCGAGGACGAAGTCCGGAGCCATCGTCCGGTCGATGCGCGAATGCACGTCGACAAATAGCAGACCGCACGCCCAAGGGTCGGCCCCGGCCGCGCGTGAGAGCGCGGCCGAAACTACGACTGGGTCTTGGCGATGCCGGGCGCCTTCTGTTCCTGCGTGGTCGCCGGCACCAGGTGGTTCTCGACCAGGAAGTCGCGCAGGATGACGAAGGCCTGTTCCGGCGTGCTGGCCGGCTGGAGATACTTCAGATCCTCGGGCGAGATCATGCCCCACTGCGCCATCGGCCCGATGTCCATGACCTCGTTCCAGTAGTCGGGTCCGTAGAGCACGACCGCCAGCTTCTTGGACAGCTTCTGTGTCTGCGCGAGGGTGAGGATCTCGTACATCTCGTCGAGTGTCCCGAAGCCGCCCGGAAACACCACCAGCGCCTTGGCCAGGTAGGCGAACCACAGCTTCCGCATGAAGAAGTAGTGGAACTGGAAGCCGAGGCCCTTGGTCGTGTACTCGTTGAGCCCTTGTTCGAACGGCAGCTTGATGTTGAGGCCGATGCTCTTGCCGCCGGCCTCGAAGGCGCCGCGGTTGGCCGCTTCCATGATCCCTGGACCGCCGCCCGAGCAGACCACGAAGCGGTGGTGCTCGAACCCGAGCGACAGGCTCCACTCGGTCAGGAGGTGCGCGAGCTTGCGTGCGTCCTCGTAGTAGCGCGACATCGTGACGGCGCGGCGGGCCCGGGTCAGCGCAAGACGCTGCGCCTGGGTCGGGCGGGCCGCGGCCCGGCTGCTGCCGGTCTTGGCTCGGGTGGTGCGCCGCAGGAGCTGCTGCTCGAGCCGGGTCAGCGCGTCGTCGGCGCGCTCGCGGCTGCGGATCCGCGCCGAGCCGAAGAAGACGACGGTGTCCTGGATGTTCTGCGCCTTGAAGCGGCGCAGGGGCTCGAGATACTCGGCCATGATGCGGATCGGCCGGGCTTCATCGCTCTCGAGAAAAGCGGCGTCGAGAAAGGACAACTCCTGGTCCGACATGGCGGGAAGACTGTATCATTCGGCCATGAACCGATTCATGGTTGGGACGATGGGGCTCGCGCTGGGCCTGGTCGCGGCAATCGCGACGGCGCAGGACGGAGGCGGGGACACTGGCAACAGACGCGGGTGGACGATCCCGCCGGGCGCGGCGAAGGAACCCAACCCGATCGCGGCGTCGCCTGAGATAGTGGCCAAGGGCAAGAAGCTCTACACGGACAACTGCCAGAAGTGTCATGGCAAGGCCGGCAAGGGCGACGGCCCGGACGCCGATCCGGACAACATGCCCGAGGATCTCTCGGATCCGGCCCGCGCCGTCCGCAACCCCGACGGCGTGATGTTCTACAAGATCTGGAACGGACGGAAGTCGCCCAAGATGCCCGGCGTGAAGACGGAAGGCCTGTCCAAGGACGACGTCTGGACGGTCATCCATTTCGTCAAGACCTTCCGACCAGCGGCATAGTCCGTAACCAGACGACTCGGAGTCGTCTTGGGGTCAACGACTCCGGAGTCGACCGGGTCATCGACGACTCGGAGTCGTCCGGGTCAGGCTGTCCGGGTCAGGCGCGCAGCTCGCGCGCCAGCGCGACGTAGTCGGTGACGGCGCGCTCGAGGTGCGCCACCTCGACGTACTCGTCGTCGGTGTGGGCGACGAGGATCGAGCCCGGTCCGTAAAGCAGCGGCTTGCCCCAGCGCGGCAGCAGCGCGATGTCGGTCATGTAGGGGAACGCGGCGGTGTCGAAGCCCGGCACGGTGTGCATGCGCACCGGCGCCGCTTCGAGCACGTCCTCGATCGTGACCATCGGGGCGAGCGCCGACAGGACGTCGCGCACGGCAGCGGTCTCGGCGACGGTGCGGAAGAGCACCTCCGCGACGGCGTGCGGCGGCGTCACGTTCGGCGCCACGCCGCCCTCGAGCAGGCCGATGTTGTAGTGCGTCGTGCCCATGTCCGGGTCGGACGGCCACGGCAGCGTCCGAAGCCGCACCAGAGCGTCGATCAGCTTCTCTGTCGCCGATTCGCCGAGCTCCGGGTACGACGAGTGCGCGGCCCGGCCGTGCGCATGGAGGCGGACGCGATAGACGCCGCGGGTCGCCAGCCCCAGCCGGTTGTCGGTCGGCTCGCCATTGACGAGATAGCGCGAGGTGCCGTCGGCCTGCGCGTTGGCGACCTCGGCGCCGTCGCTGCCGCGCTCCTCGCCGACCACGAACAGCAGGCCGACGTCGCGGATCCCGCCGGCACGCAGCTGCTCGACAGCCTCGACCTGCGACGCCAGGATGCCCTTGGCGTCGCACGATCCGCGGCCGTAGACGCGCGTGCCCTCCAGGCGGCTCGGGAAGAAGGGCGGCACGCAGTCGAAGTGCGTCGACAGCGTCACCCGCGACGCGTCGAGCGTTGCGATGACGTTGAAGCGGGTCGCGTCGACCGGCTGCTCGGTGACGCTGAAGCCGCGGCCCCGCAGGTAGTCGGCGAGGACGCGGCCGCACGCCGGCTCCTGCCCGGTGGTCGAATCGATGTCGACCAGGCGCCGCGTCAGGCCGACCAGGCCCAGTGTTCCGGCCGGCGACGCTACCGGATCCACTGTTCGAGCTCCGTGCGCGTATCGGTGCGGGCATCGCGGTACTTCACGATCACCGGCGTGGCCAGCGACAGCCCCCAGTCCTTGCCGGCGCCGACCGTCACCGCGCGCGCGCCCGGCACGACCACCGCGCCCTCCGGCACGACCAGCGGCTGGCCCGCCTCGGGCTTGATGATGCGCATGTTCGGGAGGTCGTAGAGCGGCGTCGAGCCGGTCAGCACCGTGCCGGCGGCAATCACCGCCCGCGCCTTGACCACCGCGCCCTCGTAGACGCCGGTGTTGCCGCCAATCAGGACGTCGTCCTCGATCACCACCGGCAGCGCGCCGACCGGTTCGATCACGCCGCCGATCTGCGCCGCGGCGCTGATGTGGACGTTGCGCCCGATCTGGGCGCACGAGCCGACCAGCGCGTGCGAATCGATCAGCGTCCCCTCGCCGACGTAGGCGCCGATGTTGATGTACATCGGCGGCATGCAGATGACGCCGGGCGCGACGTAGGCGCCATCGCGGACGGTCGATCCGCCCGGCACGACGCGGACGTTGTCGCCGACGGTGAAGCGGCGCAGCGGCAGCGTGTCTTTGTCGAAGAACGGCCAGCGGCCGTGGTCGGCGGAGACGTCGACGAGGCCACCACTGCGGAACCCGAGCAGGATGCCCTGCTTGACCCAGGTGTTGACCCGCCAGCCGGTCGGCGTCGAGGCGTCGGGCTCGGCGGCGCGAACGAGGCCGTCCGACAGCGCCTGACGCAGCTCCGCAAAGGCGGCACGGGCCTCGTCGCGACGGGTGGAGAGATCCGTCTCGGCGACCAGCGCCTCGATGCGCGCGCTCAGGCTCATGCGCGCGCCCCGGCGGCCGCGGGCACGAGGTCGAGGTCGGCGAGCACCCGCTCGATGCGGCGCCGCGACGCCTCGGACGGCGGCACCATCGGCAGCCGGAACACCTCGGCCAGCAGGCCCATCTTCGCCATGGCGACCTTGACCGGGATCGGGTTCGACTCGACGAAGTTGATCATCATCAGCGGCAGGAAGCGGTGGTGCAGGGCCCGGGCCTCCGCCCAGTCGTTGCGCTCGACGGCTTCGACCATCCGCGCCAGCTCGCCGGGGATCTCGTTGGCCGCCACCGAGATGACGCCCTGGCCGCCGACCGACATCACCGGCAGCGTGATCGCGTCGTCGCCCGAGAGCACCAGGAACTCGGCCGGCAGGGTGCGTCGGACGTCGCAGATCTGCGCGATGTTCCCGGACGCTTCCTTGACGCCGATGATGTTCGGGATCTCGGCCAGGCGGACCAGGGTCGCGGTCTCGACGTTCGAGCCGGTGCGACCGGCGACGTTGTAGACCATGATCGGCAGCTCCGTGCTCTGGGCGATGGCGCGGTAGTGCTGGAACAGGCCTTCCTGCGTGGGCTTGTTGTAGTAGGGCGAGACCGAGAGGATGCCGGTGGCGCCGGCCTTGGTCATCTCGCCAATCGCGTGGATGACCTCGCGGGTGTCGTAGCCGCCGGCCCCGGCCATCACCGGGACGCGGCCGGCCACCGCCTCGACGACGAGCTCGACGACGCGGCGGCGTTCGCTGGCGTCGAGGGTCGGGCTCTCGCCCGTGGTGCCGCAGGGGACGAGGAAGTGCATGCCCGCCTCCACCTGGCGCCGGGCGAGGCGCGTAATCGCGGGCTCGTCGAGGGCGCCGTCGGTCGTGAACGGGGTGACGAGCGCGGCGCCGCACCCCGTGAAAGGCGTTCTCATTTTAGTGTCCTGGCCGCGTGATTCGCGGCGTTATTGCCGGGCGGGGCATCCCCGCTGGCGGCGTTGCTCCTCGGTCACATATCGCCGATATTCTCCCTCGTCGCGCCTTGCCATCGGGGCGCCGCGCTCCGGCACTCACACCCCGAATCACGCGGCCAGGACACATCAAACCTCCAGCACGTCGCGCATCGTAAACCAGCCGCGGCGGCCGCGCACCCAGCGCGCGGCGACGAGGGCGCCATGAGCGAACGTGGCGCGATCGCGGACGGTGTGGGTCAGGGTGATGGTCTCGGCCGGTCCGTCGAAGCCGACCGAATGGATGCCGGGCACGAAGCCGACGCGGGTCGACGCCACGTCGACGAGGCGGGGAAAGCCGCCGCGCTCGAGCGCGCCCTTGAGCAAGAGGGCGGTCCCCGACGGCGCGTCCTTCTTGGCCGCGTGGTGGGTCTCGTGGACGAAAGCGCCGTAGAGATCCTGCGGCGCGAACAGCGCCGCGGCCCGCTCGGTGAGCGCGTCCATCAGCGTCGCGCCGACCGAGAAGTTGGCGCTGACGACGGCGCCGACGCCGGCGGCGTCAATCTGGCGCCGCACCTCCGCAGCATGCGCCTGCCAGCCGGTGGTGCCGACGACCAGGCTCACGCCGAGCGCGCACAACGCCGGCAGGTTGGCGACGAAGGCCTCCGGCGCACTGGCGTCGATGGCGACGTCGACGTCCTGCCAGCGCCCGCGATCCGCGAGGTCGGCGGTGTTGGTGTCGTCGACGGTGCCGACCACCGTGGCCCCGGCCTGCGGTGCCGCGGCGGCGATCAGCTGGCCGAGGCGACCATGGCCGACGAGCAGGATGTTGAAGCGGTCGGCCATTAGGAGTCCGTGGTGGAAGTCACGCGTCGCACCGAGACGGGCGAGGCGCCCGGCGATCCTGGCGCGAGGAGGGAAAATATCGGGAATATTTGACCGACGAGCAACGCCGAGCGCCGGGATGCATCGACGGTCGAATGCAGCGTGATTTTCACCACGGACTCCTAGTCCTACTACTCCGCGAGAATGCGCAGCATGCGCCGCAGCGGCTCGGCGGCACCCCACAGCAGCTGGTCGCCGACCGTGAAGGCCGAGAGATACGTCGGCCCGAGCTGCATCTTGCGCAGCCGGCCGATCGGGACGGTCAGCGTCCCCGACACCGCCGCCGGCGACAGACCGGCGAGCGTCGACGCCTTGTCGTTGGGGACGATCCGCACCCACTCGTTGGCGCGGCCGAGGACATCGGTGATCTCGTCGAGCGGCACGTCGGTCGTGAGCTTGATCGTCAGCGCCTGCGAGTGACAGCGCATCGCCCCGACGCGCACACAGACGCCGTCGACCGGAATCGGCGGCGACGTGCCCAGGATCTTGTTGGTCTCGGCGACGCCCTTCCACTCCTCGCGCGTCTGGCCGTTCTCCATGGCGCTGTCGATCCACGGAATCAGGCTGCCGGCGAGCGGCGCGCCGAGCGCGGCGGTCGGAAATCCCGTGGTCCGCATCGCGCACGTGACCAGGCGATCGAGCGCGAGGATCTTGCTGTCCGAATCGAGCTCGCCGGCCCCGGCCTCGCCGAGGGCCTTCATCTGCGCCACCAGCTCGCGCATCTGCTTGGCGCCGGCGCCCGACGCCGCCTGGTAGGTGGCCGTGCTCACCCACTCGACCCAGCCCTGAGCGAAGAGGCCGGCCGTCGCCATCAGCATCAGGCTGACCGTGCAGTTGCCGCCGATGTAGTCCTTGATGCCGCGCGCGAGCGCCGCGTCGATGCCTTCGCGGTTGACCGGGTCGAGGACGATGACCGCGTCGTCCTTCATGCGCAGCGCCGACGCCGCGTCGATCCAGTAGCCGGTGAAGCCGGCGGCACGCAGCGCCGGGTGCATCGCCTTGGTGTAGTCGCCGCCCTGGCAGCTGATCAGGGCGTCGAGGCCGGCGAACGCGGCCGGATCGGTCGCGTCGCGGAGCGGCGCCGTGCCCTGCCCGACGTCGGGCCCGGGCGCGCCCGCCTGCGAGGTGGAGAAGAAGACGGCGTCGACGTGATCGAAGTCGCCCTCGGCGCGCATGCGCTCGAGGAGCACCGATCCCACCATGCCCCGCCATCCGATGATGCCAACGCGTCTCACTGCCATGACTCGAACCGTCTCCGGGTTAGCAGCCCGTGGTGAAAGTTCCGCTGCATTCGACGGACGATGCATCCCGCCGCTCAGCGTTGCTCGTCTCTCGCATATCGCCCAATATTCTCGCTCCTCGCGCCTTGATCGGCGGGCGCCTCGCCCGTCTCGATGCGACGCGGCACTTCCACCACTGGCTGCTCCCGTCTCCCTGTCCTCGTGTCGGCCCCGCCCGCTTCCCCGCTGCTCGGGGGCCCACTTCGCAGGCGCACAAAAAAAAAGCCGACTCGGCGAGGCCGGTCGGCGGGTGGTGTGTGTCGTAACGACGTGGATGTCAGGACACAGACGGGCCCGCCGAGGCGCTCGTCATGCGCTTGAGCGACTTTCGCGTGCCGATCGTAGGAATTCGCTGTACGTGTAGCATCGGTCGAGCCAGTAGTATAGGGACCGCGTCGCCCCATCGTCAAGGCGCCGCCGCCAGACACGCCCATGCCGTCGGTCGACCACACGCTCGAAATCACGGCGGACCCGGCAGCGATTCTCGGGGCCTTCTTCGATCCGGGCGCGCTCAGCCGCTGGTGGCGGGTGCAGCGGTCGGTGACGACGCCGCGGATCCTCGGCGTCTATGCCGTCGAGTGGCCGCCGACGCCGTTCGTCGACGAGGTGTTCGGCCCGCTCGGCGGCGTGCTGCACGGGACGGTCGTCGACTACCGGCCGGATCGCGAGTTCCTGGTCGCCGAAGTGCACTGGCTGCCGCCGGCCGGCGAGCCGGTCGGGCCGATGGCCCTGCACGTCAGCGCGATTCGCCAGGCCGGCGCCAGCACCACGCGGCTGCGCGTGCTCCAGACCGGCGGCGACGACACCGCGCGCTGGCGGCGCTACTACGAGCTCATGTCGGCGGGCTGGACCGGCTCGCTGGCGGCACTGAAGGACGACGTCGAACAGGCGGCCCGATGAGCCACGACGAGTCCGTCGCGCCGGCTCCCGAGCTCAAGCGGGTTCTCGGCCTCTGGGACATCGTCTTCTTCACGGTCGTGGCCGTCACCGGCCTGCGCTGGATCTCGCGCGGGGCCCGCGCCGGCGCGCCGTCGGTGCTGCTGTGGGTCCTGGCCTGGCTCGCCTTCTTCGTGCCGCTGGCGCTGGCCGTCTCGGTGCTGGCGAGGAAGTATCCGGAGCAGGGCGGCATCTACGCCTGGGTCCACCGCGCCTTCGGGCCGTTCGCCAGCGCGCTGTGCGGCTGGTGCCTGTGGGTCAACAACCTGTTCTACTTTCCGTCGCTGCTGCTGTTCGCGGCGGCCAACGCGGCGGCGATGTTCGGCGATCTCACGCCGGGGCTGGGCGACAGCCGCACCTTCTCGACCATCTTCGTGCTCGGCTTCCTGTGGTTCACGGTCGGCATCAGCATCCAGGGCTTCGAGGCCGGGCGCTGGCTGCAGAACGTCGGCGTGGTCGGGACGTGGGTGCCGGTCGCGCTGCTGATCGTGGGCGCCGCCGTGGCGGCCGCCTCGTACGGATCGGCGACGTCGTTCGCGCCGGCGGCGCTGGTGCCGCACAGCGACGTGTTCGGCACGATCAGCCTGTGGTCGGGGTTCTGCTTCGCCTTCGCCGGCTTCGAGATCGGCGCGTTCGCCAGTCAGGAAATCCACAATCCGGAGCGGACGCTGCCGCGCGGCATCGCCATCTCCGGCCTGATCGTGACGCTGATCTACATCGCCGGCACGGCGGCCGTCCTGATGATCGTGCCCGCGGGCGACCTGGCCGAGCGCAGCGGCATCGCTGACGCCGTCGATCGCGCGGCGACCGGTATCGGCCTGCCGGCGGTCGGCCCGCTGACCGCCTTCCTGCTGGCCGCGTCGGCGATCGCTGGCTGCGCCTCGTGGATGGCCGGCAGCGCCCGCGTCGCCTATGCGGCCGCTCGCGAAGGCCAGTGGCCGGCGCCGCTGGGCGCGCTGCACTCGCGCTATCGCACGCCGCACGTCGCGCTGATCGTGCAGGGCGTCATCGCGACGCTGATCTTCCTGTCGAGCCTGTTCCTGACGATCGGCGGCGGGACGACGACGGTGCAGGAGTCGTACGACATCCTCGTCAACCTGACGATCGTGGTCTACTTCGTGCCCTACGTGTACCTGTTCATCGGCCTGGCCCGCCTGCTGAAGGGCGCCGAGCTGACGATCGGCCTGCGGCTGGCGGCGTGGGCGGGCCTCGCGGCCACGGTGATTTCGATGATCCTCGTGTTCGTGCCGCCGTCGGGCACGGCCAACGTCCTGAACTACGAGGTCAACCTGATCTGGCAGACGGCCGCGGTCCTCGCCGGCGGTGTCGGCCTCTATTACTTCGGAGGCCGCCGAACTGTGCGCTAACCCAAACGGCCACGTGAGTTCCGCTTCGCTCCGGCAAGTCACGATCGGCTGGCGACCGCGGCCTGTCCGCGTCGGGCATCCCGACGCGCTCTACTGCGCCGCGGCTGACATCGGCACCGAAGGGCACTCCCAGCATGGATGTGCCCCTCGAGTCCGTTCAGCCCGGGGTGATCGAAAGGTGTCGCGCCCAGATCGCCCCGTCGAGACCAATGGACGACGACACGCGCCCATGGCATCGACCGATTCGATGTCGAAGAGGATCGTCCCCAACGCGTCGCCGCAAAAGGTGTACGCCTCGACCCCTTCGAACACGACTTTGGCAAAGTCAGGCCGCTGCACTCTGGACACGCAGTGCGCAGCCGGATCGTCCCCGTTGCCGCATCAACGGTCAGTTCGAGAATGTGGTGGTCGTGGATTGCGGAGCAGCGCCGTCAGCGCAGCCACGCAAGACGCGGTCAGGCCGCGTTCGCCTGCGATGGTCCACTCGGCCCCGAATCGAGCGTCGCCCCCGCGAAGGCTATTCGCCGCCGGCGGGCGGCCCGAGCTGCAGCGCGGCGAGGTCCGCCTTCAGCTCCTCGTAGCTTTCGACGTCGTTCTCGTCGCCGGCCTGCTTCAGCGCGTCGGCCATCGCGGCCAGCCAGCGGGCGCCCTGCTTGGGGTCTTCGAGCTCGCGGATGTAGCAGCCGGCCAGGGAGTCCGCGATCGTGAGGCGGCTCTCGACGTCGGCGCGCTGGCCGGCGATCTTGTAGGCCCGCTCCAGCAACCGGACCGCTTCGTCGGGATCGTCGAGGAAATCGGCGCGCGCCGCCAGGATGCCCGGCAGGGGGCCGAACTTCTCTTCCAGGCCTTGGAGGAGCGCGAGGAGCTTCTCGGTCACGTCGGCCGACGCGGCGTCGTCGCCCTTGCCGCTGGCGGCGGCGGCGGCAATGGCCAGGCGCGTGACCTTGGCCCATTCCTTCTCGGGGACGCCGTCGGGCGTCTTCGGGTTCATGGCGTCGGAGAGTCTATCGCGGTCCGGCCCTCCGATGCCCCCAAATGGCCTTGCCGCTCGGCCATGCGGGCCGGGCACCGCCCGTACGCAAAGCGGGCCGGGCGCCCTGGACGCCCGACCCGAAAACACCGGACGCCTTGCGGCGCCCGGTGCCGTACCTCGCGCAGCCCGCCGGAGGGCTGCTGCGGCGGTCCCTGACACAGGACCGCCGCCACACTCAGAAGATGAACCGCACCGTGACGTAGCCCTGCGTGCCGGGCTCGAACAGGTCGTCCCTCCCGAACCGCGGATCGTAGGCGTTGGCGCCGTCCGCCGACGCGGCGATCATCGCGTTGTAGTCGTAGCCGTTGCGGAGGTCGACGCCGCTGAGATCGATGGCCGACGACTGGCGCGGCGCACCGGCGCCGCGGTTGAGGAAGTTGAACTGGTGCCGCGACGTCTTCTGGTTGAAGGCGTTCAGCAGGTTCAGCTCCAGGCGCATGCGCTTGTTGCCGCCGCCGAGCTTCACCTCGTGCGACACGAGGAAGTCGGTGCGGGTCAGCACGTCCGTGCGGCCCAGGTCGCCGCGGCCGTTCACGAAGGCCTGCGTCTGGTTGACCGTGTTGACGTAGGTCGTCAGCGGCGTGCCGCTGCCGCCGTAGAAGTTGACGCCGAACTGCGTGCCGAACGGCGTCATGTACGAGCCATAGAGCTTGACGACGTGCGGGCGATCCGTCGGGAGGCGGCCGAGGACGTCCAGGTTGCCATTGGCATCCCAGAAGATCTCGTCGATGTCCCAGGCACGGTTGGCGTTGCCGCCAGGCCGCGCGATGCTGCCCGCCTGCTGCTGTGCCGTCCCCGACGAGACGCCGGTCGTCGGCGTGCTGATTTCCTCGCTGGCCGCGATGCCCGAGTAGTTGCCGTAGAGACGGCTCAGGACGTAGCTGGCGCTCCAGAAATAGTTGTTCGAGAAGCGCTTGCTGAGCGTGAACTCGAGCGCGTCGTACTGGCGCTTCGGCTTGGGCACCGGCTGACCGAACGGCGTCAGCCCGGACGGGAACTGGAATTCGGCCAGGCCTTCACCCGGGTTGCCGATGATGTAGGTCTCGTTGCCCTGCGCGTCGACCGCACCGATGTCCTCGATTGTCCGCCCCAGGTCGTTGTGGACGAAGTGGGCGCCAAACACCATCTCGCTGCCGAGCTGGTACTCGGTGCCGATGCTGGTGCTGTCCTGGAACATCGGCTTGATGTCCGGGTCGGTCGAGTCGAAGTTGGGCACGCGGCGATCGCGGAAGCCGCCCGGCACTACCCACAGGTCGGCGCCCGGCATGTTCGACAGGTTCAGGCTGCCGAGGTCGAGCGTGTCGAGGGCGCGGTAGTAGATCTGCCAGACGTCGCCGCCGTAGGAGCCGCGCGGCAGCTCGTACTTGGTCCAGTCGTAGTAGCGGCCCCAGCTGCCGTAGATCTTGAACTTGCCGTCGCCGCGGACGTCATAGGCGGCGCCCAGGCGCGGCGCGATCTTGTCCTTCCAGCTGAAGCTCATCGCGTCGACGCCGTCACGGAACGACGGGACGACCTCGTCCTCGGCGCGCAGGCCGACGTTCAGGGTCAGCCGGTCGCCGATGGTCCACTGGTCCTGGACGTAGAGCGACATGATGTTCGCGCCCGCCTTGCCCTGGACGCCGCGGTTGTTGACCGCGTAGTAGCCGTAGGTGCCGCGTCCGCCCGGGGCGTTCGGGAAGGCAAAGGCCGTGTTCCAGAAGATGTCGACGTAGCCGCCCGGGTAGGCCTGGTTGGCGTCGTTGACCGTGTGCTGGTAGCCGAAGCCGCCCTTCAGCGTGTGGTAGCCCGCGGCGTGGAACGCGTTGTTGTAGTCGAGGTTGAAGAAGCCACGGTTGGTGGTGTCCTTGTCGACGATCAGGGCGCGTGGCGTGTTGGAGAACTGAACCGGGCCCTGCAGGTTGGCCGGCACACCGGCCAGGCCGATCGACGTCCGCTGGTAGGTGTAGTTGGTCGTGTTCGGGATGCCCGTGTCGTTGTAGTTGTCGTAGAAGTAACCGCCGCGGGCCGACAGGAACGACGAGTTCGACAGCACGATGTCGACGTTGCCGCTGGTGTTGTTCTGCGTCTGCTCGAACCCGCGCTGCAGGTTGACGGCGTTGGCCGCCTGCGAGCTGCTGATGATGTTCGAGCCGGCGCCGTTGTAAGCCGGCAGCGTGCCTTCGGAGGTCGTCGGCGTGAAGAGCGCCGAGCCCGAGGCCGTGAGGCGGCTGCTGCTGTAGGTCACCTTGCCGAACAGTTGCGTCAGGGTCTGCTTGCGGACAATCTCGCCGTTCTCGGTGCCGCTGGAGAAGCGGTACTCGTTGGTGCGGCGGACGAAGCGCGGCGAGTAGGACCCGAAGAAGAACAGCTTGTCCTTGACGATCGGCCCGCCGATCGAGCCGCCGATCTCGTTGCGGTGATCCCCAGCCTTGGTGTCCTGCTCGTAGGTCACCGTGAGGTCGTCGGACGGATTGAGGACGAGCCGCTTGACCGGGCCGGCGCTCAGGCCGGAGCCCTCGTACAGGTAGTGCGCTTCACCGCGGAAGGTGTTGCCGCCCGACTTGGTCACGGCGCTGATGACGCCGCCCAGGGCGCCGCCGTACTCGGCCGCGATGCCGGTCGTCTTGATCTGCACTTCCTGCAGGTACTCGAACACGGTGTTCTGGCGCGACGAGCCGTTGATCAGGCTGTTGGTGACGACGCCGTCGACCGTGAACGCGTTCTCGGCGCCGCTGGCGCCGTTGACCTGGAACCCGCCCTCGATCTCACCGGAGTTGACCGACGGTGCGGTCATGGCCAGCGACTGGAAGCTGCGGCCCTTCGGCATGCGCTCGATTTCCTCGGCGGTGACGTTGTGCGAGACGAGCGTGCTGCGCGAGTCGATCGCCGGCCGCGCCTCGGCCTGCACCTGCACGACCTCGGACATGTCGCCGACCTTGAGCTGCGCGTCGACCTTGAGGGTCTTGCCCAGGCTCACGGCGACGTCGTCCATCTGCATCTTGGAGAAGCCGCTGAGCTCGACGACCAGCGAGTAACGGCCCGGCTCGAGATCGGGCACGTTGTAGATGCCGTCCGCCGCGGTGACGAGCGTCCGCGACGCGCCAGTGTTCTTGCTGGTGATGGTCACCGTCGCTCCGGGGAGCACGGCGCCGCTTGCGTCAGTCACGAGGCCGGTCAAACCGCCAAATCGTTCCTGCGCTGTTGCCAATCCCGCTCCCGCCGCCACGAATACGGCGATCAGGAAGGCCACGAATCTTTTCTGCATATGTCCCTCTCCGTTGAGGACCGTTGGCGGCCCGCGGCCACCCCAACCGTCACACTGGCCCTCACAGTCGAGGCACCAGTGACCAGCGGGATGTAGAGCAACCGCGTTGCCGTAAGAGGACGGATCGCGACAGGCTGCGGGCTGTATGTGACCAATCGGATATGAACGGTGACGGATCGTGGTGGGCTTGGGCCGGTGCGGTCACGGGATGACGCAGATGGCGTGGGAATGGGGACCATGATCGGGCTCTCCGGGGATCGACTCCCCGGAAAGATGGATCCACGGTCGATCTGGCTCCATGGATCTGGATCGCGCGGCCAGGGACGGACCGTCGAAAAGGCTCTCGGCAGGGACGAAGCGCACCGATGGACCGCTGGTGGCAGGGCGCCACCAGTTCACCGCGCCACACGCGCGGTCCAAGGCCAGCTCGACTGGAACAGGCCGGCTCGCGGGGATTGACGCTAGATCCGGCGGATGCGCAGGAAGTTGGCGTCGGCGCGGGTCAGGTCGGCGTTGACGGACACGAACACGACCACGGACCCCGCCGGCAGTAGGCTGCGTTCGCGCAGCTGGTGCTCGATCGCCAGCCCGGTCGGGTCGATCTCGGCGACGAGCGGCAGCACCCCGCGATAGAGGGCGAAGCGCCGCGCGATGCTGGCCTCGGGCGTCACCGCGAAGATGCGCACGGCGGGCCGGAACGCCGAGAGCATGTGCGCCGTCTTGCCGCCGCGCGTGATCGCCACGATGGCATCGGCGTTGCCGGTCGCCGCCAGCGTCACCGCCGACTGGCACAGCGCGCGGTTGTGCGGCACGTCGGTGACCTCGAGGCCGGGATCGATCTCGAGCGACGGGGTGAGCGACTCCGCGGCGCGGATGACGGCGTCGAGGGTCTGCACGGTGCGGGTCGGATCGATGCCGATCGCCGTCTCGCCGGTCAACATGATCGCGTCGACCGCGTCGTCGACGGCGTTGGCGGCGTCGCTGACCTCGGCGCGCGTCGGCCGCAGTTCGGTACGCATCGAATCGAAGACCTGCGTCGCGACGATCACCGGCAGGCCGCGGCGTCGGGCCCGGCGCGTGATCTCCTTCTGCACCGCCGGCACGCGCTCGAACGGCATCTCGAGCCCGAGATCACCGCGCGCGACCATCACCGCGTCGCAGGCACCGAGGATCGCGTCGATGTTCTCGACCGCGGCGGGACGCTCGATCTTGGCGATGAGCGGCGTCCGCCCGTCGCCCGACTCGGCGGCGATGGCCCGCGCCATGCGCAAGTCCTCGGCCGTCTGGACGAAGCTGAGTGCAACGAGGTCGACGCCGCGCGACAGCCCGAAGCGCAGGTCGGCGATGTCCTTCGGCGTCAGCGCCGACGCCGGCAGCACGACGCCGGGCAGGTTGATGCCCTTGTGCTCGCCGAGCGGGCCGCCAGCGACCACCGTGGTCTGCGCCGTGGTTCCGTCCGACGATTCGACGCGCAGCTCGATGCGGCCGTCATCGAGCAGGAGCCGATCGCCCGGGCGCACCGATTTGGCGAGCCCGGCGAAGCTGGTCGAGACGCGGCCGGGGCCGCCGACGAAGTCGCCGGTGGCGATGGCCAGGGTCGCGCCGGGCACGAGATCGATGGCCTTGCGATCGACCAGCTTGCCGGTGCGGATCTTGGGTCCGGAGAGGTCCTGCAGGATGGCGACGTGGCGGCCGCTCCGCGCCGCGGCATCGCGGATGCGGGTGATGACCGTCCCGTGCTCCTCGTGCGTGCCGTGCGAGAAGTTCAGGCGGAAGACGTCGGTTCCGGCGGCAATGAGCGCGTCGAGCGCGCTCTCGGCGGCACAGGCCGGCCCGACGGTGGCGATGAACTTGGTAAGTCGGCCCATTGTTTGTCTGCCGCCGGGCTCTCACGCCCGGCCGCGGGCCGCGCTCCTGGCGTGCGGTCTGCTACTCGCGACGCTAGGCGCGTCGCGGCGCCCGCACGCGCGCGGCAACTGGTCGATAGGTTAGCATCACACTAGGTATGCTGCCGGACTGGTTCGAGACTGCACGCGCCGACGCGGAACGCCGCGGCCTGGGACACATCGTCCCGGTGCTCGAAGCCTTGCGCGCCTCGGGTGAGCGGCTGCGGCAGGCGCCGTGGGCCGAGCACGCCACCGCCCGCATCGCCCTGCGGGGCGCGGCCCTGGCCCCGGCCGCCATTGCCCCGCCGCCGCTCCCGGACGGCGGGCGGCGCCAGCCGCCGGTGCTGCCCACGATCGCCGCCACCGCCGCCCTGCTCCGTTCGGGCGACGTCTCGGCCTCGGCCCTGACCGAGGCGGCACTCGAGGGCATCGCGTGCGAGAACCCGCGGCTGAACGCCTTCATCACCGTCACCACCGATCTCGCCCGCGCCGACGCCGCCGCGGCGGACGCCGACCTGCGCACCGGCGTCGATCGGGGGCCGCTGCACGGCATCCCGATCAGCGTCAAGGATCTGGTCGACGTCGCCGGCTACCCGACGACGGCGGCGTCGCGGGTCCGCCAGTTCGACGTCGCCGGCGCCGACGCCGCGGTCGTGGCCCGGCTGCGCGAGGCCGGCGCCATCGTCATCGGCAAGACCAACCTGCACGAGTTCGCGCTCGGGCCGACCAGCGAGGACTCGGCCTACGGGCCGCCGCGCCATCCGCTCGACGTCACCCGCCTGACCGGCGGGTCGAGCGGCGGATCGGCCGCCGCCGTCGCCGCCGGCCTCGGTTTCGCCAGCGTTGGCACCGATACCGGCTGCTCGGTCCGCATCCCGGCCGCCTTGTGCGGGCTCGTCGGGCTGAAGCCGCGCTTCGGTGAAGTGCCGCTCGAGGGCGTCGTGCCGCTCAGCCGACGCCTCGATCACGTCGGCCCGCTGGCGCGGACGGTCGCCGACGCGCGGGTGATGTATCTGGTGATGGCGGGCCGACCGGCGACCGACGACGCGCTGATGCCGGAGCTCGCCTCGCTCAGCGCCGGTCTCGTCACCGCCGGCATCGTCGAACATCTGGCCGACGACGTGCGCGCCGCGTTCGACGCCGCGCTCGATCGCCTGCGCGCTGCCGGTCTCGCCACCGCGCCGGCGCCGCTCGGCGTGCTCGACGACGCCGCCGCCGCCTACCTGCCGATCTGCCTCGCCGACGCCGCCGCGCTCCACGCCTCGACGCTGGAGACGCAGGGGAGCGACTACACGCCCGGCGTCCGCGCGCGCCTCGAAGCCGGCCGCTATGTCGCAGCGGAGGACTACGCGCGGGCGACGCAGGCGCAGGTGGTGCTGCGCCAGGCCGTGGATCGCGCGCTCGGGCGCGCCGACGTGCTACTCCTGCCGACGTCGCCGGTGACCGCGCCGACCATCGGCACCGCCACGGTCCACTTCGGCGACGCCGAGGAATCGATCCGCACGGCGCTGCTGCGCCTGTGTCAGCCGTTCAACCTGACGCGCCATCCGGCCATCACGCTGCCCCTGCCGACGGCACCGGGCAGCCTGCCCGTCGGGCTGCAGCTCGTCGCGAGCGACACCGAGCGCCTGCTCGAGATCGCGCTCGCCGTGGAGGCCGCGCTCGCCGCCCAGCCAGTAATCTAGCTTGTGGTAGTCCGTCCATTCTTTCACGCCTGGGAACGCCGGATTCACGCCGGCTCGGTGCGGGTCGTGCGTCCGTTCGACTGGGGCCTCGACTGGCTGCCTTGCGCCGGCCTCCCCCCCCTCGACCTGGGGCTGGGCCACGGAGTCGGCAACGACGCCGCCGACGATCGCACCATCGCCGCCGCGCTCGTGGCGACCGGCGAGCGTGCGACCGAGGCATCGGGGGCGTTCTACGCCGTCGATCCCGCGCCCGCCTATGAGCTCGATGCGGCCAACGTCCTCCGCTTCGAGAGCGCGGTGGTCACGCCGCACGCGGAGAACAACGTGGTGCAGGCGCGCTATGTCCCGGCCGAGAACGGATCTCGGCGTGCCGGCGTGGTGCTGCTGCCGCAGTGGAACTCCGACGGCGACGGCCACATCGGCTTGGCCAGGCTGCTGGCACGCTTCGGCATGAGCGGGCTGCGCCTGAGCCTGCCGTATCACGACGTCCGCATGCCGCCCGAACTGAGCCGCGCCGACTACATCGTCAGCGCCAACGTCTGCCGGACGCTGGCCGTGTGCCGCCAGGCCGTCCTCGATGCGCGCCGCGCCGTGATGTGGATGGCGGCGCGTGGCTACGAGCGCGTCGGTATTCTCGGCACCAGCCTGGGCTCGTGCCTGTCGATGCTGACGGCCGCGCACGAACCGCTGATCCGCGCCGCCGCGCTCAACCACGTCTCGCCGTACTTCGCCGACGTCGTCTGGACCGGTCTCTCGACCGAGCACGTGCGCGAGGGCCTCGAGGGGCGCGTCGACCTCGACGCGTTGCGGCGGATGTGGCTGCCGATCAGCCCGCAGCCCTACCTCGATCGCATGCACGACACGCGCACCCTGCTGGTCTACGCGCGCTACGACCTCACCTTCCCGGTCCGGCTCTCGCGTCAGCTGATCGCCGACTTCGCCGACCGCGGCCTGCCGCACCAGTCGTTCGTCCTGCCCTGCGGCCACTACAGCACCGGCGTCTCCCCGTTCAAGTGGATGGATGGCTACGTCTTGACGAAGTTCCTGCACGAGTCGCTGGTGAAGTAGTGAGATCCCTCGGGTTCCACGCCGGGCTCCTGGCCGGGTACGTGCTGCTGGCGCTTCTCCACACGTTCCCGCTGGTGCGTCACCTCGACACGCACCTGCCGGGGCTGGGGCTGGGCGACAACGTCTCGTTCCTCTGGAACAGCTGGTGGATGCGGGAAGCGCTCGCGTCGTCTCACGACTTCTTCTGGTGCCCGGTGATACAGGCTCCAGCGGGCGCCTCGCTCGCCTTCCACACGCACACCGCCCTGCCCGCATTCCTCGCGGCCTCCGTGCTCGGCTCGCTGCCGCTGGTGCGCGCGCACAACCTCGTGCTGATCGGCTCGATCGCGCTCAACGGCCTCGCCGCCTACGCCTTGGCGTTCGTCGTCACGCGCGCGCGCGGGGTGTCGGTGCTCGCCGGCGCGCTCTTTCTCGTGGCTCCCACCATTGCGGCCCGACTCATGGGCCACTACAACCTGGCGGTGGTGTGGCCGCTGGCGTTCGCGTGCGCCGCCTACGTGGCCTGGTGGCAGAAGCCGACCCTGGCGAAGGCGTGTGCGGTCGCGATCACGGCTGCACTGGTCCCCTACGGCGACTACTACTACACGGTGTTCTTCGTCCTCTTCGCGCTCATCTACGGCGCCCTGGAGCTCTGGCCGGTGCGTGTCGACATCCGTTCACGCCCAGCCGGGCTCGTCAGCCGTCTCCTGCTGACGCTCGCAGTCATCGCCGTGTCGGCCGGCATCCTCATCACCGTCCTGCCGGCCGGTCAGCTGGATCTCGGGCTCACGACGGTGCGCATCAGGAGCGCCTCCAACGCGCTCACCGTCGGATGGCTCCTGGCTCTTGCCGCAGTCCTGGCCCGCAGGTATCCGCGACTGTCCATCACCGAGCGCCAGCCGTTCCCCCTGGCGCGCATCCGCAGCCTGATACCGGGCCTCGTCCTCTTTTTCGTGCTCGTCAGCCCGCTGATGGCGGCGGTGTGGGCCACGTGGACGGCGGGCGACTACGTGACGCAGGCCTCCTCGCTCAAGAGCAGTCCGCGCGGCATCGACCTGGCCTCGCTGGCGCTGGGGCCGCCGTTCGGTGGTCTGGCTGGCGCCGCCGTCCGACGGGCGTACGGCTTCTTCGGTCTCGATGTGATGGAAGCGTCCGGCTGGCTGGGCATCGTACCGTTGGCGCTCCTGGTCTTCGCGCTGACCGGCGCCAGTCAGGTGAGCCAGGTCCGGCGCTGGCTGATTGTCAGCACCTTCTTCGGCGTCTGGGCGTTGGGCCCGTACCTGGTCGTCCTCGGTCACAGCAGCGCCCTCCTCCTGCCGCAGGCGCTGGCGCAGGTCGTGCCGATCGTGAACAACGCCCGCATCCCCGGCCGGGCCATGGCCATGGCGCACCTGTCGCTGGTCGTGCTCATCGCAGCGGCGATCTCGTCACGGGCGGGATCCCGGCCGTCGGGATGGTGGCTGTGGCTCTTGGCCACACTGGCGATCGTGGAGTCGGCCGCCGCGCCTCTCCCGTTGACGGCTCTGAATCCTCCCGGTGTCTACGCCACCATCGCGGCGAGTCGAGAGGCCGGATCGGTCCTGACTGTCCCGTTTGGAGTCCGCGACGGCTTCGGCGAGAAGGGGTTCCTGGAACACGACGCGATGTACGGGCAGACCCTCCACGGGCGGCCGCTCGTTGGTGGCTTCCTGGCGCGCCTGCCGCCGCGCGTGTGGTCCTGGTATCAGCAGAACGAGCCCTATCGGACCCTGCTCGTGCTCTCGGCCCCTGGGGCGGCGTCGGCGCCGCTCCCCAGTTGCGAGGCCGCAGCCGCCGGGCTTCGGGCGGCGGCGGTTCGCTTCGTCGTGCTGTACTCGCGCGATGCCAATGCGGCGCTGATGGCGATGCTGGAGACCCGCTTGCCGCTCGTCCGCGTCGCCGACGACGGCCAGCGCCTGCTGTTCACGATCGACGCCACGCGCCCCTGCGGCGGCGCCGATTAGATGTACTTGAACAAGCCCTTCATCGCGTCGTAAATCGCGCCGGCGAGCGCGCGGACGAGGGGCGAGACGTCGCGGCGCTGGACGGCGTCGGCGACGGTGACGGGATCGGTCAGCAGGAGCCAGATCGTGGCGACGGCAAGCGTCGCCGCGATGGCACCGAACACGCCGAATACACTGAGGCCGAGTTTCGCCAGTCGCACGGATTGCTCGCCAGAATCAGACGCACGGGTGGCCAGGAAGGTTCGTCCACGGCTCAGCCGAAGCCGGGCCGCGACCCCGGGATCATACCCCGTCCTGACGACGGCTGGAGGCTCAGTCGTCTGACAGCGAACGCTCGACCGCAGGGCCCAGCCCCAAGGCGTCGGCCACCAGGTGGGAGCGGTCGCCGACGACGACCACGTGCAAATCGTGCGGCGCGGCGTAGCGGCGGGCGACGTCGGAGACCTGCTCGGCGGTCACGCTCGAGACGTCGCGCACGAACCCGTCGAAGTAGTCGTCCGGCAGTCCGTGCAGGGCGATCTGGGCGACCGCGCGCGTGACCTGCTCGGCGGTCTCGAAGCTGCGTGGATAGCTGCGCGTCAGCGCCGCCTGGGCCCGGCCGATTTCCGCCGCGGTGGCGGGCCGGTCGCCGCCGATGCCGCGGATCTCGGTGAGGATGTCGGCGACGGCCTCCGTCGTCGCCGACGCCTGCACGCTGGTCTGAACCACGAAGGGCCCCGGTTCGCGGCGGTAGTCGAAGGTCGAGCGGACGCCGTAGGTGAAGCCCTTCTCCTCGCGTAGCTTCGAGTTGATCCGGCTGACGAAGGTGCCGCCGAGGATCGTGTTCATCACCGACAGCGCGGCGTAGTCCGGTGTCGAGCGCGCCGCCCCGACGCGACCGACGCGCAGCTCCGACTGTGCCGCCGCGGCCCGGTGCACGAACGACAGCGACGGACCTGTGGGCAGCACCGCCGGCGTGACCGGCGGCACCGGGTCCGGCAGCGCGGCACGGGTGCGCAGCGGCCACGTCGCGTCGACCCAGCGCACGACGTCCTCGTGGGCGACGTCGCCAACGGCCATGATCGTCGGCGTGGTGGCGAGCAGCACCTCCGCGTGGAAGCGGCTCACGTCGTCGAGCGTCGTCACACGCAGCGACGCCTCGACGCCGACCGACGAGTGGCCGTACGGGTGCGCGCCATAGAGCTGCCGGCTGAAGACGCGCTCGGCGACGGCGGCCGGCACGTCACGCATCTGGACCAGGCGACTGACGCGGTTGTCGCGGACGCGCGCGAAGTCGGCGGCGTCGAAGCGCGGATGGCAGGCGACGTCGGCGAGGAGCGCCAGCGCGCGATCGCCGTTGCGCGACAGGGTGACCAGGCCGAGCGCGGCCGCGTCGGGCCCGACCTCGCCTTCCAGGTGCGATCCGAGACGCGCCAGGGCGTCGTGCAGCGCGTGCCCGTCGAGCGACTGCGTGCCTTCGTCGAGGAGGTCCGCGGTCAGCGAGGTGAGGCCGAAGCGATCGACCGGATCGGCGGCGCTGCCGATCGGGTAGAGCACGCTCAGGCAGACGACCGGCAGGCCGCGATGCGCGACGGTCCAGACCCGCGAGCCGTCGGCGCGCGTGTGCTTGGCGATCGGCGGGAAGTGGATGCCGCGCGATTCGCCGACCGGCGGCATCTGCCGCGGCGTGGTCACGAGGCCACCGCCGGGACCGAGCCGGCGAGGGCCTGATCGCCGGCGCCGTTCGGCACCACGCTGAGCGCGACGCGCGGACTGGCGGCCAGCCGCCGGCAGGCCTCGCGTACGTCGCCGACGGTGAGTCGGGTGTAGCGCGCGAGATCGGCGTCGAACGAGCCCGGGTTGCCACGATAGACGTTGTAGGCGTTCAGCTGATCCGACTTGCCGCTGAAGCCGCCGACGGTCTGCAGGCGGTAGACGAAGTTGGCTTCGGCCTGCGCCAGGGCCCGCTCGAGCTCGGCGCCGGTCGGCCCGGTGGCGGCGAGCTCGCCCAGCGCCTGCTCGATCACGGCGTCGATGTCGGCGAGGGTCCGGCCGGGCGCGGCGGTGGAAGCGAGCTGGAAGAAGCCTTCGAGCTCGCGCGACTGCTGCCCGCCCGACACGTCGAGCGCGAGGCGGCGCTCGTGCACCAGCGTGCGGTACAGCCGCGACGTCTTGCCGCCGGCGAGCACGGCGGCGGCAACGTCGAGGGCGGCGTCGCCCTCCTCGAACAGCGCCGGCGTCCGCCACGCGATGTACAGACGCGGCCGATCGACGCGATCCTCGAGCACGATGCGGGTCTCGCCGGACGGCCCGCCCGGCGGCACGGCGACCCGCGGCACCGGCGGCCCGGCCGGCACGTCGCCGAAGTAGCGCTCGACCAGCGCCAGCGCGGACGCCGAATCGATGTCGCCGGCGAGCGCGATCGAAGCGTTGCCCGGATGGTAGTGGCGGGCGAAGAAGTCGCGCACGTCGTCGAGCGTCGCGAGGCGCAGGTCAGGCGTGTAGCCGATGGTCGGCCAGTGGTACGGATGATCCGGCGGGTAGAGCGCCGTCGTCATCGCGATGCCGGCGAGGCCATAGGGCCGGTTCTCGTAGTTCTGGCGACGCTCGTTGATCACCACCTCGCGCTGGGTCGTGAACTTCTTGTCGGTCAGCGCCGGCAGCAGGAAGCCCATGCGATCGGACTCCAGGAACAGCGCGAGCTCGAGCGCGCCGGTCGGCACCACCTCCCAGTAGTTGGTGCGATCGGCGTTGGTCGAGCCGTTGACGGCGGCGCCGGCATCCTGCAGCGGCGGGAAGTAGCCGTGATCGTGGTTGGCCGAGCCCTCGAACATCAGGTGCTCGAACAGATGCGCGAAGCCGGTGAGCCCGGGGCGCTCGTCCTTCGAACCGACGTGGTACCAGACGTTGACCGCCACGATCGGCAGCGTGTGGTCCTCGTGGAGGATGACGTCGAGACCGTTGGGCAGCGTCGTCTTGGTGTAGGCAATATCCATCAGCGCACCGGGGTCAACGGAATCGTGCGCGCGTAGCTGGCGATGGAGATGCGCGCCGCGACGCGCTCGGCGGCGGCGACGAGCGCCAGCGCGGGGGCCGAGCCGGGCTCGCCGATCACGATCGGCACGCCGGCGTCGCCGCCCGACCGCACCGGCTCGTAGAGCGGCACCCGACCGAGGAACGGAATGTTGAGCTCGGTGGCCAGGGCCTCGCCACCGCCACGGCCGAACAGGTCGGCCTCATGGCCGCAGCTGGGGCAGACGAAGTGGCTCATGTTCTCGATCAGGCCGAGCACCGGCGCGTTCAGCTTCTCGTACATTTTCACGGCACGCCGTGTATCAGCCAGCGACACGCGCTGCGGCGTGGTCACGACCACCGCTCCCGATACCGGCACCGACTGGCTCAGGCTGAGCGCGACGTCACCGGTGCCGGGCGGCATGTCGACGATCAGGTAGTCCAGCTCGGGCCAGCGCACGTCGCGGAAGAACTGCTGCACCACCCCGTGCAGCATCGGGCCACGCCAGATCACCGGCGCGTCGTCGTTGGTGAGGAAGCCCATCGACACAGCCGAGATGCCGTACTTCTCGGCCGGCAGCATCTTCTCGCCGTCGTGCGTGAGCTGCATGTGGACGCCGAGCATGATCGGGACGTTGGGGCCGTAGATGTCGCCGTCGATGATGCCGACGCGGCTGCCGAGCCGGGCCAGCGCGATGGCCAGGTTCACCGCGACGGTGGTCTTGCCGACGCCGCCCTTGCCGGCGCCGACCGCGATGATGTTGCGGATGCCGGGGATCGGGACCCGGCCGCCCTCCGGCAGCGCTGCCGACCGCACACTGGCCGTCATCTCGACCTCGACGCCGGTCACGCCGGCGATGCCGCGGATCGCGGCGGCGGCCTGGTCGCGGAGCTGATCCTTGACCGGACAGGCCGGCGTCGTCAGCTCGATCGTGACCGCCACGGCGCCGCCGTCGATGGCGACGCGCTTGACGAACCCGAGCGTGACGATGTCCTTGTGGAGGTCCGGATCGCGGACGACCCGGAGGGCCTCGAGAACGGCGGTCTCCGTCACCGGAGACGAACGGGAGAACATCCCGACATTGTACCGTGGCCGGCGCGCTTCACGCGCGCGCCGTCTCGGCCGATCGTCTGGCTACCCCCGGCTCGTACGGCTACCCCCGCTCTGACGGCCACACCTGCTTCTCGGCGACTTCGCCGATGTACGGCAGCTTGAAGCGGTCGCCCTGGAACGCGCGGAACATGCAGTAGAGCCAGACCCCGAGGAAGGCGAGGGCGAGCAGCGCCCAGCCAAGCGTGCCGAAGATGCCGGCGATCCAGCCCACGAACGGCAGCCGCCACAGCACCATGAAAACGATGGTATAGGCGATATAGATGACCATGGCCGCGACCGATGCCAGCATCGACTGCATCGCGTGGAACTTCACGAAGCGACTTTCGGTCTCGATGGCGAAGAACACCGCTCCGCTCAGCAGCCCGAAGAAATAGCTCAACGCCGCCGCGATGTTGGCGTCGAGGCCGGTGCTGGACCGTTCAGACGTGGACATGGGTGACCTCGGAAGCGGCCTCGCCCGGCCGCGGTGCGGCCAGGAGCAGCCAGAGTGCGTAAATCCCGTGCGCCGTGCCAAACGGCGGTACGAAGAGGTTGACGAACGCCAGGCCGAGCGCGCCGCTGCGGGCCCAGCTGCGCCCGTGGCGCAGGCCGTGCGCCACGGTTGCGGAGGCGGCGGCATACGACAGCGCCGCCACGCCGACGGCGACCCCGAGCCAGGCCACGAGCACCGCCGCGGCCGGCGTGCCGGCTGATGGCGCGATGGCGAATGCCGCCGCCGACAGGGGCAGCACGGCGAGGCCGGCGACTGCCGCGGCCCAGGCCGACGCCAGCGAGAGAAACGCGAGCCAGGACGCCCGCGTCGGCGCGATCACGTGAGCGTGACGTGCAGGGTGACCGCCGTGGGCACGACGTGACGGCCACCCAGGCGCACCAGCAGGCGGTCGCCGTCGGCCAGTCCGCGCGGTAGGGCGATGGTGATGTCGCGGCGCTCCTCGGTGTGGCCCGCGCCGGCGCACGGCGCGCAGGGCTCGTCCCACGCCTCGCCGCGCCCACCGCAGCGTTCACAGGTCCGCCGCACCGGGAGCTGGACGGAGAGGTCGCCGCCGCGCAGCGCGCTGGCCCGGCGGACGTCCACCGGCACCTCGATCGCCGGGCTGGCCTCTTCGCCGACGAACGCATGGCGCATCCGCTCGACGGCCACCGCGAGGGCGGGAAAATCGATCCCCGCCTCGTCCGCGAAGCAGGCGCGTCCCGGATCGGCTGGATGAGCCGTCAAGCGAGCGACACGTGGCAAGGGAGACGAGGGCATCGGCCGCTGAGTCCGGCGTCGCGGACTGCTAACGATAGGGACCGCTCGCTCGGGTTGTCAAGGCAATGACCCGGCCTGAAGCCCGAGCGCGGACGGGCCGATGATCCGGAGGACACCATGACCAAAGAATGTCCGATGTGCAACGAGATCATGCGCATGCGCATGGCGGAGCGAGTCGACACCATTCCCGGCACGCAGCAGGTAGTCAAGCGCGAGTACAAGGAGTGGGTGTGCCCGGAATGTGACTATTTCGAAGACGTCGAACCAGAGGAACTGCGCGAAGCGCAGTAGCGGCTACTCGTCGTTCGTCTCGTCGTCGGCGCCGTCCGGTTCCCCGAAATGGATGACCTGGCCGGCGCGGTGCCCTGCAAATACGCAGTGTGGCCCTTTGGCGTCCAGCGAGATCAACGACACGTCCCAGAGGCGCGACCGGTAGGCCACGGCGACGCACCCGCACGGCAGCCCTTCCAGCGCTTCGAACTCGAACGTCGCGGGTCGCGACCGCGTTGCCGGAATGGTGGTGGCTCGCATCATGGCCCTTGGCTCCTCACTCGCGTGACGCTGCAAAACTGTCTCCACAGCCTCCAAGCCGCCACGCGCGACCCCGGGCCGTCTATCCCTACCTGGTTCGACACCGGGGAAACCGCCCTCGGGTTGGCTCCCCCACCTAATCGGCGCTAGGGGCCCGGACGATGAGACTTGCCACGATCAACGCCCGCCGAAGCGTGAACGCACGCACCAGTACGTGGACTTACGGTTGGACGAGACATCCGGTTGCACGGATCCCCGAACCGAGGGCCTGGATCGCCGCCAGGTAGGCCTCGAGCTGACGCTGATGCTCCGGGCGGGGCGGCCCGGTCTTCACTTCGATGACGACCAGCGCGCCGTCGGGCCGCCGCAGCAGGCAATCGACGGTCCCCCGCAGGACACGACCGTCCTGGACGAGCGATACCGGAACCTCGAACACAGCCGTCGCGTCGGCGAACAGCGCGATGACGTCGGGACGTGAGATCAGCCGCCGGTGCAGCAACGCCGCCCGTGCGATGGTGGCGGCGAGCTCGGGCACGAGCGCCCGTTCCTCGTCGCTGACGAGCGTGGCGGCGGTGGCGTGCACCGTCGCCTCCTGGGCGGCGCTCCCCGGCGGGAAACGCGCCAGGAGCCGGTGCACCAGGCGCCCGACCAGGCGGCCGCCCGCCGGCTCGTCACGGTCCGGCTCCAGGACGTCCCCGTCCGAGGCGCCGAGCTCGGCCCCGGTGACGGCGGCGCGCGGGACGGCCGGCAGAAGGCGCGGCTGCGGCGCCGGCGTCGCGACCTCCAGGGACCGGGGCTGCGGCGTCGACGCCGCGTCCGGCGCCGCCCCGACCGGCGGCAGCACCACGAGCGGCACCGGCGGGCGCGCGACGCGGATGACGTGGCCGCCCGTCCGGCCGGCCCACGGCAGCGGCTCGCCGTCGGTTATCGCCAGTGCCGTCTGCATCTGCGCCTGCAGCGAGGGCGGGAGCGACTGGCCCAGGCTCTGCGGGCCCATGCGCACCACGCCGTCCTTGGCCGCCGCCGACAGGTAGAGCCGATCGCGGGCCCGCGTGAGCGCGACGTAGAGCAGTCGCTTGGTCTCCTCGCGCTCGAGCTCGGGCTCGAGCGTGTCGTGCTCGGACAGGAAGTTCTCGATCGACACCGACGCCGATCCGCGTTCGTCGTCGTCGCCGGAGAGGTGGACCCGCACGGGCGAGCGCCGCCGCGCCACGCCGCGGCCGATGTTGACGACGAACACGATCGGGAACTCGAGGCCCTTCGACGCGTGTATGGTCATCAGGTTGACCGCGTGCACCGCCTCGCGCACGGCGTTGGCCTCGTCGCCGGTGGCCAGCCGATCGATGTGATCGGCGAGGCGCGCCATGGTCGCGTAGCCCCGGTTGCTGACCCGCCGGGCCAGGCTGCGCAGCTTCTTGACGTTCTCGCGGGCCTGATCGCGACGCGGGCCGGCGAGGACGTCGCCGTAGCCGGAGACCGCCAGCACGTGATCGATGACGTCCGCCGGCGGAAAGCGATCGACCAGGACCAGCCACTCGGCCAGCCATGTGCGCGCCTGCGCCAGGCGGGCGGCATCGGCCGGATCGAGCGCGGCGATGGCGTCGGACGGCGCCGGCGCCGTGAACGCCGCCGCCAGCCGCGGCGCCAGCCGGGCCAGCCCGTGGTCGGAGATCGCGACCAGGCGTGAGCGCGCGAACGCCGCCGCCCGCAGATCCGACGCCGGCGCGGCGAGGAAGCGGATCAACGCGACCAGATCCTTGATCTCGTCGGCATCGAAGAAGCCGAGGCCCTTGTAGACGTAGGCCGGAACGCCGCGCGCCTCGAGCGCCCGCTCGAATTCGCGGTGGGCGTCGCGTGAGCGGAACAGGATGGCGATGTCGCCGGGGGCCGCCGGGCGTGGCACGCCGCTGACGCGGTCGCGCACGGTGGTCGTGGCGATCAGCCGCACGATCTCGGCGGCGACGGCGTGCGCGGTAGCCTCGCTGTCCTCGGCCACGATCACGCCGAGCGGGGGTTCGTCGCCGCGCCCGGGCGCCGCGGCGCTGGCGTCGAGCGGAAAGTGATCCGACGCCTCGTAGCGGAACGCGTCCGGACGGGTCGGGGCGGCGACGGCGATCTCGGCGCAGACGTCGTTGACGAACGCCAGCAGCGCCGGCCGCGCCCGGAAGCTCCGGGCGATCGCGCGCCGGCCGCCCCCCTCGGGCCGCAGCCCGCGGATCGCGGACGCCGCCTCGTCGAGGAGCGTCACGTCGGCGTCGCGGAAGCGGTAGATCGACTGCTTGCGGTCGCCGACGATGAACAGCGACGGCAGCACCGGCGCCTCGTGCACGAGGCCGAAGCCCTCGCCCCACGAGGCGACCAGCAGCGCCACCAGCTGCCACTGCAGCCGGCTGGTGTCCTGGAACTCGTCGACCAGGACATGGTGGTAGCGCGACTCCAGCCGGTAGCGGCTCTGCGAGAACTCGTCCATCTGCTTCAGCAGATCGACGGCGCGCTCGAGCAGCTCGGGAAAATCGACGACGTCGTGCTCGGCCAGCGTCCGCCGGTGCTCGTCGCGCGTGATCGCGAAGACGCGGGCGACGCCGCGGGCCAGCAGCACGTTGAGATCGCGGGCCCAGGCCTGGAGCGCGGTGAACACGCCCGGCGCCCCGTGCTTCACCGCCTGGGCGTGCCGCTTCCAGCCGGCCTCGGCGACAGCGTGCTCCTTCTTGTAGCCGTTCGGGGGGCGCAGCCGCGGCGTGTTCTGCTTGGTCGTGAAGTAGAAGCGCAGCGTCTCGACGACAGCGGCGAGGATCGCCGGATCCTCCACCTCCTCGCGCGCGAGGGCGCGCAGGTCGGCGGCGATCAGGGCGAAGCGCGGATGCGCGATCGGACCGTCGGCGAGGAAGGCGGCGAGGCCGCCCGGCAGTGCCTCGAGCGCATCGCGGAAGCGCGCCGCCGCCCGCGCGCTCAGCGCCTCGGGCGTCAGGTCGGCTTCGCGCCCGATGTAGCGGCGCAGGCCAGACGGCGCCACCAGCCGCCGGTCGACCAGGTGCGCCAGCGCCACCCTGAGCCGCGGCGGCGTGATCCGCGTCAACACCAGCGCCATCGCCGGATCCGCCTTGGCGATCGCCCGGCAGCGGCCGAGGGCGCGATCGATGGCGTCCTCGGCCAGCCGGGCCGCCTCGGTCTCATCGGCGACCGCAAAGCCGGGCGCCAGACCCGCCTCGAGCGGGAACTCGCGCAGCAGCGCGTAGCAGAACGCGTCGATGGTGCTGATGGCGATATCGCCGACGCGGTCGCGCAGCGCCAGCCAGCGGGCGCGGCCCTCGTCGCTCTCAGCGGCGGCACGGCGCAGCATCGCGATGATCCGCTCGCGCATCTCGGCTGCGGCCTTGCGCGTGAAGGTGATGGCCAGGATGTTCGACGGATCGACGCCGACGCTGAGCAGGTTGACGTAGCGCTGCACCAGCACGGTCGTCTTGCCCGTGCCGGCCGAGGCCTCGAGCACGACGTTGTGGTGCGGATCGACGGCGTACGTGCGTGCCGCTTCGTCGGCGGCGAACGGCCCCGGGACCGGGACCGGCAGCGGCACCGGCGGAGGCAGAGCCGGCGGGCGCGGCGGCGCCTCGTCGAAGTCGAACAGCCCGGGCTGGGAGCCTGGCCTATTCGTCACCGACGTAGTCCTTGCGGCAGACGGCGGCGAAGCCGCAGAAGTTGCAGGTGAAGAGGTCGTCCGGCGCCACCGGGAAGGTGCCGGCCTCGACCGCGTCGACGACGGCGCGCGCCTCGGCGCCGGCCTCGGCGAGCACCGTCTCGCGCGTCTCGGGCGTAACCACCGCGGCGAAGAGATCGTCGCCGCGGCCGAACGCCAGGTAGCCGGCGTCGCCGACCGTCCAGGCGCGGCCATGTCGGCCGCGCAGCCGCGTCTCGGCACAGACGCCGTACACCTTGACCTGGAGCAGCTCGCGCGCGTTGCTGGCCTTGCCGGTCTTGTAGTCGATCAGCCGCAGCGTGCCATCGCCGAGCAGGTCGATGCGGTCGGCGGTGCCACGCAGCCGGATCGGCCGATCGCCCCCGGCGAGCACGTACTCGCCATCGAGCGGCACCTCGAGCTCCCGAGCCACCAGCCGCTGCGGCCGCGCCGCTTCGAAGCGGAAGGCGCGCTCGCCGAGACCGGCGCCGACGGCGGAGCCGAGGAGCACGGCGCGCTCGATCGCCCGCTCGGACGGCGGCACGGTCTCGAGCACGCGATCGACCACCTCGGCGAACAGGGCACGCGCCGCCGGCAGCGCCGCGGCATCGATGGCGCCGTGGCCGGCCGCTGTCCACGCGTCGAAGAAGGCCTGGAAGACGCTGTGGACCAGCGTGCCGCGCGCCCGCGCCGACAGCCCCGGCTCGTCGACGACCTCCTCCTCGAGACCGAGGACGTCGCGCGCGAAGTACTTGAACGGGCACGATCGATAGCGGTCGAGCGCGGTCACCGCGTAGGCGATCGGCGGCCGTGGCCCGACGTCGGCCGGACCGGCGGGCGCGCCGGCGAGCGGCCAGCGTGCCGGCTCGGTGCCGCGGGCGACGCCATCGATGGCGAGCGGCGCGACCGCCAGCGCGAACGGGGCGACCGCGCTCACCGCGGCCGGTGCCGCCGCCAGCGCCAGCGCGTCGAGATCCTCGAGGTAGGCCGAGGGGCGGACGATCGCATCGTCCTCCAGCGTGAATGTCGAGAGCGCCAGCGAGCGTCGCGGCAAGCGGAGCAGGTCGTCGAACGTGGCCCGCGCGGCGGCCCGCCGGTCGGCGTCGTTGGGCCAGCCGAGATCCTTGAGCAGGCTCGACGGCAGAAAGACGTTGCGGCCGGACGCGGTCGGCCACTCCCCTTCGACGAGGCCGGCCAGCGTCACGTCGGCAAAGCGACCGAACGCCGCCGCCGCCGCGTCGACGACGTGGACGAGGCCGGGCCCGACGCGCGGGTTGAAGGTCTGGGCTTCGAGCAACCGCCGCAGCAGCGGCGCCAGCTCGTCGATCGCGATCGGCGGATCGCCGAAGCGCTCGTAGGCCTCGCGGGCGCGCTGCAGCAGGCCGCGGATCGCGCCGCGGGCGCGCAGGTGACGCTCGCGGGCCGCGCCCGCGACCGGCGGGCGCTCGGCGGCGTCGAGGACGGCGGCGAG